>NZ_JBDPMI010000032.1:0-97293 GCF_039871555.1 Streptomyces sp. B5E4
CGCCCACCGAGATCTACACCTCTACCGTCGTCGGCTGCGTCAGCTGTGTATTCGAGACAGCACCCCCGCGAAGAGGCGCACCCCGGATCCCCCGACCCGTGCCACCGGCGCGGACTTCCGGGGGCTCCGCCCCCGCACCCCCGCAGAGGCTGCGCCCTCACACCCCGCCCGCACCTCCGCCGCGGACTCCGTCCCCGTGACTCCGCTGCGGGCTGCGCCCGCACTCCCCGGGCGGGCCGACCCGAGGGCTCCGCCCAGCAGCCCCCGGTCCCCGCACCTTAGGCGCGGCCCCTGCCGGGGGCTCCGCCACGGATTCCGCGAAGGGCTGCGCCCGGATGCCGCCGCCCGCGCCACCTGCGGCCGCGCCGGGGCCCCGAGCGCAATCCGCCAGGGCCGCGCCCGTCTACCCCGCTCCCGACACCACCGGCGCGGACATGCCTCGAAGACCGCACCCCCGTCCCACCGACTCCGCGGACCCGCAGAACGACCCGGAGGCTCCGCACCCCGTACCCCGCAGGGCTGCGCCCCCACCACCCGCGCCGACCTCGGCCGCTACGAAGGCTCCGCCCCGCGCCCCGCCCGGCCACACAACCGCACACCCACCCACACCGGCGGCGCCGCTCAGCGCGCCTTCGGCGCGGGTATCGCGTCAGCGTTCGCGTTCGGCCAGTTTCAGCAGGTGGTCCGCGAGTGACTGGCCGCCGGCCGGGTCGCGGCTGATGACCATGAGGGTGTCGTCGCCGGCGATCGTGCCGAGGATCGCCGTCAGCTCCGCCGCGTCGATCGCCGAGGCGAGGAACTGCGCCGCGCCCGGCGGGGTGCGCAGCACGACGATGTTCGCGGACGCCTCGGCGGAGATGAGCAGTTCACCGGCGAGGCGGGCCATGCGCTCCTCCTTCGCCGACTCGCCCAGCGGCACCTGCGGGGTGCGGAAGCCGCCCTCGGAGGGGACCGCGTAGATCAGCTCGCCGCCGGTGTTGCGGATCTTGACCGCGCCCAGTTCGTCGAGGTCCCGGGAGAGCGTCGCCTGCGTCACCGTCAGGCCGTCGTCGGCGAGGAGCTTGGCCAGTTGACTCTGCGAGCGGACCGGCTGCCGGTTCAGGATGTCGACGATCCTGCGGTGGCGTGCCGTGCGCGTGTGCGGCACTGCGGGACCGTTGTGCTCCTCGGACATGTCACTCTCCGGCTCGTCGGGGCTAGGCTGCGGGACCCGCCGCGTCGAGCACGGCCGGCAGCGCGGCAAGCAGGGCGTCCGCCTCCGCCTCGCCGAGGATCAGCGGCGGGGCGAGCCGGATCACGTCCGGCGCCACCGCGTTGACCAGGAATCCCGCTGCCTGGGCCGTCTGTTGCACCTGCGGCGCGACGGCCTCGGTGAGCACCATACCGAGCAGCAGGCCCGCGCCTCGCACATGGTCGACCAGCGGGTGCCCGAGTCGGCCGATTCCGTCCCGCAGCCGCTCCCCCACCCGCTTGACCTGCGCCAGCAGCCCGTCGGCCGCGATCACGTCCAGCACCGCCAGGGCGGCGGCGCAGGCGACCGGGTTGCCGCCGAAGGTGGAGCCGTGCCTTCCGGGGGTGAAGAGGCGGGCGGCGGGCCCGAAGGCCAGCGTGGCGCCGATCGGCAGGCCGCCGCCGAGGCCCTTGGCGAGGGTGACGACGTCCGCCTCCACGCCCTGCGCCTGCGCGGCGAACCAGTGACCCGTACGCCCGATGCCCGTCTGCACCTCGTCCAGGACCAGCAGCGCGCCGGCGGCCCTGGTGATCTCACGGGCGGCGGCGAGATAGCCGTCCGGCGGTACGACGACGCCGTTCTCGCCCTGCACCGGCTCGACGATCACGAGCGCGGTCTCCTCGGTCACCGCGGCGCGCAGCGCCTCCGCGTCCCCGTACGGCACATGCGTGACCTCGCCCGGCAGCGGGCCGAAGCCCTCCTGCTTGCCGGGCTGTCCGGTCAGCGCCAGGGCGCCCATGGTGCGCCCGTGGAAGCCGCCCTCGGTGCCCACCATGTGCGTACGGCCCGTCAGCCGGCCGATCTTGAACGCGGCCTCCACCGCCTCCGCGCCGGAGTTGGCGAAGAACACCCGGCCGGGCCGGCCGGCGAGTTCGAGCAGCCGCTCGGCGAGCGCCACCGGGGGCTCGGCGGCGTACAGGTTGGAGACGTGCGCCAGCGTGGCGATCTGCTTCGACACGGCCTCGACGACGGCCGGGTGGGCGGTGCCGAGGGAGGTAACGGCGATGCCGCCGACGAAGTCCAGGTACTCGTTGCCGTCGGCGTCCCACAGCTTCGCGCCCGCCCCGCGGACCAGGGGCAGGCGCGGGGTGCCGTAGTTGTCCATCAGCGCGCCCTGCCAGCGCTCGGTCAGCTCCGCGTTGCCGCTCATGCCGCCGCTCATGTCGCAGACCTTTCCGCGTCCGGCACGACCATCGTGCCGATGCCCTCGTCCGTGAAGATCTCCAGCAGGATGGAGTGCGGCACCCGGCCGTCGATGACCCGCGCGGTGTGCACGCCGTGGCGCACCGCGTACAGGCAGCCCTCCATCTTCGGGACCATGCCGCTGGCCAGGTCGGGCAGCAGCCGCTCCAGCTCGCCGGCGGTGAGCCGGCTGATGACCTCGTCGCTGTCCGGCCAGTTCTCGTACAGGCCCTCGACGTCGGTGAGGACCATCAGGGTCTCCGCACCGAGCGCGGCGGCCAGCGCGGCGGCGGCGGTGTCGGCGTTGACGTTGAAGACCTCGCCGGCCGCGTCGGCCTCGTCGGCGGAGCGGGCGACGGAGGAGACGACCGGGATGCGGCCGTCCGCGAGCAGCGCCTCTATCGCGCCGGTGTCGATGTCGGTGACCTCGCCGACCCGGCCGATGTCGACCGGCTCGCCGTCGACCAGCGGGCGGTGCCGGGTGGCGGTGATGGTGTGCGCGTCCTCGCCGGTCAGGCCGACGGCGAAGGGGCCGTGCTCGTTGAGCAGCCCGACCAGCTCGCGCTGCACCTGCCCGGCGAGCACCATCCGCACGACGGCCATCGCCTCCGGCGTCGTCACCCGCAGCCCGGCGCGGAACTCGCTGACCAGGCCGTGCCGGTCGAGCTGCGCGCTGATCTGCGGGCCGCCGCCGTGGACGACGACGGGCCGCAGCCCGGCGTGCCGCAGGAAGACGACGTCCTGGGCGAAGGCGCGCTTGAGGTCGTCGTCGACCATCGCGTTGCCGCCGAACTTGACCACCACCACCTTGCCGTGGTGGCGGGTCAGCCAGGGCAGCGCCTCGATGAGGGTGCGGGCCTTGGGCAGGGCGGTGTGCCTGCGGGTGGGGGTGGCCGGTGCCGCGGGGGCCGCGGAGGTCGTCGTCATGAGCTGTACGCGCTGTTCTCGTGGACGTAGTCCGCGGTCAGGTCGTTGGTCCAGATCACCGCTTCCGCGCCGCCCGCCGCGAGGTCCGCCACGACGTGGACCTCGCGGTAGCGCATGTCGACCAGGTCGCGGTCCTCGCCGAACGAGCCGTTCTTGCACACCCACACGCCGTTGATCGCGACGTTCAGCCGGTCCGGCTCGAAGACGGCGGAGGTGGTGCCGATCGCGGCCAGCACCCGGCCCCAGTTGGGGTCCTCGCCGTGGATGGCGCACTTGAGGAGGTTGTTGCGAGCGATGGAGCGGCCGACCTCCACGGCGTCGTCCTCGCTGGCGGCGCCCACGACCTCGACCTTGATCTCCTTGCTGGCGCCCTCGGCGTCGGCGATGAGCTGCCGCCCGAGGCTGTCGCAGACGGCCCGTACCGCCTCGGCGAACTCCGCCTGCGCCGGCCGGACTCCGCTCGCGCCGGAGGCCAGCAGCAGCACCGTGTCGTTGGTGGACATGGCGCCGTCGGAGTCGACGCGGTCGAAGGTGGTACGGGTCGCGGCGCGCAGCGCGGCGTCCAGGTCGGCGGCGGACACGTCGGCGTCGGTGGTGAGGACCACGAGCATGGTCGCCAGCCCGGGCGCGAGCATGCCGGCGCCCTTGGCCATGCCGCCCACGGTCCAGGCCGCGCCGTCGTCGCCGCCGGCGGTGACGACCGCGGTCTTGTGCACGGTGTCCGTGGTCTTGATGGCGATGGCGGCCTTCTCGCCGCCGTGCGCGGACAGCTGAGCCGCGGCCAGCTCGACGCCGGGCAGCAGCTTGTCCATCGGCAGCAGCGTGCCGATCAGCCCGGTGGACGCCACGGCGACCTCCGCGGCGCTGTGGCCGAGTACCTCGGCGACGCGCTCGGCGGTGGCGTGGGTGTCCTGGAAGCCGCGGGGTCCGGTGCAGGCGTTGGCGCCGCCGGAGTTGAGGACGACCGCGGACACCTCGCCACCCTTGATCACCTGCTCGGACCAGACGACCGGGGCGGCCTTGACGCGGTTGGCGGTGAAGACGCCTGCGGCGGCTCGGCGCGGCCCCTCGTTGACCACGAGGGCCAGGTCCGGGTTGCCGTTCTCCTTGATCCCGGCGGCGATGCCCGCCGCCGTGAACCCTTTGGCTGCCGTGACGCTCAAGGTGCCACTCCTGTCGTAGAAAGCCCCAGCTCCTCGGGGAGTCCGAGGGCGATGTTCATGCTCTGCACCGCGCCGCCCGCGGTGCCCTTGGTGAGGTTGTCGACGGCGCTGATCGCGATGATGCGCCGGGCGCCGCCGTCGTACGCGACCTGCAGCAGCGCGGTGTTGGAGCCGGTGACCGCGCCGGTGGCGGGCCACTGCCCCGGCGGCAGCAGACGGACGAACGGCTCGTCCTGGTACGCCTTCTCGTACGCGGCGCGCACCGCCTCCGCCGTCGTGCCGGGCCGGGCCCGCGCGGTGCTGGTGGCGAGGATGCCGCGGGGCATCGGGGCGAGGGTCGGGGTGAAGGAGACCGTGACCGGCTCCCCCGCGACGGCGCTGAGGTTCTGGCCGATCTCCGGCGTGTGCCGGTGCCCGCCGCCGACGCCGTACGGGCTCATGGAGCCCATCACCTCGCTGCCCAGCAGGTGCGGCTTGAGCGCCTTGCCCGCACCGGAGGTGCCGGAGGCGGCGACGACGACGGCCTCCGGCTCGGCGAGCCCGGCGGCGTACGCGGGGAACAGGCCGAGACAGACCGCGGTCGGGTAGCACCCGGGCACCGCGATGCGCCGGACCCCGTGGAGCGCTTCGCGGTGCCCGGGCAGCTCGGGCAGCCCGTACGGCCAGGTGCCGGCGTGCGGCGTGCCGTAGAACCGCTCCCAGTCGGCGGCGTCGGCGAGCCGGTGGTCGGCACCGCAGTCGACGACGAGCACGTCGTCGCCGAGCGCCGCGGCGACGGCGGCGGACTGCCCGTGGGGCAGCGCGAGGAACACGACGTCGTGCCCGGCGAGCACCGCGGCCGAGGTCTCGGCCAGCTCGCGGCCGGCGAGCGGCGCAAGGTGGGGCTGTATGTCGCCGAGGGGGAGGCCGGCGTTGGCGTGGGCCGTAAGCGCCCCGATCTCGACCCCGGGATGCCCCAGCAGCACCCGCAGCAGCTCCCCGCCCGCGTACCCGCTCGCCCCGGCCACTGCCACCCGTACGGTCATCCGCTCCTCCTCGTCACGGCATGACTATACGGACGACGGCAGAGCTATGCAAAGAATATCCACCGGCACCCCGGGCCGGGGCGGGTGCGGCCGGGGCTGGGACGGTGTTCCCGGGGGGAAGCCGTCGTCCGGGCGTGCTGAGACGCCGCCCGGGGCGCGGCGTCTCAGCCCTGGGGCTTCGGGGGGACCTCCGGGACCGGTAGCAGCAGGGCGCCGAACGCGCCCGCCGGGACCGCCGGGTGCCGGGGGGCGACCGGGGGGACGCGGGTGTACGGGCGGTCCTGGGCGGGGCGGGGGTCCTCCTCGCCCTTGTTGGGCCACAGCGCCATCGCCCGCTCGGCCTGCGCCGTGATCGTCAGCGACGGGTTCACGCCGAGGTTCGCGGAGACCGCCGAGCCGTCCACCACGGAGATCCCGGGGTGGCCGTACAGCCGGTGGTACGGGTCGATGACGCCCTGCTCCGCGTCCTCGCCGATCGGGCAGCCGCCGAGGAAGTGCGCGGTCAGCGGGGTGCCCATCAGCTCGCCGAGGTTCGTGCCCGGCTGGCCGCCGATCTGCTCGGCGAGCAGCCGCGCCGCCTCCGCGCCCTCGGGGAGGTGCACCGGGTTGGGCGCCCCGTGGCCCTGCCGGGCCGTGAGCAGCCCCTTGCCGAGGCCCTTGTCCTTCAGGTATGTGGTCAGCGAGTTGTCGTGGGTCTGCATGACAAGCCCGATGATCGTCCGCTCGGACCACCGGTACGTCGTGGCGGTCCGCGCGACCAGCACCGGGTGCCGCAGATACGCGCCCAGCACGCGCAGCGCCTTGGGCAGCCTGCCCGTGGGCTTGAACTGCGGGACGCACAGCAGCGCCATCGCGTTGGAGCCCTTGCCGTAGCGCACGTTCTCGATGTGCGTGGTGGCGTTGGGGTGGATCGAGGAGGTGATGGCCACGCCCTTGGTGAAGTCCGGCTCGCCCGCGCCGCGCTTCTTGCGGTACGTGCGCGGGAAGGTCACCGCGCCGACCAGGGCCTCGGAGTTGGTGCGGGTCAGCTCGCCGAGGCGCGGGGAGAGCCCGGGCAGCCGGCCGGTGGTCTTCATGCGGTGCAGCAGGGTCTGCGTGCCGTACGTGCCCGCCGCGACCACGACGTGGGCGCAGCGCAGCACCTCGCGCTTGCCGCGGCGGCGCTTGTTCGTCGCCACCGTGGTCACCTCGTAGCCGCCGCCGGCGGCCTCGTGCACGTCGACGACGGTGGTGAGCGGGTGGATGACGGCGCCGCGCCGCTCGGCGAGGTGGAGGTAGTTCTCCGTCAGGGTGTTCTTCGCGCCGTAGCGGCAGCCGGTCATGCACGAGCCGCACTGCAGGCACGCGGCGCGCTCCGGGCCCGCGCCGCCGAAGTACGGGTCGGGCACCGTCTCCCCGGGAGCCGCCTCGGGCCCGCCGCCGGCGTCGCGCCCGTCGCCGTAGAAGACGCCGACGGGGGTGAGCCGGAAGGAGTCGCCGACGCCCATGCGCTCGGCGGTGGCCTTGAGGTACGTGTCCGCCTCGGTGGTCGTGGGGTTCTCCCGGACGCCGAGCATCCGCTGCGCCTGGTCGTAGTACGGGGTCAGTTCCTCCTGCCAGTCGGTGATGTGGCCCCACTGCCGGTCCCGGAAGAAGGCGGGCGGAGGCACGTAGAGGGTGTTGGCGTAGTTGAGGGAACCGCCGCCGACGCCGGCGCCGGCGAGCACCATGACGTTGCTGAGGAGGTGGATGCGCTGGATGCCGTAGAGGCCGAGGGCGGGGGCCCACAGGTAGTCGCGCAGCCGCCAGGAGTTCTTGGGCAGTTGCTCGCGGGCGAATCTGCGCCCGGCCTCCAGCACGCCGACCTTGTATCCCTTCTCGGTCAGGCGCAGGGCGGCCACCGAGCCACCGAAGCCGGAACCGATCACGATCACGTCGTACGAGCTCATCGCGTCTCGCTCCTCGCACCCGGTACTGCGGCTACCTACTTGGCAGTAGACTTACCTACCCGTAGGGAGTTGGCAATGGCCCCGACATCATCCGCCCGCCACGCTCCGCAGTCCACTCACCCCGGCGCTCACGCCCAGCTGTCGACGTGCAGACTCCACCGCCCGGGGCGCCCCGTCAGGCTGATCGCCGAGAGCGGCATCACGTCGATGTGCCAGTACGAGGCGGGCGGCGCCTTCAGCGCGTAGACCAGCGCGGCGCGGATGATCGAGGGCTCGGTGACGGCGAGCACGTGGGTGCCGTCGTCCACCGGGCGGGTGTCCAGCCAGCCCCCTATCCGCTGGATGAAGGCGATCAGCGGCTCGCCGCCGTGCGGCGCGGCGTGCGGATCCGCGAGCCAGGCGTCCACGTCGCGCGGCTCGGTCGCCATCACCTCCTCCAGCGTGCGGCCCCGCCACCGGCCCATGTCGCAGTCGCGCAGCGCGAGTTGGGCCAGCGGCGCGAGGCCGAGCACCCGCCCGGTCTCGCGGGAGCGCTGCGTGGGCGAGCAGTACCGCAACTCGGCCGCGGCCAGCGGGGAGAACACCGGAACGGCGCGCTCGGCCGCCACCCAGCCGGCCGCGTCCAGCGGCCGGTCGTCGTCGAAGCGCTCCGCGAGCCGCGAGGAATTGCGGGCCGCGGCGAGCAACGTGAGACGAACGTTCATGCGGCGATGGTAAGAGCGCTGTCAGGCTGTGCCCAGAGCCATCCACTGGCTCGGATCCGCCAGCGGCGCGAAGCCGAACCTCGCGTAGACCCCGTGGGCGTCGCCGGTCGCCAGCAGGACGCGGCGCAGCCGGTACGGCGCGAGGTGGTCGCGGACGGCGGCCACCAGGCCGCTGCCGACGCCGGCGCCGCGGGCCTCGCGGGCCACGTAGACGTCGCAGAGCCAGGCGAAGGTGGCACGGTCGGTGACGACGCGGGCGTACGCGACCTGCCCGCCGCCGGCGCGGAGGCCGCCGCCGGGATCGCCGCCGGGATCGCCTGCCGGGGCGTAGACGCCGAAGTTCAGGGAGTGGTCGATCGCGGTGTCCTGCTGCGCGCGGCTGCGGCCGAGCGCCCAGTAGGCGTCGGTGGACAGCCAGCGGTGGACGAGCGCCCGATCGAGCCGGGCGGGGTCGGTGGAGACCTCGTACGGGGCGGGAACGTGAGCCATGGGCAGAGCCTGACACGCGGTGCGTGGCCCGTACACCGGAATCCTCCGGGAGCCAAGCGCGGCAGGCGCGCCTAAACTGGCCGTCACGGACCCCATCATTTGGGGACGAGCCGGACAGGGAGGTCGACCCGATGCAGGCTGAAGTGGGCGACAAGCTGTGTGTGCACGGCCGAGTCGTCGGTCAGGAGGACCGGACGGCGGAGATCGTCGAAGTCATGGGCGCGGCCGGCGCACCGCCCTACCGGGTGCGGTTCGAGGACGGCCACGAGGCACTGGTGTCACCCGGCCCGGACTCCGTGGTCCGGCATCGGGACCGGGAGTCCGGGCAGGGCTGACGCCCGCGGCCGCGGGTGGCGGTGCGGCCGGGACGACGGGGGCCGGCGCGCGGCCGTCAGCAGCGCGGCGGCGGGGCCGGCGTGCCGTAGTGGTCGGCGACGAGCCTGCTGACCGCACCCAGCGGGTCCTGGGGCAGCAGCTTCGCGGAGAAGTACATGTTGCCCTGGACCTCCGGGTAGTCCTGGCAGAACGTCAGGTGCCGGGAGAGCTCCGCCGGGTCGAACCAGGCCGCGGGCTGGCCGGCGGCGCCGACCTTGTACAGCGCCTCGCCGATGTAGAGGTTGACGCCGGTACCCGCGACCACGTCGTTCCACCAGGGCACGATCTTGGCGTAGTCGGCGACCGCGAAGCCGATGTTCCAGTACACCTGCGGGACGATGTAGTCGATCCAGCGCTCGCGCACCCACTTGCGGGTGTCGGCGTAGAGGTTGTCGTACGTCTGCGTGCCCGCCTGGGTGTCGGAGCCCTCGGGGTCGGTGGCCGCGTTCCGCCAGACCGCGAACGGGCTGACGCCGAACTGCACGTTCGGCTTCGTCCGCTTGATGGCCCGGCCCAGCTCCGCGATGAGCAGGTCGACGTTGTTGCGCCGCCAGTCGGCCTTGTTCGCGAACGCGCCGCCGTACGTCCGGTACGTCTGCTCGTCGGCGAACTCCTGGCCCGCGACCGGGTACGGGTAGAAGTAGTCGTCGAAGTGCACGGCGTCGATGTCGTAGCGGCGTACGGCGTCGAGGATGCAGCGCTGGACGAAGCGGCGGACCTCCGGCACCCCCGGGTCGTAGTAGATCTTGCCGCCGTAGGGGATGACCCACTCGGGGTGCCGGTTCGCCGGGTGCCCGGGCACCAGCTTCTCCGCGAGCGCGTCGTTGCGCACCCGGTAGGGGTTGAACCAGGCGTGCAGCTCGAGACCGCGCCGGTGGGCCTCGCGCACCGCGAAGCCGAGCGGGTCCCAGCCCGGGTCGGCGCCCTGGGTCCCGGAGAGCCACTCCGACCACGGCTCGTGCGGCGACGGCCACATCGCGTCCGCCGTCGGCCGGGCCTGGAAGACGACGGTGTTCATCCGCCGGTCCGCCGCCTCATCGAGCCGGGCCAGCAACTGACGCTGCTGCTCGGCCGCGCTCAGGCCCTGCCGGACCGGCCAGTCGATGTTCGCCACCGTCGCCACCCACGAACCGCGCATCTGCCCGGCCGGGCGGCCGTGGCCACGCCCCGCCGCGCCGGCAGGGGCCGCCATGGCGTCGCCCGCCACGGTCACCGCGGACAGGGCGCCCACCGCCGCGGCGCCGAACCGGCGCCGGCTGAGGTGGTGCCGTCTGCCGGGAGTGCTGCTCCCCATCTGGATCCTCCGAATCGCCGAGAACAGGAATCCGACTGCGCCAAGTGGTCTGAACCACTCGTCAGTTGCGGCACATCCTCGCGTCCTGCCTCACCCGGGGACAAGAGCCATGCGCTACGCGGGTAACGTCAGGGGTCCAAAAGGGTTGCCCACACGGCAGGACGAGGGACGAGGAGAGACATTGACCGACATCGAACGCGTCGGAGTGGTCGGATCCGGCCAGATGGGCTCGGGCATCGCCGAGGTGTGTGCCCGCTCCGGCCTTCAGGTCGTCGTCGCCGAGACCACCGGGGACGCCCTCGAACTGGGCCGTACCCGCGTCACCAACTCCCTCGCCAAGGCAGCGGAGCGCGGCAAGATCACCGAGCTGGAGCGGGACGAGGCGCTGGCCGCGCTGAGCTTCACGACCGATCTCGGAGAGCTTGCGGACAGCGACCTCGTGATCGAGGCGGTGGTGGAAAACGAACAGGTCAAGACCGAAATCTTCCAGATCCTCGACCAGGTCGTCACCCGCCCGGACGCCGTCCTCGCCTCCAACACCTCCTCCATCCCGCTGATCAAACTCGCCGTCGCCACCTCGCGGCCCGAGCAGGTCATCGGGATGCACTTCTTCAACCCCGCGCCCGTCCAGCGCCTCGTCGAGCTGATCCCGGCGCTGACGACCAGCGACGAGACGCTCAAGCGGACCGAGGCGCTGGCCCGCGACGTGCTCGGCAAGCACGCCATCCGGGCCCAGGACCGCTCCGGGTTCGTCGTCAACGCGCTGCTGATCCCGTATCTCCTCTCCGCGGTCCGGATGTTCGAGTCCGGCATCGCGACGCGCGAGGACATCGACAACGGGATGGAGCTGGGCTGCGCCCACCCGATGGGTCCGCTGAAGCTCTCGGACCTCATCGGCCTCGACATCATCGCCTCGGTGGCCGACTCGATGTACGCCGAGTACAAGGAGCCGTCGTACGCGACGCCGCCGCTGCTGGCGCGGATGGTCGAAGCGGGCAGGCTGGGCCGCAAGTCGGGCGCCGGGTTCTACTCCTACTAGTTGGTTCGTACTACAGGACTCCCTACGGAGCTACCGCAGACTGGCGGCCGGCTCACGGCCGCCAGTCTTGGATCGGATCGATCCACCCCCTGGAGACCAGGGGGTACCCCAGGCTCCATCCCCGCGTGCGCGGGGAGCAGCCCGGCGGTGTGCGTGTAGAGCTGGATGTCGCCGGGTCCATCCCCGCGTGCGCGGGGAGCAGGGCTACCGGGGGCTACTGGTCTGCTACGGAGCGGGTCCATCCCCGCGTGCGCGGGGAGCAGTCCCAGGCCACGACGATCGGGAGAGCGTTCGTGGGTCCATCCCCGCGTGCGCGGGGAGCAGGCGCTACCTCCTCTTGCAGGAGGTCGTCCGTCGGGTCCATCCCCGCGTGCGCGGGGAGCAGAGATGATCGGCAAGTAGATGGCCGACAAGGGCGGGTCCATCCCCGCGTGCGCGGGGAGCAGGTGCAGCGGCTCAAGGTGGCTTTCGATCCACGGGGTCCATCCCCGCGTGCGCGGGGAGCAGCAGTACCCGCCGACGTCGAGATCGGTCACGCCGGGTCCATCCCCGCGTGCGCGGGGAGCAGAGGCGTCCCATGCTGCGCTTCACGGCTGGCTCGGGTCCATCCCCGCGTGCGCGGGGAGCAGCGGCTCTTCCTTGTTGGTGAGGCCGGCCAGATGGGTCCATCCCCGCGTGCGCGGGGAGCAGTCAAGGATGCTGGACAGGTAGCCCCACACGGCGGGTCCATCCCCGCGTGCGCGGGGAGCAGTTCCTCAACAAGGAGTTCTTCACCTACTCCCCCACGGGTCCATCCCCGCGTGCGCGGGGAGCAGGCCGACGGCAGCGTGTTCCAACCCGACGCGCTGGGTCCATCCCCGCGTGCGCGGGGAGCAGCGCAGCGCGGTCACCAGCGCCATGGACGTGCTGGGTCCATCCCCGCGTGCGCGGGGAGCAGTCTTACTGACCTGGGTGTTTACCGGAAGGTGGGGCCCTTCTGAGCAATCAACGGAGATTCGGACATTTCCACCATTCGGTCTAACCGGACAGCATGCATCGCCTCAGGTGCAACTCAGCGTACGTCCATGGGGGCTCCTGCCCGGGTAAGCCAGAAGAGCTAGCTAGTGGCTGTCGGGCGGTGGGAGGGGAGCAACAGTTGCGAACGAGCAAAACTACAAAATGTCAATCACTAGCATGAATTAACAGACAGAATCACTCAACGACGCTATGCATCATCTCGTCACGGGGTCTAATGCACGGCATGAACGGCAGGCCGCCGGATGCGGCACGTATCGGTGAGCAATTGTCCTCGCCCGCCCGAGCAGTGTGGGCGAAATCCGACCAGCGCGAGGGCGGCAGGAGCGGTGCATGGTTGCCGCTGTGGCGACATATGGCGGACAGCGGTGCCGTGGCCGGGCGGCTCTGGGACGACTGGATGCCCCGTCGGGTACGGCGGTCTGTGGCCGAGGCTCTGCCGGGTGGGGAGGCAGATGCGCGGCTTGTGGCCGTGTGGCTGGCAACGGTGCACGACATTGGCAAAGCCACGCCGGCCTTCGCCTGCCAGGTGGAGGATCTCGCCGCCGTCATGCATGACCACGGGCTGGTGATGCCGACCCGCCGTCTGCTTACCGAGCGCAGCGCGGCACCGCACGGCCTGGCCGGGCAGATCCTCTTGGACGAGTGGCTGGAGGCGCGCGGCGAGTTCGCGAAGGACGCACGCGGGCAGTTCACCGTGGTCGTCGGCGGGCACCACGGCGTGCCTCCGGACGCCGGACAGGTCAGACAACTGCGTGGCAGGAGCGAACTGTTACGCACGCGCGGGGCGTCCGAGGCTGTGTGGCGGGGCGTCCAGGCAGAATTGCTGGACGCCGCTGCCGTGGCGTGCGGGGTTCGGGACCGGCTGTCGGCCTGGAGGGACGTACGGCTTCCCCAGACCGTTCAGGTGCTGGTGTCGGCGACGGTGATCGTGGCGGACTGGATTGCGAGCAACGCCGATCTCTTCCCCTACTTCCCCGACGCGCAAGGGCAGACCTCCGCCGAGCGGCTCGAGGCGGCCTGGCGCGGGCTCGAACTCCCTGCTCCCTGGCGGGCGGTGGACCCGCCGACAGAGGCTGACGACCACTATGGCAGCCGGTTCGCCCTCCCTGCCGGTGCGCAGGTGCGCCCGGTGCAGGCCGCGGCGGTGGAGCTGGCTCGCGAACTGCCCGAGCCGGGTCTGCTGATCGTCGAGGCGCCGATGGGCGAGGGGAAGACGGAGGGGGCGCTGGCGGTGGCGGAGGTGTTCGCCGCGCGATCAGGCGCGGGCGGGTGCTTCTTCGCTCTGCCGACCAGGGCGACGGGTGATGCGATGTTCCCCCGACTCCGGGACTGGCTGGGCCGGCTGCCGGATGAGGACCGGGAGCGTGGCGCGCACTCCGTGTTCCTGGCACATGCCAAGTCCGCGCTCAATCCGCACTACACCTCGCTGATGGGCGCTCCTTCCTGCCCGTTGGCCGTGGAGACGGACGACCCACGGACGAGGGGATCGCATCGCGTCGACGGACACGTCGTGCACACCGCTGAACTGGTGGCACATCAATGGCTGCGCGGCCGGAAGAAGGGGATGCTCTCCTCCTTCGTCGCGGGCACGATCGACCAGCTCCTCTTCGGCGCGCTGAAGTCCCGCCATCTCGCCCTGCGTCACCTCACGCTGGCCGGAAAGGTGGTCGTGATCGATGAGGCGCACGCGTACGACGCGTACATGGATACCTATCTCGACGGAGCACTGGCCTGGCTGGGCGCCTACCGGGTGCCGGTCGTGGTGCTCTCGGCGACGCTCCCTGCGGCGCGTCGCCGAGAGCTGGCCCGCGCGTACGCGGGCGCGCAGGCGTATCAGGAGCCGCTTCGGCCGGACGACTCCACGCAGGCGTACCCGCTGCTTACCGCCGTCTCACCGGGCGGTAGGGCGGTTGAACGCGCGCCGGTGGCCTCCGGACGCGCTACGCAGGTGGCGGTCGAGGCGTTGGCGGACAGCCCGGAGGTTCTCGCCGAACGTTTGGCCGGTGAACTCGACGGTGGCGGTTGCGCTTTGATCGTCCGCAACACGGTGGACCGGGTGCGGGATACCGCGGCCGTCCTGCGGGCGCGCTTCGGCGCGGAGGCGGTGACGGTCGCTCACGCGCGCTTCGTGGACCTGGACCGCGCCGCCAAGGACACCGACCTTCGCGAGCGCTTCGGGCCGCCGGAGACCTGCTCTGGACGGCGGCCTCAGACCGCGCACATCGTGGTGGCCAGCCAGGTCGCCGAGCAGTCGCTGGACGTGGACTTCGACCTCCTGGTCACCGACCTTGCCCCTGTGGACCTCGTCCTCCAGCGGATGGGACGTCTGCACCGCCACGAGCGAGAGCGTCCGCCGCGGCTACGGACCGCCCGCTGCCTGGTCACCGGCGTCGAGCCGGACGACCGGGACGGGCAGTGGACGGCCCCTGACGGGCCGCCTCCCGTCCCAGTCCGCGGATCGGCGGCAGTGTACGGGGCATGGCCGCTGCTGCGCGCCGCGGCGGTGCTCCGGCCGCACCTGGCAGACGGCGGTCGCCCGGTACGGCTCCCGACGGATATCTCCCCGTTGGTGCAGGACGCGTACGGCACGGCCCCCGTGGGGCCGGCGGGCTGGCAGGACACCCTGGCAACAGCGGAGAAGTCCGACGAGGCACGGCGGGTCCAGCAGAAGAAGAAGGCCAGGACCTACCGGCTCGCCGCTCCCAAGACGCCGGGGCGGTCCCTGCTGGGCTGGATCGACGCCGGTGTAGGTGACGCGGATGACAGCCCGGCCGGGCGGCAGCAGGTACGCGATACCGAGGACAACTTGGAGGTACTCGTCGTGCAGCGCACCGCCGACGGAATGCTGCGCACTCTCCCGTGGCTGCCTCCGGACGAACGCGGGCGGCGCCGCGGCGGGCTGGAGCTGTCCACCGACGCCCCGCCGGATCCGCACCGCGCCCGGGTGGTCGCGGCCAGCGCGTTGCGGCTGCCGCGCCACTTCAGCCATGCGACCGCGGACCGTGCGGTGGCGGAACTGGAGGAGCTGTACATCGGCGCCTGGCAGGGACGCGACTGCCACTGGCTGGCCGGGGAGCTGATCCTGGCGCTGGACGAGGGGTGTCAGTGCTCTCTGGCAGGCTTCGCACTGCGCTACTCGCCCGACGACGGTCTTGAGGTGACCCGTGTCTCCTGACGCCCAGGAACCGGTCCGCGACGCCGATACTGTGCCCTCCTTCGACCTGACCACACAGCCGTGGCTGCCGGTGCTGCTGCGCGACGGCGTGGAGAAGGATGTGTCGCTGACCGAGGTGTTCGAGCGAGCCGACGACATCCGGCGGATTCCGGGCGACCTGCCCACCCAGGAGTTCGCCCTGGTCCGGCTGCTGCTGGCGGTGCTGTACGACGCACTGGAAGGTGGACCGCCGACGCGGGACGCGTGGGCGGAGCTGTGGCAGGCAGGTCCGGAGGGCTTCCCGGCCGAGCAGGTGGTGGCGTACCTGTCAGAGCATCGGGAGCGGTTCGACCTGCTGCACCGGGAGCGCCCCTTCTTCCAGGTGGCGGACCTGCGGACAGCAAAGGACGAGGTCTTCTGCCTGGACCGGATCGTCGCGGACGTCCCCAACAACGACCGCTTCCTCAGCATGCGGGCGCACGGCGCACAGCGGTTGTCCTTCGCCGAGGCGGCCCGCTGGGTGGTTCACGCACACGCCTGGGACGTCTCGGGCATCAAAACCGGCGCCGTGGGTGACCCGCGGCTCAAGGCGGGCAAGGTCTATCCGCAGGGCGTCGGATCGGTTGGGATGCTCGGCGGCGTCCTCGCGGAGGGGGACACCCTGCGCGAGACGCTCCTGATGAACCTGATCCCCCGCGAGGACGACGACCTGCTGCGGCACGATGACGAGGACCAGCCCGTCTGGCGCCGCCCGCAGCCGCTCGGGGCAGCTCCGTTGCCCGAGCCCGAAGCCGGGCCGTACGGGCCACGCGGCCTGTACACCTGGCCCGCCAGGCGGGTGCGGCTGCACCATGACGGCCGTGAAGCGTACGGCGTGGTGCTCGCCTACGGGGACCCGCTTCCCTATCGGGACATGCACGGCTGCGAGCCGATGACCGGCTGGCGGCGCAGCGCGCAGCAGGAGAAGAAGCTGCGGACCAGCCCGGTCTACCTCCCGCGCACCCATGATCCGGCCCGCGCCGCCTGGCGGGGTCTGGCCTCGCTGATCACCGGCTATCCGCCCGAAGCAGCGCAGCGTGCCGCCGACCGGGGCGCGGCACCGGGCCTCACCCCTCGTGTACTGGAGTGGCTGGGTCGCATGGCGGAAGAAGGTGCCGTGCTGGGCCTGGACCACCTGCTGAGGGTGCGGCTGCTGGGCTGCGAGTACGGCACCCAGCAATCGGTGGTCGCCGATGTGGTGGACGACAGCCTGAGCCTGTCCGTGGCACTGCTCTCGCAGCGGGGCAGCAGGCTGCGGGACACGGCGGTACGGGCCGTGCAACTCGCCGAGACCGCGGTCTGGCTGCTGGGCAACCTCGCCGCGGGGCTCGCCGAGGCCGCGGGCGCCGAGCAGGCGACGCCGCGGGCGGAGGCCCGCGACCGGGGCTTCGGCGAGTTGGAGGGCCCCTTCCTCCAGTGGCTGGCAGCGCTCAGGTCCGGCGCGGCTACCGGGGAACGGCTGGAGAGCTGGCGCCGCACCGCGCACGACCGGGTGCGCGCGCTCGGCTCGGAGCTGGTCGAGTCCGCCGGCGAGGCCGCCTGGGAAGGCCGCGTGCGGCCGACCGCGAAGGGCGGCACGTACTGGTTGAACTCCGCGAGCGTGGAACGCGGATTCCGCAGCGAACTGCGCAAGCGCGTGCTGGCGCCGGAGGACGACGGCCCCCCACCCGGCCCCGCTGGCGATTCCCCCTCACCAAGCCGACCAGAGGAGCCCGCGCCATGACCACCAGCAGCCCCACGCCCACTACAGCGCGGTGGGACGCGTACGAACCGGGGCTCGCCGGCCGTACGGTACGGGCGTGCCTGGAGCCGATCCAGCGCGGCTATGTGTCGAACGATGAGCCGTGGGCCGTTGCCCGGCTCGCCCAGCTCCGGCGCGGCGCGGGGAAGGCACCGGAGGAGGTCCCGGAGCTGTTCGGCCTGATCGACATGGATGCGCTCTACACGCCGGAGGGGCGGGTGCGCGGCAGTGAGCACGGACCCACCGCCGTTCACCTGGCAGTCACCTTGTACGCACTGCACCAGCAGTCCCAGCGGGCCAGCCGGATGCACGTTATCGGCCCGCAGCTCGGCGGCGCCGTTCGCGCGTTGATGCCGCAAGGCGAGATCGACGAGCCGCTGCGCCGTCGTTTCGTCCGGGCCGCCGGGGCCACGTCGGCGAACGTGCTGGCCTACCGGCTGCGGGAGTTGATCCTGCTGCTGCGCCGCGCGGGCGAGCCGCTGGACTACGGCCGGCTCGCTGACCAGATCGAGCGGATCCTCGATCCCACCCGGCGCCTGGCCGTCCGCCGGGAGTGGGGCCGTGACTTCCACTCCTGGCGTCCGCGCAAAGACGCCGAGGGCGCGCATCCCACCAACGAAGGCGGTTCACCCGCCACCGGGCATGACAGTGAGGAACACCCGTGAGCCGTACGATCGTTGACATCCACGTTCTCCAGACGGTCCCGCCGAGCAACCTGAACCGGGACGACACCGGCACACCCAAGTCCGCCGTCTACGGCGGGGTGCGCCGTTCCCGGGTCTCCAGCCAGGCGTGGAAGCGCGCTACCCGTACAGAGTTCCGGCAGTTGCTGGACCCGGCCGAGCTGGGCGTGCGCACGAAGAAGGTCGCCGAGCTGATCGGCGAGACGATCCGGGAGCTTCAGCCGGAGGTCACCCCCGAGGAGTCATGGGAGCTGGCCAAGGCCGTGGTGGAGGCGGGTACCGGTGCCAGCCTTGCCGTACCCGAGCGCAAGAAGCCCAAGAAGAACAAGGATTCCACCAAGGCCGCCAAGGCCGCCGAGGAGGCCGAGGAGGCGGTGCCGCTGCCGCCCGAGTCCAAGTACCTGATGTTCCTCAGCGCCCGGCAGCGGCGCGGGCTGGCAGAGCTGGCGCTCGAGGGCCGTCCGGACATCGGCGGGTTCCTCAAGACCAAGGAGAACAAGGAGCGCGCCAGGGAGATCGCCGACACCCGCCACTCCGTCGACATCGCCCTCTTCGGCCGGATGGTCGCCGACGGAGCCGACATCAATGTGGACGCCGCCGCCCAGGTCGCGCACGCCCTCAGCGTCCACGCGGTGGAGAACGAGTCGGACTACTACACGGCGGTGGACGACGAGAACAAGACGGACGAGACCGGCGCCGGGATGATCGGCACCGTGGAGTTCAACTCCGCGACGCTGTACCGCTACGCCGCCCTGGACGTCGACCGGTTGGCTGACAACCTCGGCCAGGGTTTGGACGAGGACGCCGACGGGGCCACGCCGGTGCGCCGGGCGGTCGAAGCGTTCGTCCGCGGCTTCGTCTCCTCCTTGCCCACCGGCAAGATCAACACCTTCGCCCACCACACCCCTCCGGACGCCGTGGTGGTCAAGCTGCGCGACAGCCGACCGGTCAACTTCGTGGGGGCGTTCGAGGAGCCGACGATGGCCGAGTCGGGCAGAGGCCACGTCCGGCAGGCCAGCGAGCGTCTGGCCGAACAGATCGCCGTTGTGGAGCAGGAGTTCAACGAGGAGGCCCTGGCGACCTGGGTGGTCCTCGCCGGTCGCAACACCGCCAAGCTCGCCGAGGCCGGCACCAGGGTCACCCTGGACGAGTTGGTGGCGAGCGTCGGCGCGGCGGTCACGGAGCGACAGGGCGGCAGGCAGTGAGTGTCCTGCTGCTCCAGCTCGCCGGCCCGCTCCAGTCCTGGGGCGCCGCCTCGCGCTTCCCCCGGCGGTCCACGGAGTCGGCGCCGACCAAGAGCGGGGTGCTCGGGCTGCTCGCCGCCGCCCAGGGCCGCCCCCGTACCGCCGATCTGTCGGATCTCGCCGCGCTGCGCTTTGGTGTACGCGTCGATCAACCAGGTACGCGCGTGCGGGACTTCCACACGGCGCATCACCAGGCCAGCGGCAAGGCGATGCCGGTCACCGAGCGCTTCTACCTCGCCGACGCGGTGTTCCTGGCCGCGGTCGAGGGCGAACGGGCGCTGATCGAGAGGCTGCACGCGGCAGTGCGTGCGCCGCACTTCCTGCCGTTCCTCGGCCGCCGCGCCTGCCCACCCGCACGACGGCTCGACCTGGGCATCCGGCACGACACAGGGCTGGAGGGGGCGTTGCTGAAGCACCCGTGGCTCGCCTCGGCCTGGTATCGGAAGCAGACCACCCGCACCGCCCCCGACCAGCTTCCCGTGCTGCTGGACTCCACACCCGACGACCCACCCGGTGACGTCGTGGCCGACCAGCCGCTCAGCTTCGATCCGCGCCACCGCCGGTACGCCCGCCGGTCGGTGCGGCACGACGCCGTACCGCGGCCGGTCGAGGTCCCGGAGCACGACCCGATGCCACTGCTGGAGAGCGACTGATGTACCTCACGCGCTTCCGCATCAACCCCGCCCGCCCCGGAGCCCGCTACCTGCTGTCCTCACCGCAGCGCCTGCACGCGGCGCTGCTCGCCGGTTTCCCCGGCCTGCCTGCCGACCCCGAAGCCCGGCCCCGCATCCTCTGGCGCCTGGACCACGGAGACCGTACCGACGTGCAGGTCTACCTCGTCGGCCCTGACCGTCCCGACCTCACGGGCCTGGTGGAGCAGGCCGGCTGGCCCGCGCTGGCCGAGCCCGGTGCCCCCGGCTGGGAGACCCGGCACTACCAGCCGTTCCTGCGACGCCTGGCCAAGGGCGACCGCTGGTCGTTCCGGCTGACCGCCAATCCGGTGCACTGCATCCGCCGCAAGGACGGGGAGCCGACCAAGCGCACGGCGCACGTCTCCCCGCGCCACCAGCTCGGCTGGCTGCTGAAACAGCAGGCGAGGCACGGCTTCGAGCTGCTACCGGGCGTGGCGCCGGAAGGTGAGGATCCGCTGTACCGGTACGCCGTGGTCGTCCACGGCCGCCGCGACCTCTCCTTCCGTAAACGCCCCGGCGACCCGGCGCCTCCCGCAGGCCGGAAGGGAAACGGCTCGCGCGGCGGCCCGGTCACCCTGGTCACCACCGTCTTCAGCGGCCGACTGGAGGTCACCGACCCCGCGGCCCTGCGGAACGCCCTCACCCAGGGCATCGGCCGGGGCAAAGCGTACGGCTGCGGACTGCTCACCCTGGCACCGCAGGAGTAGCCGATGACCACCGTCAGCAGGCGCGGCGCCTCCTCACCACGCGAACTCACCCGGATCGGCGACCGGTTGTCCTTCGTCTACCTGGAGCGCGCCGTCATCCACTGCGTCGACAATGCGATCACCGCCGCCGACGGCGATGGTGTACGCCACCTCCCGTCCGCGACCATCGGCACGCTGCTGCTCGGACCGGGCACGAAGATCTCCCAACAGGCGGTCCGGCTGCTGGGCGAGAGCGGCGTCGGCATCGTGTGGGTCGGAGAGCACGGCGTGCGCTACTACGCCGGTGGCCGGGCGCTCTCCCGCTCCGCCGCCCTGGCCGAGGCCCAGGCGCGGCTCTGGGCCAACCCGCGGACGCGGCTGGAGGTCGCCCGCTCGATGTACGCGCTCCGCTTCCCCGACGACGACCCGGCCGGCCGCAGCCGCCGCGAGCTGCTCGGCAAGGAGGGCGACCGCGTCAAGTCGTGCTACCGCGCCGAGGCGGCCCGCACCGGCATCCGCTGGCGCGGACGCCGCTACGTCCAGGGCGACTTCGCATCCGGCGACGCCCCGAACCAGGCCGTCACAGCCGCCGGGCAGTGCATGTACGGCATCGCGCAGAGCGTGGTCGCGGCGCTGGGCTGCATCCCAGGGCTGGGCTTCGTTCACTCCGGACATGAGCTGTCCTTCGCCCTGGACATCGCGGACCTCTACAAGACGGAGATCGGCATCCCGGTCGCCTTCGAGGCAGCCGCGGAGAGCGAGGAGGACATCGGCCCGCGCGTGCGCCGCGCGCTACGCGACCGCGTCCACGCCACCGGACTGCTGGAGCGCTGCGTCCACGACGTGAAGACACTGCTCACCCCCGGGTCGACGGCCGACTCCGCCGAGGAGGGCGACGCCCCGCAGCACGACCGGGTCACGCTCCAGTCCGACCGCGGCGAAGAAGTGGAGTCCGGCAGGAACCTCGGCGAAGGGCTGATCTGGTGACGGTGATCGTCCTCTCCAACTGCCCCGTCGGGCTGCGGGGCTTCCTCACTCGCTGGCTGCTCGAAGTCTCCCCCGGCGTCTTCGTCGGCAGTCCTTCGGCCCGTATCCGGAGCGCGCTCTGGGCAGCGGTGGAAGAGCACGCGCACGAGGGCCGCGCCCTGCTGACGTACACCACCGACACCGAGCAGGGCTACACCTTCGAGTCCCTCGACCACCAGTGGCAGCCCGAGGACCACGAGGGCGTCACGCTCATCCGCCGCCCCACCGCACAGCCCACCGCCGCGGATCGGCCACCGCGCCAGGGGTGGAGTACCACCGCCAAACGCCGCCGCTACGCCCGCTGAGCGAACGAGCCGGGGGCGGCAGGCGCCCTGAGTCTTTCGCCCTTATCCTGTCACCACCTGCTCCCTGGCAGGCAGAGAAGCCCTGTTGACAGCCCCCTGCTCCCCGCACAGGCGGGGATGGTCCCTATTGGGACATGGCTTCTCGGTGCTCCCCGCGCACGCGGGGATGTCGAGTCGGGCAGTCGCGTCCTGTGCAGTAGCTCAGTGACGCGACTGCCGTACCCCCGGATGTTGACTCACCGCCGCCGGAGCACGAGCCGAAGCCCCCTCGCCTTCCCACAGCCATCACATCGTACGGATAAGCTCACCCGCTTGATCGACCACACGAGTGATGCACACAGCACCATCATTACGGCCAACAGATCCACGCCTTCACCTCAGTTCAGCTCCGATAGGTCCCGTGCGCTCCAGCGAGCAACGCGCACGGCAATATGATGACCCATCAGCATTCAGTACACAACTATTGAGATATAGACGATGCAACCGACGTCGCCGTCACGCCAGCCATGCAAGCGCCCTCAGCAGAAGCAGTCAGAACCGGCGCGCCTTCGCCCCCGCGGGGATCCATCCCCACGCGCGGGAAGCGGTTCCTCGCCCGCAGGCGGAGGAGGCCACCACCCAGCAGGGTGCTCTCCGCGGTCGTGCGCGACTCACAACTCGGTGCTGCGACCTGCGGAGTCATCCCCCGACCGGCCACATCGCCACGCGGGACGCGGCCCACTGCGGGGCCGACGGGGCAGGCGGGCCGAGATGGCGTCCCGCCGCGCGGTGTGGCCGTTGGAGCGCCCGGAGCAGGCAGATCGCGACGTTGTTCGCCGGCTCCCGTAGGTCGCCGGGTGGCGGGCAGGCCGGGACCGGCGAAGGCCGCCGCGCCGCCGCGCCGTGGCGACCCGCCGGGGGTTGGGCGGGCGCCGGTCGTGGCCGGGCTGCGGTTCCGGGCGGGGCCCGCGTGTCGGCGGGCGCGGTGCCGTGGAGAGGCGTGCCGTTGCCGGGTGGGTGCGTTGGGTGGGCCGGGTCCTGCGGGGGCGGGGCCGGGGAGGGGGGGTGGTCGTGGGTGTGCTGCCGCGACGTGGGTTGGAGCATTGGGGCCCACCTCGAAAGCCGCCGGCCTCCGCCTGGCGGCCGGCTTCGGGAATCGTCGGCGATGGTTCGGAGCGATCGGCGGTTGGGCCCTCGCATCCCGCCCCGACCGTCCCGAAGGCCGACGTCCCGGCGCGCGACGCGTGCGCAACGTCCGTGCGGGTGCGCGTTGGTGGGCGGTATCGGCGGTAACCCCCTCCGTAAAGCGGCGCAAATCGCCCACGGGCCCCGACTTTCGCCCGCGGCAGCACGTGCCCGGGTCGGGGGTGCGGGTCGCCCTCCCTGCGGGCCCGGGCGCACGAGAAGGTGCCGAACCCGCGGTAACACTCTTCGCAAAGGGCGAATCGCCCACGTGCCTCAACTTTCGTGTATCGGCGTGCCGCGGTACCCGCCTGAGCGCCTCCCGGCCCTCGTAGCGACCGCCCGCGGTGCCCGCGCCCGGGCGCCGGGCCGCCTCCCCGGCGCCGTGTCCGCCCGCGTTCGGGGCCAGGCCCGGCTCCGACGGATACCCCCGCCCTTCGGCCGGCCCGCGAACCACCGGCGTCCCGGCGCCCGCCGCGGGGCGCATCCGCGATCAGGGCGGGCCCGGCCTCGGCACTCGCCCCCCGTCGTCCGGGCTCTGCATCCGTAGTCTCGGTCCTGGGTGCCCGCTCCCTCGGGCCACCTCATAGCTGCCGGTCTGTCCACGGGCCGGAGTCCGGGGTCAAGGGTGGGGCGAAGCCCCATCGCGAGGCGACGTTCCCACAGCGAAGCGGAGGGGACGCCCTTGACCGCCGGACGCAGGCCCGCACGATCAAGCGACGGGGTGGCCCGGGGGGTGCCCACACGACACCAGGTGCACCGGCGCGGGCCCTGGCGGAGCCGGGTTCGCGGGGCGTACCGCGGTATAGCCGGTGCCGCTTTCGGGCGGGATGCCGGAGCGCCGGTCCGCCGGCGGCGGCTGCCTGCACGGTGCGGCTCCCCGCGGCCCGGCTCACCGCGCAAGCGTCGGTTGCCGGGCGTGGCCCTCCTCGGGGCCGGGCGGCGCCGCGTACGGCGGCGAACCCCGTGGCGTACCCCCTGGGGCGGGCGGGTCGGGCTGCGGGGCTGTGAGCAGATACGTTGCCAGAGGAACTGGTGCCATGAAGCCCGAGGGCAACGGCACGGGGTGCCCGATAGCAGCCGCGCCACCGGGGCAGCCTCGCCACGTCGAGCCAGTTTGCGGCGCACAGCCTCGCTATGAACCCGGGGCCCGACACCCCGGCACGGGCCGTTAACACGACGCCTCCGCAGCGGCCTGGATCTTGAACGCCGCCCACACGAGCTTGCCGGGGCCGGAGCGGTCAGACACTCCCCAATCGTCAGCGAACGCGGAGACGAGCATCAGGCCACGCCCGCGTTCTTCGGTATCCGCGGGCGTACACAGGCGCGGAGTGCCGCCGTTGGCGTCGTGCACCTCGATACGCACGACACCCTCATCGCAGATGATCCGTACGAGAAAGCGGCGGCCGACGGGCGTGTGCTGGAGCGCGTTGGTCGCGAGTTCGGAGACGCACACGCGGATGTCGTCGGTACGGTCGCCCATGCCAACCACGGTTGCGGCGAAGTCGCGCGCCTTGCCGACCGAGGCGGCACTCCGGGCGAACATGCGCGCGTACATGGTCACGGCCTCTGCCTCGTTACGGGCGGGAGCCGTGCCGTGGCCGGTGTTCGTCTCCCCTTCGACCTCCTCGCGCCCGGAGCCATGCGGTTCTGCGGGTGAAGCGGCAGACGCTGGCCCTCCTGGTCCGCCGCCGTAAACCCTTGATTCCCTCCGCAGTTGCCCCCGGGGCGTCGTCGTTGAGGGCTCAGGCGACTCCCCGCCTGCCGCTGGAGCCCAAGGAGACAGTTCGGGGGGCTGTCCATCTGCTGCCTGGCTGCCTGCCGTCGTCATATCGAATCTCCGCGGGGGTCTCTCGGGTGTCCCCGGCTCCCTGCCGGGTACTACTCTGCGTATCCCAACCATCACCGTGAATGAGCGACTTGACGCCCCGCCGGGCGTTGTCGCAGCGGCAGGCAACAGCGGGAGCCGGCATGGCAGAACAGGTACGCGAGGACACAGACCGGGAGAAGCAAGACGCACGCGAGGTGTTGGCTCACGCACTTGTCACGCTGAGGAAGAAAACGGGTAAATCTCTAGCTCAGCTCGCAGAAGATACTGGATACGAACGAAGCTACTTGAATCGTCTCGAAAATGGCGATCGAATTTCAAAGCGCCTAGTCATGGAAGATCTGGACAGTTACTACGGGACTGACGGATTGCTGGTGAAGCTCTGGAAGTCCGCGCGGAACAGCGTCATCGTGAACAGGTACAAGTTGTTCATCCGGTACGAGGAGGGGGCGGTGATCATGCACAAGTACATGACCACGTTCCCCGGACTCCTCCAGACCGAGGACTACGCGCGCGCCGTCCTGTCGTCATCTCCAAACCACGGGGAGCCGGACTGGTTGGAGGAACAGGTGACCTTGCGACTCAGCCGCCAGGAACTGCTGCGGCGGGAGCCGCCCCCGAGCCTCCGCGTGATCCTGGACGAGTCCACGCTCAGGCGGCAAACCGCAGACGCGAAGGTGTGGGCTGGACAGCTTGCCCACCTCCTGGAGTCCGCCGAGCAGCCTTCCACCGTGATCCAGGTCCTCCCCTTCACGGCAGGCGTCCACGACCTCATGGGCGGTTCGCTGTCGCTGCTGTGGCAGTCGGATGGGGTGGGCGTTGCCTACCTGGAAGGCAACAAGTCGGGGGACCTGGTGGAGGACGCGAAAGAGGTGGCCCAATACCGGCTGTCATACGATCAGTTGCGAGACGCGGCCCTTCCGCCGCCAGACTCGCTCGACTTCATCAGAACCATCATGGAGGACACGGCATCATGAGTACCGCCAACCTCGGCGCCGCGCGGTGGCGCAAAAGCAGCTACAGCAACGGGGGCGACGGGAACTGCGTTGAGGTCTCCGACAGCTTCCCCGGCATCACGCCGGTGCGGGACTCGAAGGACCCGGGCGGTCCGGCGCTCATCTTCTCGGCGGATGGCTGGGCTTCATTCGTCGCCGCCGTCAAGGGCGGGGAGTTCCCCGCCTGAGCCCCCTAAAAGCAGACTCCGAGCGACCGGCCCTCGCCACGCAGCGGGGGTCGTTGTGGTGTCAGCACAGAGCACCATTCCGGCTCCGGCCCGCTGCGGATCGTCACCGGTGCCGACGAGTTCATCCCCGCGTGCACGGGGAGCAGACGTTCCCCGCCGGGTCCATCGCCACCGCCAGGGGTCCATCCCCGCGTGCGCGGGGAACAGTTTTCGTAGACGCGTGCGGTGCGGTCGGAGTTGGGGCCATCCCCGCGTGCGCGGGAAGCAGAGGGTGGGGTGGGGGACCTCCTGGGGGGCGGGGGTCCATCCCCGCGTGCGCGGGGAGCAGCTCTTCGTCCAGGCGATCGAAGCGCTGGCGTGGGGTCCATCCCCGCGTGCGCGGGGAGCAGACGATGGCCCGCGCCGAACGCTGCCTCAAGCGGGTCCATCCCCGCGTGCGCGGGGAGCAGCCCTTGCCACCCTTGAGGGTCACACGAACCTTGGGTCCATCCCCGCGTGCGCGGGGAGCAGAGCGACGACCAACGCCAGCGGCTGCACGACCTGGGTCCATCCCCGCGTGCGCGGGGAGCAGTTGCTCTTGCCCTGCTGCGCCGGGCCCGTCAGGGGTCCATCCCCGCGTGCGCGGGGAGCAGCGTCGGCTGCCGTGCGGACGCGGCTTGGTGCGGGGTCCATCCCCGCGTGCGCGGGGAGCAGACCGGCCTCACGGAGGCCATGGTCGCCGCCCCGGGTCCATCCCCGCGTGCGCGGGGAGCAGCGGCTGATCGTGCGTTCGATGGTGCCCTTACCGGGTCCATCCCCGCGTGCGCGGGGAGCAGGGAAGGGAAGAACACCACGGAATCCGTGGCAAGGGTCCATCCCCGCGTGCGCGGGGAGCAGCCGGTTCGAGGGACGCACCGCGCCCCCTCCGTGGGTCCATCCCCGCGTGCGCGGGGAGCAGGGAGACGGTAGCCAAGGGCTCGAACCCGGCGCGGGTCCATCCCCGCGTGCGCGGGGAGCAGGGAATTAGCATCTTCCCGACTCGGAATGCGGAGGGTCCATCCCCGCGTGCGCGGGGAGCAGGACCGCGCCTACGCGGACACGAAGCTGGGGAAGGGTCCATCCCCGCGTGCGCGGGGAGCAGTACTTCGCCTTGCGGCCCGGGTCGTGCCGGTAGGGTCCATCCCCGCGTGCGCGGGGAGCAGATGGCCTGGATGGTCACCTCGGCGTGCTCGGCGGGTCCATCCCCGCGTGCGCGGGGAGCAGCGCCGCACTCGCCGCGGTGAGCGCTGCGCGCAGGGTCCATCCCCGCGTGCGCGGGGAGCAGGAGCACGAGGACCCGGACCCGGACCCGGACCCGGGTCCATCCCCGCGTGCGCGGGGAGCAGAGCTCGGCGAGCTTCTGCAACGCCGCCGGCACGGGTCCATCCCCGCGTGCGCGGGGAGCAGAGGCATGGTCAACTTCCGCTCGGGGTCAGGGAGGGGTCCATCCCCGCGTGCGCGGGGAGCAGGACAAGACGGCGCAGTGCGTCACCGCCACTTGGGTCCATCCCCGCGTGCGCGGGGAGCAGGACATCGTCCACCGCCCGCGCTACCCGTTCCCGGGTCCATCCCCAGCGTGCGCGGGGAGCAGCCGTCGTGACAGATCCGGCGGGGGTTTCGCGCGGGTCCATCCCCGCGTGCGCGGGGAGCAGTGGCGCTTCGGTGATGGCCGGCACGGCGGCGCGGGTCCATCCCCGCGTGCGCGGGGAGCAGCGGTCCGTGCACGTCGGGTGAACCTTCGAGCCGGGTCCATCCCCGCGTGCGCGGGGAGCAGCGGGGAGCACGTGACGATTATCGGGCCGACCGGGGTCCATCCCCGCGTGCGCGGGGAGCAGCTGCGGTTCGTGCGCAGGTACGAGAGCGCTTCGGGTCCATCCCCGCGTGCGCGGGGAGCAGCAGTCCACGGGCCGGTCGTGGAACACGCTGGCGGGTCCATCCCCGCGTGCGCGGGGAGCAGTGATGTGTTCGACGAAGGGCCGGGGCGCGGGGGGGGTCCATCCCCGCGTGCGCGGGGAGCAGTCCGCCTTGTGGCGTGCGTTGGCCGACCTCGGGGGTCCATCCCCGCGTGCGCGGGGAGCAGATCTGCCCCAGCATGGCGTCCCGCTGCGTGAGGGGTCCATCCCCGCGTGCGCGGGGAGCAGCAGCCGGAACGGCGTCCCCGTGCACGTCAGCAGGGTCCATCCCCGCGTGCGCGGGGAGCAGCGCCGGGCCGCTGACGGGATGATCGAGAAGACGGGTCCATCCCCGCGTGCGCGGGGAGCAGTCCGGCGGCGCCATCATGGAAAGGTTCTCCCGGGGTCCATCCCCGCGTGCGCGGGGAGCAGTCCTGGTAGAGCTGCTGATGCTGCTCCTTGATGGGTCCATCCCCGCGTGCGCGGGGAGCAGATGTCGCCTTGCACCCAGGTTCGCCACGACGTGGGTCCATCCCCGCGTGCGCGGGGAGCAGTCTCGCTGACCTGGGTGTTTATCGAGAGGGGAAGCCGTTCTGAGCAACAAATGAAGATTCGGACATTTCCACCATCTGCCGAGCGAGGGGTCCGTGTGCAGCCTGGTGTGCGAGGTTCAACTCTTCACGCCATGCTACGAGTTCAGCTTCAACCAGGCGGGCGGGACCACACGCCGAACTCATGCGGCCAGGGCGGTGGCCACCCAGCCGGGCGCCTGCACCGTACGACGGTACGGGGCCGGCGGCCGGCCCCGTACCGCTCTTCGGGGTCACGCCCCGCGCAGCACCGCGCCCGCCTCCTCGGCGGCCCTGGCCACCGCGGCGTCCCGGGCGGCCCCCGCCTCCTCGGCGGTCAGCGTGCGGTCGGCGGCGCGGAAGCGCAGCGCGTAGGCGAGCGACTTGCGGCCCTCGCCCACCTGCTCGCCGGTGAAGACGTCGAACAGCCGCACCGACTCCAGCAGCTCCCCCGCGCCCGCGCGCAGCGCCTCGGCGACCCTCGCCGCCGGCACGTCCGCGGCCACGACCAGCGCCACGTCCTGCGTCGCCACCGGGTACGTGGAGATGCGCGGCGCCGGCAGCGGACCGCCGCCGGCGATCTCCAGCAGGTCGAGCGAGACCTCCATCGCGCAGGTGCGCTCCGGCAACTGCAGCGCCTTGACCACCCGCGGGTGCAGCTCGCCGGCGTGGCCGACGACCCGCCGCTCGCCGTCCACGACCGCGTACAGCGCGGCGCACCGGCCGGGGTGCCACGGCGCGTGCCGGTCGGCCTCCGCCGCCAGCTCCACGCCCGCCTCCCGGGCCACGGTACGGGCCGCCTCCACCGCGTCCGCCCAGTCCGCCGGGCGGCCCGGGCCCCACCAGCCGGCCCGCTCACGCGCGCCGGCCAGGACCACGGCGGCGCGGCGCGGCTGCTTGGGCAGGGCGGCGTCGAGCCCGGCGATCTCCTCGTCGGTGGGTCGCCGGTCGACGGGCAGCCGCACCGGCGCGGTCTCGTAGCCGGAGGGCCGGAAGACCAGGCCGGTCTCGAAGAGCGCCAGGTCCGCGGCGCCGCGGCCGTGGTTGCGGCGCAGGGCGGCGAGCAGCCCCGGCAGCAGCGTGGTGCGCAGCGCCGGCTCCTCGTCGCTGAGCGGGTTGACGAGGGTGGCCGTACGGCGGCGGGCGTCGTCCGGCTCCAGGCCGAGGGCGTCGAGCGCCGCCTCGCCGAGGAACGGGTAGTTCAGCACCTCGACGTAGCCGGCGCCGGCCAGCGCCCGGCCGACCCTGCGGTGCAGCCGCTGCCGGCCGGTCAGACCGCGGCCGGCGGGCGGCCGGGGCAGCGTGGACGGCAGGTTCTCGTAGCCTTCGAGCCGGATGACCTCCTCGGCGAGGTCGTTCGGCGAGACCAGGTCGGGACGCCAGGTCGGCACGGTGACGGTCAGCTCGTCGGCGCCGTAGACGTCGCAGCCGACCTCCTGCAGCCGCCGCACGACGGTCTCGCGCCCGTACGTCACGCCCGCCACCCGGTCCGGGTGGTCGGCCCGCATCCGTACGGTACGCGGCCCGCGGGGCGCGGTGACCACGGTCACGCCCGCCTCGGCGGAGCCGCCGGCCAGCAGCACCAGCAGATCCACCGTGCGCTGCGCCGCGGCGGGGCCGGCCTCGGGGTCGACGCCGCGCTCGAAGCGGCGCGACGCCTCGGAGGTGAGGCGGTGGCGGCGTGAGGTGCGGGCGATGGAGACGGGGTCGAAGTGCGCGGCCTCGATGACGATGTCGGTGGTGCCCGCCACGGTGCCGAGCAGGTGGTCGCGTACCTCGGCCTCGGCGATCTCGGTGTCGGCGCCGCCCATCACCCCGGCCAGCCCGATGGGGCCGCGGTCGTCGGTGATCAGCAGGTCCTCCGGGTGGAGGGTGCGCTCGACGCCGTCGAGGGTGGTGAGCTTCTCGCCGGGGGCCGCGCGGCGGACGCCGAGGGGGCCGTCGAGCCGGTCGCGGTCGTAGGCGTGCAGCGGCTGGCCGGTCTCCAGCATCACGTAGTTGGTGACGTCCACGGCGAGCGAGATCGGGCGCATGCCGGCCTTCTGCAGCCGGCGCTGCAGCCAGATCGGCGAGCGGGCCTCGGGGTCGACGCCGGTGACGACGCGGGCGGTGAACCGGTCACAGCCGCGCAGGTCGTCGACCTTGACCTCGTAGCCGTAGTCGTTCGGCGACGGGACGTCGAGCAGCGCCGGGTCGCGCAGCGGCAGGCCGTAGGCGATGGCGGTCTCGCGGGCGACGCCGCGCAGGGACAGCGCGTAGCCGCGGTCGGGGTTGACCGCGATGTGAAGGACCTCGTCGTTCAGCTCCAGCAGCGCGATCGCGTCGGTGCCCGGCTCGTACTCCGGCGGCAGCACGAGGATGCCGTCGTGGTCGTCGCCGATGCCCAGCTCGCGCACCGAGCAGATCATGCCCTCGGAGACCTTGCCGTACGTCTTGCGGGCGCCGATCTTGAAGCCGCCGGGCAGCTCGCCGCCGGGCAGGATGACGACGACCTTGTCGCCGACGGCGAAGTTGCTCGCCCCGCAGATGATGTTCTGCGGGTCGCCCGTACCGTTGGCGTCGCCGACATCGACCTGGCAGTAGCGGATCGGCTTCTTGAACTCCGTCAGCTCCTCGATCGCCAGCACCCGGCCGACGACCAGCGGGCCCGTCAGGCCCGCACCGAGCCGCTCGACGGTCTCGACCTCCAGGCCTGCGCTGATCAGCCGGGCCTGGACGGCGCGGCCGGTCTCGCCGGCCGGCAGGTCGACGTACTCCCGCAGCCACGAAAGCGGGACTCGCATCAGATCTCCATCCCGAACGGCCTGGTGAAGCGCACGTCACCCTCGACCATGTCTCGCATGTCCTCGACGTTGTGGCGGAACATCAGCATCCGCTCGATCCCGAACCCGAACGCGAACCCGCTGTAGCGCTCCGGGTCGATACCGCAGGCGACCAGCACCTTCGGGTTGACCATGCCGCAGCCGCCCAGTTCGATCCAGCCCTCGGAGCCGCAGGTGCGGCAGGGCCGGTCCGGGTTGCCGACGGACTCGCCGCGGCAGACGAAGCAGACCATGTCCATCTCGGCGGACGGCTCGGTGAACGGGAAGTGGTCCGGGCGCAGCCGGGTCCGCATGCCTTCGCCGAAGAGCGCGGAGACCATGTGGTCGAGGGTGCCCTTGAGGTCGGCCATCGTCAGGCCCTCGTCCACCGCCAGCCCCTCGACCTGCATGAAGACGGGGGTGTGGGTGGCGTCCAGCTCGTCCGTGCGGTAGACGCGGCCGGGGCAGATCACGTAGACCGGCGGCTCGCGGTCGAGCATGGAGCGGATCTGCACGGGCGAGGTGTGGGTACGCAGCACGACGCCGGACTCGTCGTCGCCCTGCCGCTCCCCCGCGCCTTCGGGCTGCGGGCCGCGTACGAAGAAGGTGTCCTGCTCGCTGCGCGCGGGGTGGTCGGGTGCGATGTTGAGCGCGTCGAAGTTGAACCACTCCGCCTCGACCTCGGGGCCCTCGGCCACCTCCCAGCTCATCGCCGTGAAGATGTCCTCGATGCGCTCGGAGAGCGTGGTCAGCGGGTGCCGGGCGCCGGCGGGCGAGCGGTCGTACGGCAGCGTGACGTCCACCGCCTCCTCGACCAGCACCCGGGCGTCGCGCTCCGCCTCCAGCTCCTCCTGCCGCCGCTTGAGGGCCTGGCCCACCTCGCCGCGGGCCCGGCCCACGCGCTTGCCCGCGTCCGCCTTGGCGTGCGGCGGCAGGGCGCCGATCTCGCGGTTGGCCAGCGCCAGCGGCGAGCGGTCGCCGGCGTGGGCGATCTTCACCTCGTGGAGCTCTGCGAGGTCGCCGGCCGCGGCGATGGCGGCCAGCGCCTCGTCGCGCACCCGGTCGATCTCTTCCGGTTTCAGTGCCTCGACCTCGACAGGGTCGTACGACTTGTTCGGTGCCGACATCTCTTCCCGTACTTCCGATTGGCTGGCTGCGCCCCGACCCGGCGGCCGCGGCGGGGTCGGCGAGCGAGGTCGCCGAAGGGCCGGGGGTCGAGTCTACGGGCGCGTGGACGTGGGTGAAGCCCGTGGGTGTGGCCCGTGGGCGGGCCGGCCGCCGCTCAGGCGAGGTGGGCCGGGGCGCCGACGGGCAGGGTAAATCGGAAGCGGGCGCCGCCGCCGGGGGCGCGGCCGACCGTGATGATCCCGCCGTGGGCCTCCACGATGCCCTTGACGATGTACAGCCCCAGGCCGGTGCCGCCGCGCTTGCTGCCCCGCCAGAAGCGGGTGAAGACGCGGCTCATCGACTCCTCCGGGATGCCGGGGCCTTCGTCGCTCACGGTGACCTGGGTGCCTTCCCTGCCGTGGTTGAGGGTGGCGGGTGCCACCTCGATGGTGACAAGTCCCTCGCCGTGCCGCACGGCATTTTCCAGCAGGTTGCCCAGCACCTGGTCGACCTTGTCCGGGTCGGCCCACAGATCGGGCAGCTCCCGCGGCACCAGGGTACGAAAGCGCGCCGGGTCCTGGCCCGCGGTGGTCTGCGCCTCCACGTGCCTGTGCACCGCGGCGACCACGTCGACGCGCTGCTTGCGCACCTCCAGCCGGCCGGAGTCGATGCGGGAGATGTCCAGCAGCTCGGCGATGAGCCGGGTGACGCGGTTGGCGTCGGCGTGGACGGTCTCCAGCATCAGCCGCTTCTGGTCGTCGGTGAACCGCTCCCACTTCGCCAGCAGCGTGGCGGTGAAGCCCTTCACGGAGGTCAGCGGCGAGCGCAGCTCGTGCGCGACGGTGGCGATCAGCTCCGCGTGGCTGCGCTCGCTGCGCCGCCGGGCCTCCGTGCCGCGCAGGGTGACGACGAGCTTGCGCACCGGGCCCGCGCGCCCGTCGCGTACGTAGCGGGCGGCGACCAGCACCTCGCGGTTGCCGGGCAGCAGCAGGTTGCGCTCCGGGTGTCCGGTGCGGATGGCCAGGCCCCCGTACGGGTCCGTCAGCCGCCACCAGCGGCGGCCCTTCAGATCCTCCAGGGGCAGCGCCTCGGTCAGCGGGCGGCCGAGGACGGCGGCCGGCTCCAGGGCGGTGATCCGGGCGGCGGCGGCGTTGAAGCGCACCACGATGCCGCGCTCGTCGGCCACGACGAGGCCGTCCGGCAGATCGTCGGGCGCACAGCCGAGGTCCTTGGCCTCGGGCCCGTCATCTGCACTCTCCACCCCATGAACCCCCTCCCGCAGACCGGGCGTTGGCCTGCCCGTACGGTCGACTCGCGGACTTAGAGCGGTCACCTTACCGGGCGGAGCTGACGGGACGGCACCCGCCGATCGGGCGGTGCGCCCGGGCCGAGGCGTAGAGGCACACGGCGGCGGCGGTGGCGAGGTTCAGGCTCTCGGCGCGGCCGTGGATCGGCACGCGCACGACGGCGTCGGCGAGCGCCCTGGTCCCGGCGGGCAGCCCCCACGCCTCGTTGCCGAAGATCCAGCCGGTGGGGGCGGCGAGGCCGCCGTCGTCCAGTTCGTCGTCGAGGTCCCGCTCCCCCGCCCCGTCTGCTGCCAGGAGCCGCACGCCGGCGGCGCGCAGTTCGGCGGCGGCGTGCTCGGCCGGCACGCCGGTGACGACGGGCAGGTGGAAGACGCTGCCGGCGGAGGCCCGTACGGCCTTGGGGTTGTACGGGTCCACGGAGGCGTCTGTCAGCACCACGGCGTCGGCCCCCGCGGCGTCCGCGCAGCGCAGCACGGTGCCGGCGTTGCCGGGGTCGCGGACGTGGGCCAGGACGGCCACCAGCCGGGGGCGGGCGGCGACGACGTCGGCGAGGGGCACGTCGAGGAACCGGCAGACGCCGACGAGCCCCTGTGGCGTCACGGTCTGCGAGAGCCCGGCGACGACCTCCTCGGCGGCGGCGTGCACACGCACCCCGGCGCTCCGGGCCGCCTCGACGATCTCCGTGTGCCGTTCGGCGGCGTCGGGGGTGACGAACAGCTCGACCAGCACCGGCCCGGCGCCGCCGGCCGCACCGGCACCGTACGCCACCGCCTCCCGGACGGCCTGCGGCCCCTCGGCGAGAAATCTGCGCTCCTTGGCCCGCCCGGCACGCCGGAGCAGCTTGCGGGCGGCGGTGACGCGGGCGGAGCGCGGCGAGATCGGCTCGGGGGTGCCCATGGGCGGCGGGGAGACCTTTCGTACAGCAGGTTCTTGACGGCGGTAAGGACCGCGCTGAAGACAGAACCCGCAGGCCGGCGGGCCTGCGGGTCCTTGATACGTACCGTGCGAGTGCGGCGCTCAGGCGGCGGTCTTCGGCGCGTTGACGTCGCTGGGCAGCGCCTTCTGCGCCACCTCGACGAGCGTGGCGAAGGCGCCGGCGTCGTTCACGGCCAGCTCGGCCAGCATCTTGCGGTCCACCTCGACGCCCGCGGCCTTCAGGCCCTGGATGAAGCGGTTGTAGGTGATGCCGTTGGCGCGGGCAGCGGCGTTGATCCGCTGGATCCAGAGCTGACGGAAGTCGCCCTTGCGCTTCTTGCGGTCGTTGTAGTTGTAGACGAGGGAGTGGGTGACCTGCTCCTTCGCCTTACGGTAGAGGCGGGAGCGCTGGCCGCGGTAACCGCTGGCCTGCTCGAGGATCGCCCGGCGCTTCTTCTGGGCGTTGACTGCCCGCTTGACGCGTGCCACTTGTTCACTCCTTGGGGCTGGGTCGCGTCGGCTGCGCGACCCGGAACGGCTGGGTCCCGGTCTCTTGAGTCCTGCGCCCTGCCGGTGCAGGGCGGTGACTCACCTGCCGAGAAGCTTCTTGACCTTCTTGGCGTCGGCCTTGGACAGCTCGACCGTGCCGGCGAGGCGCCGGGTCAGAGTCGACGGCTTGTGCTCCAGGTAGTGGCGCCGGTTGGCACGCTGACGCAGCACCTTGCCGGAGCCGGTCACGCGGAAGCGCTTCTTGGAACCACTGTGGGTCTTGTTCTTCGGCATCTCGCCGTTCACTCCTCGTCTTCGGCGCCTGCCGCCACCCCGTAAAAGGGCATGCGAAAGCGTCAGACTGACTTCGTCCTACGTCTCCGGACCCGGGGCCGGGTCCGCGATCAGGCCTCGGCGCGCTCCGCCGGAGCGGCGGTGTCGTCGCCCCTGCGCTCCGCCTTGCGGGCGGCCTGGGCCTCCCGGGCTTCGGCCATCGCCTCGGTCTTCTTCTTGTGCGGACCGAGGACCATGATCATGTTGCGGCCGTCCTGCTTGGGGGTGGACTCCACGAAGCCCAGCTCCTGCACGTCCTCCGCGAGGCGCTGCAGCAGCCGCCGGCCCAGCTCGGGACGGGACTGCTCACGGCCACGGAACATGATCGTGATCTTGACCTTGTCACCCTGCTTGAGAAACCGCTCGACGTGACCCTTCTTGGTGTCGTAGTCGTGCGGGTCGATCTTCGGCCGGAGCTTCATCTCCTTGATGACCGTGTGCGCCTGGTTCTTGCGCGCCTCACGGGCCTTCATGGCCGACTCGTACTTGAACTTCCCGTAGTCCATCAGCTTGCACACCGGAGGACGGGCGGTGGCCGCCACCTCGACCAGGTCGAGGTCGTACTCCTGGGCAAGCTCCAGGGCCTTGGCGAGCGGGACGATGCCCACCTGCTCGCCGCTGGGGCCGACAAGTCGCACCTCGGGGACGCGAATCCGGTCGTTGATGCGGGGCTCGGCGCTGATGTGGCCTCCTCATTTCCACCACGCGACTGCCTGGCGGGCAACCGCGTTACGTTCTGTCTGCCGACCATCCGCCGCGGGCACGAAAAAAGCCCCGGACGGGACGCAAATGCGTGGCTCCTGCCGGGGAGCACCGCCGCAGAGCGAGCCGCGGGGCGCTGGGGACCGGTGACCCGCCGGCCTGGGGCCGGGGGTGGGAGATCGGAGCCTCCACTTGCGGGCCGGTCGCTCCTCTTTCCTGCATGGTGCGTCCGGCCGGTCGCTGTCCAGCATACCAGTGCGCGCAGAGACCCGGCACATCCGTGCCGCGCCCGCGGCGGCGGTCAGCCGAAGACCGGACCCGTGTACGCCTCACCCGGTCCTTTGCCCGGCTCGTCCGGGTGCTCGGACGCCTCGCGGAAGGCGAGCTGCAGCGACTTCAGCCCGTCGCGCAGCGGGGCCGCGTGGTACGAGCCGACCTCCGCGGCGCCCGCGGTGACCAGCCCGGCGAGCGCGGTGATCAGCTTGCGGGCCTCGTCCAGGTCCTTGTGCGCGGCCCCGTCCTCGGCGAGCCCGAGCTTGACCGCGGCGGCGCTCATCAGGTGCACCGCCACCGTCGTGATCACCTCCACGGCGGGGACCTCGGCGATGTCGCGGGTCATCGCGTCGAAGTCGGGTCCTGCGTCGGCGCCGGGGCCGGTGTCGCTCATGGGGGCTCACTTCCTCGTACGGGACCGGAGGCCACCCTAACCAGCGCCGGTCCCGCGGTCCGGGGCCGGGTACGGAGGGCTACCCGGCCCGGCGCAGCGGCAGCGGGGCGCCCGGGAGCGGGGTGTCCGGCGGCAGCAGGGCCAGGTCCAGGCCGCGGACCAGCCGGGCCCGCAGGGTGGTGTCGGCGGCCAGCGCCCCGGCGACGGCGCGGGCGACGTCGGCGGGGGCGGTGCCGGGGGCGGGCACGAGGGCCAGGGTGCCGTCCGCCCCGCCGGCGCGGGCCAGGGACGCGGCACGTACCCCGGCGACACCGGAGACCACGGCGGTCACGGCCGCGACGACGCCCGGGTCGGCCAGCGGGTCGGTGCTGCCGCGGCCCTCGGCGGCGGCGAGGAGCGCCGGTCCGGTCAGCTCGTACGGCACGGGTCCGGCGACGTCCAGGACGACGGTGTCGGCGCGCTCGGCGACGGCGGCCCGTACGGCCTGGGGCACCGGTACGGCCACAGGGCGGGCGGCGGGGTCCCAGCGGGCGAGGGCGGCGGTGGAGGTGAAGGCGGGCAGGGCACGCCGGCCGCCGGGCACTTCGAGGGTGGGCACGGCCATGTCGCTGGTCTTGTCGCGCCGCAGGCCGTCGGGCCCCTCCTCCGCTTCGCCGAGGAGGGCGACGACGGGGACCAGCACCCGCGTGCCGGCGAGGGCGGCGAGCACCCGGTCCCCGGCCGCGGGGTCGTCGGGGGCGTCGGCGTACGCGGTGAGGGCGGCGGTGAGGCGGGGGTCCGCGGAGCCGTCGTCGGTGGCGAAGCCGGGGTCAGGGATGTTCTTCAGCGACACCCGACGAGCCTAGCGGTGGCCCGTCGCCGCCCTGCGGGCGCGGTCCTGCGGCGCCGGGCGGGGGCGCCGACCGCGGCGGCCCGGCCGGCGGCGGCGCGAAGGGCGGGGGCTCGGGGCCGCGCCAGATGCCGGCCGCGCGCGCTCGCGGGCCGCGCCACAGGAACCACGCGCCCGCGATCAGCCCCACGCCTATGACGCCCGCGGCGAGCGCCAGGCCGTTGGGCCCCTCGTCCTCTTCGGCGACCAGCGCGGGCGCCGAGCCGAAGCGCTTCTCGTCGTAGGCGGCCGACTTCGGCTCCTGCGGTGCCGCCGTCAGCTCCCGCGCCGCCGCGACCGCGGCCGCCGCGTCCACCCGGCCGGCGCCCAGCTCGTCGCTGCGGCCGCCCTCGGGCGGGTCCTGCGCGGTGTCCCGCAGCAGGTCGCGGATCTGCCAGGGGGTCAGGTCGGGGTTGGCGGCGCGGACCAGGGCGGTGACGCCGGAGACGAACGCGGCGGCGGCGCTGGTGCCCCAGCCCTCGTAGTAGGTGCGGTCGGGGTCGGCGATGGCGACGTCGACACCGGGGGCGGCGACGGTGGCGTACCAGTGCCTGGTGGAGAAGTCCGCCCGCGCTCCCGTCCGGTCGACGGCGGTGACGGCGATGACGCCGGGGTAGGCCGCGGGGTACGAGATGCGGTCGCCCTTCTCGCCGCTGTTGCCGGCGGACGACACCACGGTCACGCCCTTGCGCAGCGCGTACTGCACGGCGGCGTCCTCGCCGGGCTCGGGGTGGGCGGACTTGCTGTCGTCGCCGAGGGAGAGGTTGATGACGTCGGCGCCGTTGTCGACGGCCCAGCGGATGCCGTCGGCGAGCGCGCTGCCGCGGGTCTCGCGGGCCTTGCCGCGCTGGGCGTCGCCGTCCTCCAGGATGACCCGCACCGGCAGGATCTTGGCGTCCGGCGCGACGCCCGTGACGCCCTCGGCGGCGCCGTGGCCGTGCGCGGCGATGATGCCGGCCATGGCGGTGCCGTGCCGGGCCCAGGAGTCGTCGCCGCGACGGGCGCCGAAGCCGACGAGGTCCTTGCCGTCCAGCACCTGTCCGGTGAGGTCGGGGTGGGAGGCGTCGACGCCGGTGTCGAGTACGGCGACGGTGACGCCCTCGCCGCGGGTGGTGTTCCACGCCTCGGGGGCGCGGACGTCGTCCAGGCCCCACTGCAGGTCCTGGAGGCCGTCCGCGTGCGCGGGGGCGGCGGTGGCGCCGAGCAGCGCGGTGGCGGCCAGCGCGGCGAGGAGCGCGACGGCGCGGCGGCGCGGCGGGAACGGGCGGGTCACCGCGGGGACTCCGTCGCCCTGGCGGAGGTCTTGCGCAGGCCGCGCTCGACGCGGTCGGCGATGCCCTCGGCGTCGTGGCCGAGGCCGGCCTGCGCGGGCGCGGTGGTGGCGTCGGGGTGGACGGCCTCGTTGGCGGGCTGTGGTTCGGTGACGGCGCGGCCGTCGGCGAAGCCGGTGACGGCGTAGAGGACGACGGGGGCGTCGGAGAGCACCCGTACGGTCCAGGTCGCGCGCTGTTCGGTGCCGAAGCCGGCGGCGGGGCCGGTCTCCGTGCCGTACGCGCGCGGCAGCATGTCCGCCCGCGCGGCCAGTCCCCTGTCGTCGAAGCGGTCCTCGAAGCGGCCCATCTTCGCGGCACCGGCCGTGGTGAAGACCAGTCCGACGGTCGTGACGCTGCTGCGGGTGGCGTCGGCGTACGTGGCGCGCAGCAGCTTCTCGCAGCCGACCCGGCGCAACTCCCGCGCCAGCGCCCCGTCGAGGCCCTGCTTGCAGTCCGCGGGCGGGGCGACGGCCACGCGCACCCAGACGCGGTCGGCGCCGCCGGGGCCCGCGCCGTCGCCTTCGAGGCGGGGCGGGAAGAGGGTGTCGACCGGGGTGGCGTGCCACAGGTCGCGGGCCACCTCGTACGCCCCGGGGCTGGCCTGCGCGCTCGGCCCGTCGCTGAGCAGGCTGCCGGTGGCGGCGCCCACGACGAGGCCGGCGCCGGTGACGAGCGCGACGGCGGCGGCCACGGTGCGCGCGACGGAGCGCCGTTCGGCGGGCGGCTCCGGCTCGGGGCGGGGGATGTCGGAGGGGAGCACGGATGCCATGTGCAGCGGGGCGCCTACGAGCTTGGGAGGGGCGGCGGGCACGGGCGGGGCGTACGGCCGCGGCGGGTGCTGCGGCGGCCGGGTCCCGGCCGAGGAGGCGTCCTCGGACGGCGAGGGGTGCGCGGTGGCGGCGGACTCGGCGGCGGGCGGCGGGGGTTCGGCCGCCGGCGCGGGCCGCGGTGGCCGTACGGGATCGGCGGCCGGCGCGGTCCCGGCTGCGCGTACCGCGGTGCCGGAGCCGCTCTTGTCCTGCGCAGGTCGCGAGGGCTCCGTGCCCGCCTGCGGCGGCACTGCCCGTACGGGCTCCGCGCTCTCCCGCGGCTTCGCCGCGGGCGGGCTTTCCGGCGACGGCGGGGCCGCGGGAGTCTGCTCTGCGTCAGTGCTCAACAGCCCCCTCACTCCCCTCCTGTGAGTAGCCCCCGGATGACCTGCCGACAGGCGCTCGCGACACTCTACTGGGCTCCCGCGACGGACGGTGCGCCGCCCGAATGCCTCATCCTGTCCGTACCCACTACCGTCTCCCGGCCACGCGGTGGCAGGCTTCCCTCATGCCGGACCACACCGCCGCCCGCCCGGACCACGCGGCCCTGCGCGCCCGCTACGACCGGGCCACCGCCCACCTCGACGCCCCCTTCGCCGCCGTCGACACCGAGGCGTTCGACGCCAACGCGGCCGATCTGGTGCGCAGGGCCGGGGGCAAGCCGGTCCGGGTGGCGAGCAAGTCGGTGCGCTGCCGGGCGCTGCTGGAGCGGGTGCTCGCCGAGCCGGGCTTCGCCGGAGTCATGTCGTTCACGCTCGCCGAGTCGCTGTGGCTGGCGCGCTCCGGCTTCTCCGACGTGCTGCTGGCGTACCCGTCCGCGGACCGCGCCGGCTTCGCCGAGCTGACCGGCGACCCGAAGTTGGCCGCCGCGGTGACGGTGATGGTGGACGACCCGGCGCAGTTGGACCTCGTCGACGCGGCGCGGGGGCGCGGGCGCGAGGAGGTGCGCGTCTGTCTGGAACTGGACACCTCGCTGCGGCTGCTCGGCGGCCGGCTGCGCGTCGGCGCCCGCCGCTCGCCGCTGTCCGGTGCGGCGGCGCTGGCGGCGGTGGCCCGCGAGGTGGTGCGGCGGCCGGGCTTCCGGCTGGTGGGGCTGATGGCGTACGAGGGGCACGTGGCCGGCGTCGGGGACGACGTTCCCGGGTGGCCGCTCACGTCCCGCGGGATACGGCTGATGCAGGCGGTGGCCCGACGGCAGCTCGCCGAGCGCCGGGCGGAGGCGGTGGCGGCGGTGCGGCGGCTGGCGGACCTGGAGTTCGTCAACGGCGGCGGTACGGGCAGCGTGCAGCACACCGCCGCCGAGGACGCGGTCACCGAGATCGCCGCCGGCTCGGGGCTGTACCAGCCGCGGCTCTTCGACCACTACACCGCGTTCGCCGGCCGCCCCGCCGCCGTCTTCGCGCTGCCCGTCGTCCGCCGCCCCGGCGTCGGCGTCGTCACCGTCCTCGGCGGCGGCTACCCCGCCTCGGGCCCGGCCGGCTCCGACCGGCCGCCCACGCCGTACCTGCCGGAGGGCCTGCGCTACGACAAGCAGGAGGGCGCCGGCGAGGTGCAGACGCCGCTGCTCGGCCCGCCCGCCGACGACCTGCTGATCGGCGACCGGGTGTGGTTCCGGCACGCCAAGGCGGGCGAGCTGTGCGAGCGGTTCGACGCGCTGCACCTGATCGAGGGCGAGCGCGTCACGGAGACCGTCCCGACGTACCGCGGCGAGGGCCGTACGTTCCTCTAGGCCCCTCCAGGTCCGGCCCGCGCCTACAGCGGCGTGACGTACGCGCCCGCGATGCCGCCGTCGACCAGGAACTCCGCGGCGTTGACGAACGACGCGTCGTCGCTCGCCAGGAACGCCACCGCGGCGGCGATCTCCTCCGCCTCCGCGAAGCGGCCCGCGGGGATGTGCACCAGCCGCCGGGCCGCGCGCTCGGGGTCCTTGGCGAACAGCTCCTGGAGCAGCGGGGTGTTGACCGGCCCCGGGCACAGCGCGTTGACGCGGATGCCCTCGCGGGCGAACTGCACGCCCAGCTCGCGGGACATGGCCAGCACGCCGCCCTTGGAGGCGGTGTAGCTGATCTGGGAGGTGGCGGCGCCCATGACGGCCACGAACGAGGCGGTGTTGACGATCGAGCCGCGGCGCTGGCGCTGCATGTACGGGATGGCGGCCTTGCAGCACAGGTAGACGGAGGTGAGGTTGACCTCCTGCACGCGGCGCCAGGCGTCGATGCCGGTGAGCAGGATGGAGTCGTCCTCGGGCGGCGAGATGCCGGCGTTGTTGAACGCGACGTCGACCGAGCCGTACGTGTCGTACGCGGCCCGGAACAGCGCCTCGACATCCTCCTGGACCGTGACGTCGGTGCGGACGAACAGGCCGCCGGTGGCCTCGGCCGCCGCCTTGCCCGCGGTCTCGTCGACGTCGGCGCAGACGACGTGCGCGCCCTCCGCCGCGAGCCGGCGGGCGGTGGCCAGGCCGATGCCGCTGGCGGCTCCGGTGACGACGGCGGTGCGGCCGGGCAGCCGGCGGCAGACTGCGGTCTCGTCGGTCAAGTCGGTCAACGTGCTCACTCCTCGGTACTGATGAAGACGTTCTTGGTCTCGGTGAACGACGCGAGCGCGTCCGGGCCCAGCTCGCGGCCGAGGCCGGACTGCTTGAAGCCGCCGAAGGGCGTCCAGTAGCGCACGCTGCTGTGCGAGTTGACCGAGAGGTTCCCGGCGGCCACGGCGCGCGAGACGCGGACGGCGCGGGCGGTGTCGCGGGTCCACAGCGAGCCGGCCAGGCCGTACGGGCCGGCGTTGGCGAGGCGTAGGGCCTCGGCCTCGTCGTCGAAGGGGTGGACGACGGCGACGGGGCCGAAGACCTCCTCGCGGCTGACCGGGTCGTCGGGCGGCGCGTCGGTCAGGACCGTGGCCGGGTACCAGTACCCGGGTCCCGCGGGGACGGTGCCGCGGATGGCGGCGGGGCGGGACTCGGGGACGTGGCCGCGGACCCGTTCGCGGTGCGCGGCGGAGATCAGCGGACCCATCTGCGTGCCGGGGTCGGCCGGGTCGCCGGCGGTGAAGGCGTGGACGGCGGGCTCCAGCAGGGCGAGGAAGCGGTCGTACACGCTGCGCTGGACGAGGATGCGGCTGCGCGCGCAGCAGTCCTGGCCGGTGTTGTCGAGGAACGAGGCGGGGGCGGCGGCCGCCGCGCGCTCCAGGTCGGCGTCGGCGAAGACGATGTTCGGGCTCTTGCCGCCGAGTTCGAGGGTGACGCGCTTGACCTGCTCCGCGCAGCGCGCGGCGATGCGCTTGCCGACGGCGGTGGAGCCGGTGAACACGATCTTCGCCACGTCCGGGTGGTCGACGAGCGCGGCGCCCGCGACCGGTCCGGCGCCCGGCACGACCTGGAACAGCCCCTCCGGCAGGCCCGCTTCGAGAGCCAGCTCGGCGAGCCGCAGCGCGGTCAGCGGGGTGGTCTCGGCGGGCTTGAGCACGACGGCGTTGCCGGCGGCGAGCGCGGGTGCGGTGCCCCAGGCGGCGATGGGCAGGGGGAAGTTCCACGGGGCGATGACCCCGACCACGCCGAGCGGCTCGGCGAAGGTGACGTTCAGCCCGCCGGCCACCGGGATCTGGCTGCCGGTGAGGCGCTCCACTCCCCCGGCGGCGTAGTCGAGGAGGTCGCGTACGTTGCCCGCCTCCCAGCGGGCGGCGGCCACCGGGTGCCCGGCCTCGGTGACCTCCAGCCGGGCCAGCTCCTCGCTCCGGGCATCGACCTCGGCGGCGAAGCGGCGCAGCAGCCGGGCGCGGTCGCCGGGGGCGAGGGCGGCCCAGCCCTGCTGGGCCTCGGCGGCGCGGCCGACCGCGGCGGCGACCTCGGCGGGGCCCGCGGCCGGGACGGTGGCGACGGCCTCCTCGGTGGCGGGGTTGACGACGATGTGCTCGTGCGGCGTGTCGGGCGGTGCCGGGGTTGCGGGTGCCGGTGCTGCCAAGTTCGACCTCACATGCGCTCGAAGGACCGGAAGCGTTCCCAGTCGGTGACGGCGGTGTCGTACGCCTCCTGCTCGACCCGCGCCATGTTGCGGTAGTGGCGTACGACGTCCTCGCCGAACGCCTCCCGGGCCAGCGTGCTGTCGCTCCACAGCTCGGCGGCGTCCCGGAGGGTGGCGGGGACGTGCGCGGCGTCGCCGGTGTAGGCGTTGCCGGTGCAGGCTTCGGGGAGTTCGAGCTTCCGCTCGACGCCGTGCAGCCCGGCGGCGATCATCCCGGCGACGGCGAGGTAGGGGTTGACGTCGCCGCCCGGCAGCCGGTTCTCCAGCCGCAGGGAGCCGCCGTGACCGACGACGCGGATGGCGCAGGTGCGGTTGTCGGGGCCCCAGGCGACGGCGGTGGGGGCGAAGGAGCCGGGGCGGAAGCGCTTGTAGGAGTTGATGTTCGGGGCGTAGAGGAGGGTCAGCTCGGGCAGGCAGGCGAGCTGTCCGGCGACGAAGTGCCGCATGGTCTCGGACATCCCGTACGGGGCGTCGCCGCCGTCTTCCGGGGCATCGGACCCGCCGGGGGCGGCGAAGACGGGGGCACCGTCGGCGTCGCGTACGGACAGATGGATGTGGCAGGAATTGCCCTCGCGCTCGTCGTACTTGGCCATGAAGGTCAGCGCCGTGCCCTCCTGGGCGGCGATCTCCTTGGCGCCGGTCTTGTAGATGCTGTGCTGGTCGCAGGTGGTCAGCGCGTCGTCGTAGCGGAAGGCGATCTCGTGCTGGCCGAGGTTGCACTCGCCCTTGGCGGACTCCACCGTCATACCGGCGGCGGCCATCTCGTTGCGGATGCGGCGCAGCAGGGGCTCGACGCGGCCGGTGCCGAGGACGGAGTAGTCGACGTTGTACTGGTTCGCGGGGGTCAGGTCCCGGTACGCGCTGTTCCACGCCTGCTCGTAGGTGTCCTTGAAGACCATGAACTCCAGCTCCGTGCCCGCGTACGCGGTCCAGCCGCGCTCGGCGAGCCGGTCGAGCTGGCGCCGCAGCACCTGCCGCGGCGAGGCGGTGACGGGCGCGCCGTCGTGCCAGGCGAGGTCGGCGGTGACCATGGCGGTGCCGGGGTGCCAGGGGACACGGCGCAGGGTGGCGAGGTCGGGGTGCATGGCGAAGTCGCCGTAGCCGCGCTCCCAGGACGACATCTCGTAGCCCTCGACGGTGTTCATGTCGGCGTCCACGGCCAGCAGGTAGTTGCAGCCCTCGGTGCCGTGCGCCAGCACCTCGTCGAGGAAGAAGGGGGCGGCGAAGCGCTTGCCCTGCAGCCTGCCCTGCATGTCCGTGAAGGCCAGGACTACGGTGTCGAGCTCACCGGCGTCGACGAGCCGGCGCAGCTCGGGCACGGGCAGCGCGGGGGTGCGATCGGAGTCGGTCACGGATCGGTCTCCTCTTCTGCGGACGTCTTAAGGTATGCGTGGATACCTTTGGTTGGGAAGTAGGCAGAGGCAGCGGGTCGGGAGAGCGGGGTCGGGATGAGAGCGTTCACCAACGCGGCGGCCGGCGACGGGCTGCGGACCGTACTGCGCCCGGTGCGGGCGGGCAACGGCTTCGAGGAGGCGCTGGAGCAGATACTCCAGGTGCTGCGCCTGGGCCTGGTGCCGCCGGGCGAGCGGCTGCCCGCGGAGCGGGAGTTGGCCGAGCGGCTGCGGATCAGCCGGGTGACGCTGCGGGACGTGCTGAAGGTGCTGGCGGACGAGGGCCTGGTGGAGAGCCGCCGGGGGCGCTACGGGGGCACGTTCGTACGGGAGCGCACCCCCGCGCGCCGGGACGCGCAGGAGGAGTTGCGCCGGCGCACGGAGCGTACGGACCTGGAGGACGTGCTCCGCTTCCGCGAGGTGCTGGAGACGGGCGCCGCCGAGTTGTGCGCCGGCACCGAGATGACGGCCGGGCAGCGGACGCGGCTGCGCGCCGCCCTGGAGGCCACCCAGGACGCACCGCTGGGCGACTACCGGCGGCTGGACACCCTGCTGCACCTGACCCTGGCCGAACTCGCGGGCTCACCGCGGCTCGCGGCGCAGTACGCCGCCGTCCGGGCCACCGTCAACGACCTGCTGGACTGCATCCCGCTGCTGGTGCGGAACCTGGAGCACAGCCAGGCGCAGCACGCCGCGCTCGTCGGGGCGGTGCTCGACGGCGATCCGGACGCCGCCCGCGAGATGATGCGCGAGCACTGCGCCGGCACGGCGGCGCTGCTGCGCGGCTTCCTGGGCTGAGCGCCCGCCGCGGGCGGGGCGGCGTAACAGGACCTTCATGCACGGGGCTTGCGCTCGTCACCTCGGCGCCGCAAAGGTATGGGGGCCACACCATTACCGCGTACCACCGTCCGTTGAGGCAGGAGCGGCACCATGAGCGAAGGCACCGAGTCCCGCACCGCACCGCCCGGCCCCCGCGCCGCCCCCGAAGGCGGTTCCGGCGCCCCCGCCGGCTCCGGTCCCGCCCCGCACGCCGCCGCGGACGACGCCTACCTCCAGCGCCGCGCGCTGCGCGCCGGCAGCGCCGGACCGCTGCTGCTCACCGGCCTCGGCGTGGCGTACGTCGTCTCCGGCGACTTCTCCGGCTGGAACTTCGGCCTGGCGGAGGGCGGTTTCGGCGGCCTGGCCATCGCCGCGCTGCTCATGGGCCTGATGTACACCTGCCTGGTCTTCGCCCTCGCCGAGCTGGCCTCCGTGCTGCCCACGGCGGGCGGCGGCTACGGCTTCGCGCGCAAGGCGCTGGGCCCCTGGGGCGGGTTCATGACCGGCACGGCCATCCTCATCGAGTACGTCCTCGCACCGGCCGCGATCGTCATCTTCATCGGCGACTACGTCGAGTCGCTGGAGCTGTTCGGGCTCACCTCGGGCTGGCCCGTCTACCTCGCCTGCTTCGTCATCTTCCTCGGCATCCACCTGTGGGGCGTCGGCGAGGCGCTGCGCTTCAGCCTCGTCGTGACCGCCGTCGCGGTCGCGGCGCTGCTCATCTTCGCCATCGGCGCCCTCACGGAGTTCAGCGCCGGCTCGCTGAACGACATCCCCGTCGACGAAGACGCCCTCGGCGCCAACTCCTGGCTGCCGTTCGGGATCCTGGGCATCTGGGCGGCGTTCCCGTTCGGGATGTGGTTCTTCCTGGGCGTCGAGGGCGTGCCGCTGGCCGCCGAGGAGACCAGGGACCCGTCCCGTACGCTGCCGCGCGCGATGGCCTGGGCGATGGGCGTGCTGCTGCTGCTCGCCGTCGTCACCTTCATCGCCGCCGCCGGCGCCCGCGGGTCCGCCGCCGTCCAGGACGCGGGCAACCCGCTGGTGGAGGCGCTGCAACCGGACGGCGAGGCGACCGCGCTCAGCCGGTTCGTCAACTACGCGGGCCTCGCCGGGCTCGTCGCCTCGTTCTTCTCCCTCATCTACGCCGGCTCGCGCCAGCTCTTCGCGCTCTCCCGGGCCGGCTACCTCCCCCGCGTCCTGTCCCTGACCTCCCGCCGCAAGGCCCCGTACCTGGGCCTGCTGGTCCCCGGCGCGATCGGCTTCGCGCTGGCGGCCGGGAGCGGGAACGGGGCGCGGATGCTGAACGTCGCGGTGTTCGGGGCCACCATCTCGTACGCGCTGATGGCGCTCTCGCACATCGTGCTGCGCCGCCGCGAGCCGGGGCTGCACCGCCCGTACCGCACGCCGGGCGGGGCGGCGACGTCCTCGGTGGCGTTCGTGCTCGCGCTGTCGGCGCTGGTGGCGACGTTCCTGGTGGACAAGTGGGCGGCGATGATCGCGGGCTGCGTGTACGCGGTGGCCCTGGGATATTTCGCCCTCTACAGTCGGCACCGTCTGGTCGCGGCGGCGCCCGAGGAGGAGTTCGCGGCGCTGGCGGAGGCGGAAGCGGAACTCGAACGCCCCACCGCGAGGGAGAAGTGATGGACCGGCCCCTGATCGGCATTTCCACCTACCTCGTCGACGAGGCCCGGTGGGGGCAGTGGCGACTGCCCGCGGCCCTGCTGCCCGCCGGCTACCACCGCCTCACCCAGCGCGCCGGCGGCCTCCCGGCGCTGCTCCCCCCGGACACCCCGGCCCACGCGGCCCAAACCCTGCGCCGCCTCGACGGCCTGATCATCGCGGGCGGCCCGGATCTGGACCCGGCCCGCTACGGCGCCGAGGCGGACGCCCGCACGGACCCGGTCACCCCGACGTCACGCGAGCGGGACGAGTGGGAACTGGCCCTGATCGAGGCGGCCCTGGCGGCGGAAGTGCCGCTGCTGGGGGTCTGCCGCGGGGCGCAGTTGATGAACGTCGTCCGCGGCGGCACGCTGAGCCAGCACATGGAGGGCCACCGCGAACGCCCCGGCGTCTTCGGCGCCCACGAGATCAAACCGGTCCCGGGCACGCGGCTCGCCTCGCTGCTGCCGGAGGCGGTGACGGTCCCGGCGTACCACCACCAGGCGGTGGCGGAGCTGGGCACCGGCGTGATCGCGTCGGCGTACGCCGCCGACGGCGTGGTGGAGGCGCTGGAGCTGCCGGACGCGGGGAGCTTCGCGCTGGGGGTCCAGTGGCACCCGGAGATGGGCGAGGACGCGCGGGTGCTGCGGGGGCTGGTGGAGGCGGCGGGCTGACCGGCTCGGCGGCCTCAGCGGCTCAGCCCGCGGGCTTACGGACGATGCCGCCGTACTCGTAGACGGGTTTGGCGTGCTTCGTGGTGCCGAGGTACGGCCGGAGAGCCGGGTCGACGGGGGCCAGCGGCGGCTGGAACCGGTCGGGCCGCCAGTCGACGAGGTCCACGAGACCGGGCTCGACCGGCTCCAGCCCCCGGACGAGGGCGTCGACCTCGGCGGGCGTCCTGGTCTGCCACGGGATGCCCTTGGCACGGACGCTCTCGGTCATCGCGGCGCTGGTGGCGGGGTCGTCGGTGACCACCTGCGACAGGCACACGCAACTGCCGGGCCGTGCGCGGTCGAGCACGGCGCCCAGGACGCCGACGGGGTCGTCGGCGTCGGGCACGTGGTGCATGACCGACAGGTAGAGCACGGCGAGGGGCTCGTCGAAGTCGATGAGCCGGGTGACGAGCGGGTCGTCGAGGATGGTGGCGGGATCGCGCAGGTCGCCGTCGACGACGATGGTGGAGGCGTCCTCGGCGAGCAGCGCGCGGCCGTGGGCGAGGACGATGGGGTCGTTGTCGACGTAGACGACGCGGGCGTCGGGGGCGAAGCGCTGGGCGACCTGGTGGACGTTGTTCTCCGTGGGCAGCCCGCAGCCCATGTCGAGAAACTGCCGGATCCCGGCTTCCTCGACGAGCCAGCGCACGGCGCGGTAGAGGAACAGCCGGTTCTCACGGGTGATGTCGAGCCCGGCGGGGAACTCCTTGAGCTGCTTGAGCGCGAACTCCCGGTCGACGGCGTAGTTGTCCTTGCCGCCGAGAAGCCAGCCGTAGACACGGGCGGACGTGGGCTGCTCGACGGAGACGCCGGGTATGAAGGACTGGTCGTCTGCTGACACCACGCACTCCCCGCGTCCACTCGACGCCTCGACGATCAAGACAGGTGGGAACGAGGGTAGCCCAGCGCCGCGGCTCCCGCAGGGGGTGCGGAGCCCCGCGGGCGTGGGAGGCGGGTGCCGGGCCTTCAGAGGCCCGACAGGGTGGCGCACCCCCACCCGCGCCGGCTACGGGCCCTTGCCCGCTCTCGTCAGGGACAGCAGGTCCCGGGCCGGGCCCGTGGGGCTCTGGCCGCTGGGCCATACCGCGCGGAGGGCCCGGGTCAGGGTCAGGCCCGTCACCTCCACCGCCACCAGACGTCGCGTCGCCACCTCCTCCGCCACCGCCAGCTCCGACAGCACCGCGGGCCCCGCCCCCGTGACCGCCGCCGACTTCACCGCCGTCGTCGACGCCAGCTCCAGCAGCGGCTCCCCCAGTCCGCCGTACGGGGCCAGCGCCTCGTCCAGCACCTGCCGCGTGCCCGAGCCCTGTTCCCGCAGGACCAGCGCCGCCCCCGCCAGCTCCGCCGGCCCCAACCCCCGCCTGCGCCGCGCCCACGGATGCGACGGCGCCACCACCACCAGCAGCCGGTCGTGGCCGATCACCGCCCCGTCCAGCCCCGACGGCACCCCCGAGCCCTCCACGAACCCCAGGTCCGCCGCCCCCGACCGGACCTGCGACGCCACCGCCACCGAGTTCCCGGCCTGCAGCGACACCGCCGTCTCCGGCCGCGCCGCGCGCAGCGCGACCAGCCATCCCGGCAGCAGGTACTCCGCGACCGTGAGGCTCGCCGCCACCCGCAGCCGCGAGTCCCGCCGCCCGCGCAGCGCCGCCGCGCCCGCGTCGAACGCCTCCGCCGCCTCCACCACCCGCCGGGCCCACTCCGTCACCACGCCCCCCGCCTCCGTGAGCCGCGACCCGGCCGGTGAGCGGTGCACGAGCGCGACGCCGAGCTGCCGCTCCATGGACCGGATGCGCGCGCTGGCCGCGGGCTGGCTCACGCCGAGTGCCCTCGCCGCCCGCCCGAGGCTGCCCAGCCGCGCGACGGCGAGCAGCAGTTCCAGCGCCGCCAGGTCCGGCACCCGGCGGGCCAGCGACGGCTCCGGGGCGCCCACGGCCTCGTACTCACTCATCAGCCCAGCTTATGAGCCGATAGAAGATCGGGTCCTACCGGCCGCCCGCGGTCCCGACGAGGCTGACGCCATGGCCGCCACCACCCTCGTACGCCCCCACCCCACCACCCGCGCACGGCACAAGCTCTCCACCCGCGACCTCGGCCCCCACTGGTACGCCGGCGTCATGGGCACCGCCATCGTCGCCACCGCCGGCTCGGCCGTCGGCCTGCCGGCCGCCGCGCTGGTCCCGGTCTGGGCACTGGCCGCCGTCCTTCTCGCCGCGCTCCTCGCCGCCCGCGCCGCGCACTGGGCCCGGCACGCCGACCGCGCCCGCGAACACCTCGCCGATCCGGCGGTCGCGCCGTTCTACGGCTGCCTGTCGATGGCCCTGCTCGCGGTCGGCGCCGCGACGACCGCCGTGGGGGCGCGGGTGACGGGCGGCGACGCGGCGTTCGCCGTGCACGCCGGGCTGTGGCTGGCGGGTACCGCGGTGGGGCTGGTGGCGGCCGTGGCCGTGCCGTATCTGATGGTCGTACGCCACCGGGTGCGGCCCGGCGACGCCTCGCCCGTGTGGCTGCTGCCGGTGGTGGCCCCGATGGTGTCGGCCGCGACCGGCCCGGCGCTGGCCCCGCGGCTGCCCGCGGGGCAGTGGCGGGAGTCGCTGACGCTGGGCTGCTTCGCGATGTTCGGGATGAGCCTGCTGGCGACGCTGCTGATGCTGCCGCTGGTCTTCGCCCGGCTGGTGGAGCGGGGGCCGCTGCCGCTCGCGCTGACCCCCGCGCTGTTCCTCGTGCTGGGGCCGCTGGGGCAGTCGACGACCGCCGCGGGAGCGCTGGCGGACGGCTCGGCGGCGGTGCCGGAGGCGTTCGCGACGCTGTACGGGGTGCCGGTGCTGGGTTTCGCGCTGCTGTGGCTCGCGGTGGCGGGGGCGCTGGTCGTACGGGCCGCGCGGCGCGGCATGCCGTTCGCGCTGACCTGGTGGGCGTTCACGTTCCCGGTGGGCACGTGCGTGACGGGCGCGGCAAGCCTGGCGGAGCACACGGGGCTCGTGGCGTTCCGCGGGCTGGCGGTGCTGCTGTACGGGCTGCTGGTGGCGGCCTGGCTGACGGCCGCGGTGCGGACGGCGGCGGCGGTGGCCCGCGGCGACCTCCTCGCGGCCCCGGCCCGCCGGCGGCCCGTCGCCGTAGCCTGAGGACATGGCAGGCAGGCGTGTGGTGTCCCTGGTTCCCTCGCTGACCGAGGCGGTCGCGGTCTCGGCGCCCGGCGTCCTCGTCGGCGCCACCGACTGGTGCGGCCACCCGGCCGGGCTCGACGTCGTACGGGTGCGGGGGACGAAGAACCCGGACGTCGAGCGGATCGTGGCGCTGGCGCCCGACCTGGTCGTCGCGAACGAGGAGGAGAACCGCGCGCCGGACCTCGCCGCGCTGCGGGCGGCCGGTCTCCAGGTGCTGGTCACCGAAGTCCGCACGCTGGAGCAGGCGTTCGCGGAGCTGGCGCGGGTGCTGACGGCGTGCGGGGCCGCGGCGAGGCCGGAGTGGCTGGCCGCCGCCGAGGCGGCGTGGCGGGACGTACGGCCGGCCGGCCGGGCGCGGCGGGCGGTGGTGCCGGTGTGGCGGCGGCCGTGGATGGTGCTGGGCCGGGAGACGTTCGCCGGGGACCTGCTGGCGCGGCTCGGGGTGGCGAACGTCTACGCGGGGCATCCGGAGCGGTATCCGCGGGTGCCGCTCGCGGAGCTGCACGAGAGCGGCGCGGAGCTGGTGGTGCTGCCGGACGAGCCGTACGCGTTCGCGGCGGACGACGGCCCGGAGGCGTTCCCGGCGATGGCGGCGGCGCCGGTGAGCGGGCGGCATCTGACGTGGTACGGGCCGTCGTTGGCCGCCGCGCCCGAGGTGCTGGGCGCGGCGCTGCGCGCGGCGTAGCCGGAGAAAAGGGCGGGCGCCCCGCCGCCCCCGCGCAGGGGGACGGCGAGGCGCCCGTCGTACGACCGCCGGTCAGGACAGCGGTGCGATCCTGTCGATGACCTCCGGGTTGTCGTCCAGCCACTTGCGGGCGGACTCCTTCTCCTTGCCGTCGCCGCCGTTCTGGATCTCGACCTCCAGCGAGGACAGCTCCTCCTCCGAGAGCGTGAAGTCCTTCAGCCACCCGTGGAACTCGGGGAAGTCCTCGGCGAAGTCCTTCTTGGCCACGGTGTGGATGTCGTCGCCCTCGCCCCAGGCCTTCTTCGGGTCCTCCAGCTTGGTGAGGTCCCACTTGCCGTAGGCCCAGTGCGGCGACCAGAGCGTGACGACGATGGGCTCCTTCTTGTCGTACGCCCGCTCCAGCTCGGCCAGCATCGAGGAGGTGGACGAGGAGACGACCTCCCAGTCCTCCAGCCCGTACTCGCCCACGACCTTGTCCTGGAGGATCCCCATCATCCCGGCGCTGGCCTCGATGCCGATGATCTTCCCGTCGAACTCGCCCTTGTGATCCTTCAGATCCTCCAGGGACTTGATGTCCTTCATGTACGACGGAACGGACAGCTCCAGGGTCGTCGGCCCGTACCAGGAGCCGACGTCGGTGAGGTCGTCACCGAATCTCTCCCAGTACTGCTCGTGCGTCACCGGTAGCCAGGCGTCGAACTGCACGTCCATCTGGCCCTCGGCGAGCGCGGTGTAGAGCGGGCCGGGGTCGAGCTGCTTGACGTTGGTCTTGTAGCCGCGGTCCTCCAGCACGTTCTGCCACAGGTACGTGGACGCGATGGCCTCGTCCCACGGGAAGTAGCCGAGGTTCACGGTCTTGCCCGCGTCCTTGCCCTGGGTGCCGCCGCCGCTGCCGGCGTCGGGCAGCGGGGCCATCTTGTCGACGTAGCCCTCGTTCTGCTCCAGCCAGTCGCGGACGGCCTGCTGCTCGTTGCCCTCCCCGGCGTCGACGATCGTCTCCTCCAGGCTGGTGAGCTCCTTCTCCTTCATGGTGAAGTCGCGCAGCCACTCGGCGACGACGGGCTCGTCCTTCGCGAAGCCCTTGCGCGCGGTGGTGTGCACGTCGTCACCGGAGCCCCACGCCTTCTTCGGGTCCGCCAGCTTGGTCATGTCGTACTTGCTGTACGCCCAGTGCGGCGACCACAGCGTGACGACCACCGGCTCCTCGGCCTGGTAGGCACGCTCCAGCTCCGCGAGCATCGAGGAGGTGGACGAGGAGACGACCTCCCAGTCCTCCAGGCCGTACTCGCCCACGACCTTGTCCTTGAGGATCCCCATCATCCCGGCGCTGGCCTCGATGCCGATGATCTTCCCGTCGAACTCGCCCTTGTGATCCTTCAGATCCTCCAGGGACTTGATGTCCTTCATGTACGACGGAACGGACAGCTCCAGGCTCGTCGGCCCGTACCAGGAGCCCATGTCCTCCATCTTGTCGCCGAACTGCTCCCAGTACTGCTCGTGGGTCACGGGCAGCCAGGCGTCGGTCTGGAAGTCGACCTGGCCCTCGGAGACGGCGGTGAAGAGCGGGCCCGGGTCGAGCTGCTTGGCCTCGGCCTCGAAGCCGCGCTGCTCCAGCACCTCCTTCCACAGGAAGGTGGAGGCGATGCCCTCGTCCCAGGGGATGTAACCGATGTCGATCTGCCGGCCCTCGCCGACGTCCGTGGACGCGGCGGCGGCCTGCGGGGTGCCCTCGTCGTCGTCGGATTCGGCCAGGTTCAGGCCGCCGGCGAGCAGCGCCAGCACGACGATGCCGACGGTGGCGATCGCGGTGGTGGGCTTGTAGTGCAGGAACTTCCACCGGTCGACCGCGGCCGCGGTCTTGGCGAGGGCGCGCCGGCCGAGCGGCGAGACGCGCTGGTTGAGCGCGCTGGTCATCCGGTCCAGGTACATGGCGAGGATGACGACGACGAGGCCGCTCTCGAAGCCGGTGCCGATGGCGACGCGGGTGACGGCGTTGTAGACGACCTCGCCGAGGCCGCCGCCGCCGACCATGCCGGCGATGACGACCATGGACAGCGCGAGCATGATGACCTGGTTGACGCCGGCCATGATCGTCGGCAGCGCCAGCGGAAGCTGCACGCGGCGCAGCGTGTCGGCGGGCTTGGTGCCGAACGCCTCGGCGGCCTCGACCAGTTCCGCGTCGACCTGCCGGATGCCCAGCTCGGTCATGCGCACGCCGGGCGGCATGGCGAACACGATGGTCGCGATGATGCCCGGGGTGATGCCGATGGAGAAGAAGATGACGCCCGGGATCAGGTAGACGAACGCGGGCATCGTCTGCATGAAGTCGAGCATCGGCCTGACGGCGGTGCTGACGACCTTGTTACGGGCCGCCCAGATGCCCAGCGGCACGGCGATCACCACGGTGATCGCGGTGGCGACCAGCACCATCGACAGGGTTTCCATGGCCTCGGGCCACAGTTGCACCGAATCGATGACGGCGAATCCCGCGAACGCGAGCACCGCGGGCAGCGGGCCGCGCAGCCAGAAGGCGATCACGGCGAAGATGCCGGCCATGACGAGCGGTTCCGGCGCGTCGAGGACGGCGTTGACGCCGTCGTACATGCCGGTGAGGACCGTGTCGATGAAGTCGAAGAGCCAGCCGAGGTGGTCCTTGAGCCAGTCGACGACCGACTCGACCCGGGACCCGAAGTCGATCTCAGGCACCGGCGATCACCTTCTCGCCCTCGTCGTCGCCCGCGGGCTGGTCGCCGAGGATGGACAGCAGCCGGCCGCGCTCCACGAGGCCGACGAGGTCGCCGTCGGCGTCGGTGACGCCCACGGCGTCGTCGCCGGTCGCGAACGGGCCGAACAGCTCGGCGACGGGGGTGTCCTCGGTGACGCTGACGGGTGCGGCGGCGCGCAGCTCCTTCGGGGAGAGGCCGTCCTGCGGCTCCTCCATGATGGAGCCGGCGGTGAGCACCCGGGTGCGGTCGACGTCCTCGACGAAGCGGCGTACGTAGTCGTCGGCGGGCCGGACGAGGATGTCCTCGGGGCTGCCTATCTGGACGATGCGGCCGTCGCGCATGACGGCGATCCGGTCGCCCAGGCGCATGGCCTCGTTGAGGTCGTGGGTGATGAAGACGATGGTCTTCTTCAGCTTGGACTGCAGCTCGATGAGCTGGTCCTGCATGTCCCGCCGGATCAGCGGGTCCAGCGCGCTGAAGGACTCGTCCATGAGCAGCAGGTCGGCGTCGGTGGCCAGGGCGCGGGCCAGGCCCACGCGCTGCTTCATGCCGCCGGACAGCTCGTCGGGCCAGTGGTGCTCCCAGCCCTTCAGACCGGTCAGCTCCAGGGCCTCGGTGGCGCGCTGCTCGCGCTCCTCCCGGGGTATGCCCTGCACCTCGAGACCGTAGGCGGCGTTCTCCAGAACGCTGCGGTGCGGGAAGAGCGCGAAGTGCTGGAAGACCATGCTGATCTTCGTGGAGCGCACCGCGCGCAGCTCGCGGTCGGTCAGCGACGTCAGGTCCTGGCCGTCGAAGAGCACCCGGCCGGACGTGGCGTCGAGCAGCCCGTTGAGCATGCGCAGCAACGTGGACTTGCCGGACCCGGAGAGGCCCATGACCACGAATATCTCGCCCGACTCCACGGTGAAGGAGGCGTCCACCACCGCCGCTGTCGTACCCTTCTTGCGAAGTTTTTCACGGTCCTCGCCAGCTTCCAGCCTGGCGACCGCGTCTTCTGGCCGTTTGCCGAACACCTTGTACAGGTGCTCCGCCTGGAGCCTGCTCACATACACCTCACGCTTCGAACGGAAAAATCGACCTGCCTCCCCCGTCGGCAGGTCGTGGAGTGATGCGGGTTCTGCCCGGATGCTTCCGAATTGTTCGTGTATAGACCATCGGTTCACTCCACTTCCGCCGCTGCCCAGGATCCCGATGTCCAAACCATTGCGTGACCCAGTTCACATCCCGATCGCGTTTGGTCGCGGTGCATACGGCATCATCAGGGCATGACCCGACGCCTGATGCTGCTCGACTCGGCCAGCCTCTACTTCCGCGCGTACTTCGGCGTACCGGAATCGGTCACGGCCCCCGACGGGACCCCCGTGAACGCCGTGCGGGGGCTGCTCGACTTCATCTCCCGGCTCGTCGCGGACCACCGCCCCGACGACCTCGTGGCCTGCATGGACGCCGACTGGCGGCCGCAGTGGCGAGTGGATCTCATCCCCTCGTACAAGGCGCACCGCGTCGCCGAGGAGCACCCCGGCGAGGAGGCGGACGAGGAGGTGGTTCCGGACACCCTGACGCCGCAGGTGCCGGTCATCGAGGAGGTGCTGGACGCACTCGGCATCGCGCGGGTGGGGGTGGCCCCGTACGAGGCGGACGACGTGATCGGCACCCTGACCGCACAGGCGGCCGGGCCCGTGGACGTCGTCACCGGCGACCGCGATCTCTTCCAACTCATCGACGACGCCCGGGGGGTACGGGTGGTATACCCCGTCAAGGGCGTCGGCAACGCCACCGTCATGGACGGCGCGGCGCTGCGCGAGAAGTACGGAGTCGACGGCTCCGGCTACGCCGACCTCGCCCTGCTGCGCGGCGATCCCAGCGACGGCCTGCCGGGCGTGCCCGGCATCGGCGAGAAGACCGCGGCCAAGCTCCTCGACGCGTACGGCGACCTCGCCGGCATCATGGCCGCCGTCGACGACCCCGCCTCGCGGCTCACCCCGGCGCAGCGGCGCCGGCTGACCGAGGCGCGGCCGTACGTCGAAGTGGCGCCGAAGGTGGTGCGGGTCGCGGCCGACGTGCCGCTGCCGGCGTACGACCCGGAGCTGCCGCGGACGCCGCGGGACCCGGAGCGGCTGGCGGCGCTGGCGAAGCAGTGGGGGCTCGGGGGCTCGCTGGAGCGGCTGCTGACGACGCTGCGCGGCTGACGCCGGCGCCGCAGGGCGGGCCGGGCGCCGGGGTTTCCGGCCACGGACCGACGGCCGGGGTGTTAGGTTAGGTAACCCTAACTTCCTCTCGTCCCGGAGGTTCACGTGGCAGACCGCCCCGCCGGCCGGAAGCGCCAGGTCCACACCGCCCGCGTGGTGCGCACCGAGCAACTCACCCCGCACATGGTGCGCGTGGTCCTGGGCGGCGAGGAGTTGCCCGGCTTCACGGCGGGCGAGTGGACCGACCACTACGTCAAGCTCCTCTTCCCCGCGCCGGGCGCGGCGTACCCCGAGCCGTACGACCTGGACGCCATCCGCCGCGACCTGCCGCGCGATCACTGGCCCCTGATGCGCACGTACACCGTGCGCACCTGGGACGCCAAGGCCCGCGAGCTGACGCTGGACTTCGTCGTGCACGGCGCGGCCGGCGTGGCCGGCCCCTGGGCGCTGCGCGCGCGGCCGGGCGAGGTGGTGCGCTTCCTCGGCCCCGGCGGCGCGTACGCGCCCGGCCCGGCCGCCGCCTGGCATCTGCTGGCGGGCGACGAGAGCGCGCTGCCGGCCATCGCCGCCTCGCTGGAGCGCGTGCCCGACGGTGCCGTCGCGCACGTGCTGATCGAGGTCGCGGACGCGGCAGAACGGCAGCCGCTGGCGGCCCCCGAGGGGGCCGTCACCTGGCTGTACCGCGACGGCCGGCCGGTGGGCCGGGCCCTGGTCGAGGCGGTGAAGGCGCTGGAGTTCCCGCCGGGCCCGGCGCAGGCCTTCGTGCACGGCGAGGCGGGGATGGTCAAGGAACTGCGCCGGCATCTGCGGCTGGAACGGGGGTTGCGGCGCGAGCAGTTGTCGATCTCCGGTTACTGGCGGCTCGGTCACGACGAGGACGGCTGGCAGTCCTCGAAGAAGCAGTGGAACGAGGCCGTCGAGCGCGAACAGGAGGGTGCGGAGCCGGCCGCCGGCTCCGCACCCTGAGGCCCGCGGGCGGACGCCTCAGACCGATCGCTGGTACGTGCGGAACGTACGGGTCGACAGCCACACCGCCGCCACCGCCACCGCCAGCAGCGCGCCGCACCGCACCAGCACCTCGCCCCAGTCGGGGTCCGCCGACAGCGCGCCCCGGCCGGCCACCACCGCCCAGTCGACAGGGTTGGCGTCGGCGATGTGCCGCATCCACGAGGGCATCAGCGCCGGCGCCATGAACGCCGAGGACAGGAAGGTCAGCGGCAGCAGCAGGAACGTGTTGATGCCGATGATCGACTCACGCTGCCGCACCACCATGCCGATCGCGTTGGACATCGCCCCGAACACCGTGCCCAGCAGGATCGCGGCGGCCACCAGCACGAGCAGCCCGGCGATCCCGCCCGCGTAGTCGGCGCCGGCGATCAGCCCGAGCAGGACGATCACGACCGACTGCACGAGCACGCTGAGGCCGTTGTTGACGACGTTGGCGTTCATCAGCGCCCCGCGGCTGACCGGGGTGGTCAGGAACCGGTTGAGGGTGCCGCGCTCGATCTCCTCCAGCGTGCCCATGCCGGCCCACATGCTGGAGCCGAGCGCGGTCATCACCACCACGCCGGGGATCAGGTAGTCCAGGTACGAGCCGGTGCCGAAGCCCGGCAGTTCGGTGATCTCGCGGAACAGGTTGCCGAAGAGGAAGAGCCAGATGACCGGCTGGACGAGGGTGATCAGCAGATACGCCGGCTGCCGCAGGAACGCGGTCAGTTGACGCTGCGTCATGTACCAGGTGTGGGCGGCCAGGGTGCTCATCGCGCACCTCCCGCGGCGGTCGCGGCGGCCGGGGCCGGCGCGGCGCCGGGCGCGCCCGCGCTGTCCGCGTCGGCGAACCGGCGTCCCGCGTACCGCAGGTACACGTCGTCCAGCGAAGGCCGGGCGACGGTGACCGCGGCCGCCTCCGCGCCCTGGCGCTCCAGCGCACTCAGCACCAGTGGCACGGCGGCGGCGCCGTCCGCCGCCCGGGCGCTCAGCCGGCGCCCGTCGAGCACCACCTCGCGTACGCGCGCGAACTCGGTGAGCGCCGCCCGCAGCAGGCCCGCCTCCACCTCCCCCGGCGCGCGGGCGAGTTCGACGTGCACGGCATCGCCGCGCAGTTCGCCCTTCAGCCCGTCCGGTGTGCCCTCGGCGACCACCCGCCCGCGGTCGACGATGGCGACGCGCTCGGCGAGCTTGTCAGCCTCCTCCAGGTAGTGCGTGGTCAGCACGATGGTCAGCCCCTCGCCGCCGGCGAGCCGGGCGATCTCCTCCCACAGGGCGGTACGGGCCTCGGGGTCCAGGCCCGTCGTCGGCTCGTCCAGGAACAGCACCTCGGGCCGGTGCACCAGGCCCAGCGCCACGTCGAGGCGCCGCTGCATGCCGCCGGAGTAGCCGCGCACGAGGCGGCCGGCGGCATCGGCCAGGTCGAAGCGCGCCAGCAGTTCGTCGGCGCGGCGGCCGAGCGGGGCGCCGCGCAGCCCGTACAACCGGCCCTGCAGCAGCAGGTTCTCGCGTCCGGTGGCCATCGGGTCGGCGCCCGACTTCTGCGCCACGACACCGATCGCGCGCCGGACCCGGCCAGGGCGGCGCAGCACGTCGTGTCCCGCGACGGCGGCGGTGCCGCCGTCGGGCCTGGCCAGGGTGGTGAGGATCTTGACGGTGGTGGACTTGCCGGCGCCGTTCGGGCCGAGCAGCCCGAAGACCGTACCGGCCGCGACGGCCAGGGACATGCCGTCCAGGGCCGTGACGCCGTGGGGATAGCTCTTGGTCAGCTCGCGCGCCTCGACGGCGAGCGTCCCTCTTGTGGGCATGGCGAACTCCGCTCTCGCACGGTGTGCGTGGGTGCTGCCGGACGATCGGCGAAAGCGGAGCCTGGCTATCCTGGGGTGTGCCGCACCTCGACGCCTGGCGCCTGCTCTCGCGCAGGTCCGGATGTTCGGGGTCCGTCCCGGCGGGCTGTTGGCGCAGCCCGCCGGGACGCACTTCTCCGGGCCGCTAGGGGCCCTTCCTCGCGTCGTACGTCTCCTGCGCGGCGCCGGGCTTCCCACCCGCGCCGCCGGGCAACTCCTCCTCCGGGTCCTGCCATTCGGCCGGCATCTCGCCGGTCTCGTGCCAGGCGCGCCACTCCGCGACGCCGCTGAGAGAGCCGTCCGCCAGCTCCGCCAGCAGGCCGCGCAGCCACGCGGCCTCGGCCTCCAGCATGTGCGCCTGGTACTCGGTCTCGATGACGAAGACGCGCGGCAGCGTCTCGTACAGCTTCACCAGCGCACCGCGCAGCCCCGCCGCCAGGATCTCCTGCCGCGCGAGCCGGGTCTGCAGCGCCTCGACCGCCTCGTCCGGGGGCAGCACGCCGATCAGGGAGAGGGCGGCCTCGAAGTGCGTGTACTCCCGGCGGGGGGCGGCGACGATCTCGGTGAGCCAGTCGTGCATCTCCGTGCGGCCGGCGTCGGTGAGGGCGTAGACGGTGCGTTCCGGCCGGTTCCCCTGCTTCTGCACACCGGCGGCGGTGACGAAGCCGTGCTTCTCCAGGTTCTGCACGACGGTGTAGAGAGAGCCGAAGTTGATCTTGATGCTCTCTTCCTTGCCGCGCTGCCGTAGCAGTTGGGCGATCTCGTACGGGTGCATCGACCGCTCGGCGAGGAAGGCCAGCACGGCCAGGGCCAGCGGGTTGCTCAACTTCCGCCGCTTCGCGGGCACGACCCCTCCCCTTATACCCGACACCGTATACTCGTGGCCGAACATATCGTGAGTATCGCGAGCCCGTCAAGATGAGATGTATCGCGAATAGGGAGCCGGGGCCAGCCCAGCGGCGGCGGTCCTGGTCCTTAGCGGTGGACTCCCTGGCGATGGCCGCAGCCCCCGCCGTGACCGCCGCTACCGCCCGCGGAGGTCGGGCGGCGCACCACCTCGCGCTCCTCGTACGTTCGGGGCAGCGGTGTCACCCGGTCACGGACCGGCGCGGCGGGCTGGGCCGCTACGTCCGCTCCAGGGTCCGCGTCATCCCGGCCACCAGCGCCGTGGTCAGCAGCCAGCCGGTGGCGACGAGGACGTAGGAGAGGATCTGCGCCGCCCCGCCCGCCATGTACCAGAAGTCGCGCTGGCCGAGGCCGCCGACGGGGATCAGCAGGTCGAGGGCGTAGACGACGGGGTGGAAGTCCGGCCCCTCGCCCTCGCGCACCGGCCGGTCGTCGCCCGCCGCGAAGACCAGGCTGCCGAGCAGCGTGAGCGCGGCCAGCCACAGCCCGGCGAGCCAGGGGCGGTAGCCGAAGCCGACGGTCCCGTCGAGCAGCAGGCTCCAGACGCGGCCGGCGGGGCGCAGGGTTCGGCGGCGGGCGCGCTGTTTGGCCAGGAGGACGCGCCGGGCGTCGTCGACGTGGCCGATCTGCCGGTACCAGGCCGCGAGCTGCTCGTACGGCTGCGGGGCGTAGCCCGCGCCGCGGCGGATCCAGTCGAGCCTGCGGGGTACGGAGTCCTTCCCGGCCGCGTCCGCCGACTGGATGGAGCCGTACGTGAAGCCGTCGAGGAGGACGGTCGCGGGCCAGCCGCGCAGGTCGTCGTGGAGCGTGGCCACCTGCGTGCCGTCGAGCGAGACCGGCCCGGCGGGCCGGACGGCGGGCGTGAAGCGGAAGTCGGCGGCCTGCATCCGGGCGCAGTCCACGCCGGTGCAGTCGCCGAGCCGCGCGGCGTCGAAGGTGAGCAGGTCGGCTATGTGCGTGCCGCGTAGCTCCAGGCGGCCCGCGGCGGCGAAGCCGTCGGTGAGCCGGACGGTGGTGATCTCGGCGTGGTCGAGGACGAGCGCGAGGCCGTCCGCCGCGCCGATCCGCGCGCCGTCGAGGAAGAGCCCGCCGGACAGGCGGGCGCCGATGAGCCGTATCCCGCCGCCGCCGGTGAAGCCGTGGGTGCAGAAGACCGCCCCGTCGACCTCCAGCCCGCCGGCGAAGACCGACCAGCCGTTCTCGCCGGTCAACCGGGCGCCATGCAGGAGGAGTTCGCCGCTGATCCGGGCGTTGGTGGCGAGCAGGACGCCGGCGACGCGGCTGCGCCGCACCGACAGCACGCCCTCGATGCGGGCGAGCCGGGCGTCGACGCTCGGCAGCACGCTGTCGTCGAGGTGCACGCTCGCGGTGGTCGCCGAGGTGAGGACGACCTCCTCGTGCAGGAAGCAGTGCTCCAGCCGCAGCCGGTGGGCGGTCTCCGCCCCGGTCAGGTCCAGCCCTCCGGTGATCCGCGCCCCGGCCAGCCGCAGCGCGGCTATGGCGCCGGGCTGCGGCGGGTGGGCGCCCAGCAGCAGCGCGGCGAGGACCGCGGCCCGTACCGTACGCTCCGGGCCCCAGCCCGCACCGCCGGCGGGGTCGTCCCGGGCCGCGTCGCCGACGCGCAGGTCCACCGGGCGGCCTTCGGGGAACGCGGCCCACAACTCCCGCTCCGGGGGCGTCAGATCGTCGTAGGTGATCACCCGGGAAGGGTAGTGCCCGCGCGGGGGCGGCCTCGGCCCGCGTCCCGGGGCGGCCTCAGCCCACCGAGGTGTACGCCACGACGCCGCGCAGCAGCTTGTCGACCGCCTTGCGGGCGCTGCCCGCGACCGTGCTCTCCGGGTCGGCCGCGCCGGACAGCTGCCCCAGCACGTCGATCAGCTGCTTGCACCAGCGCACGAAGTCGCCCGGCGGCATGTCCGCCTCCCGCAGCACCTCGTCCAGGCTGCGCCCGGACGCCCACTGGTACGCGGCCCAGGCGAAGCCGAGGTCCGGCTCGCGCTGGCCGACGCCCTCGGTCTGGCTGATGCGGTGGTCCTCCTCCAGGGCGTCGAGCCGGCCCCAGATGCGCACCATCTCGCCCAGGGCCCGCTTGGCGCCGCCGCCGGGGAGCTTCGGCGGGATCGCGTCGTCGGACTGCCGGGCCTCGTAGACCAGCGCTGAGGCGCAGGCGGCCAGCTCGGCGGGGCCCAGGCCCTCCCAGACGCCCTCGCGCAGGCACTCGGAGGCCAGCAGGTCCAGCTCGCCGTAGAGCCGGGCCAGGCGGCGGCCGTCCGCGGTGACCTGCTCGCCGCCGCGCTGCTCGGCGATGTAGCCCAGCTCGGTGAGCAGTGCGTAGACCCGGTCGAAGGTGCGGGCGATGGTGTTCGTCCGGCCCTCGATGCGGCGCTCCAGCTGGTGGGTGTCGCGCAGCAGCCGGTGGTACCGCTCGGCCCAGCGGGCGTGGTCCTCGCGCGCGTCGCAGCCGTGGCAGGGGTGGGCGCGGATCGCCTTGCGCAGCCGGGCGATCTCGGCGTCGTCGGCGGCGGGGGCGCGCTCCTTGCGATGCCGCCGCGGCTCCAGGTGCCCGGCCTTGGTGCGCAGGGCAGAGGCCAGATCGCGGCGGGACTGCGGGCTCCTGGGGTTGAACGACTTGGGGATGCGCATCCGCTCCAGCGGCTCCACCGGCACCGGGAAGTCCATCGCCGCCAGCCGCTTGACCTGCCGGGCGGCGGTGAGCACCAGCGGGCGGGGGCCGTCGTGGTGCTCCAGGCCGCGGTGGCCGTTGGTCCGGCCGGCGGGCGTGCCGGGGTCCAGGACGAGGGCGAGTCCGGCGAACTTGCCGGTGGGCACGTGGATCACGTCGCCGGGGCGCAGCTTCTCCAGCGAGCCCGCGGCCGCGGCGCGGCGCTGCACGGCGCCCTCGCGGGCCAGCTCCGTCTCGCGGTCCTTCAGGTCGCGGCGCAGCCGCGCGTACTCCTCGAAGTCGCCGAGGTGGCAGGTCATCGCCTCGCGGTAGCCGGACAGGCCCTCCTCGTTCTTCTGCACCTGGCGGGAGATGCCGACGACCGACTTGTCCGCCTGGAACTGCGCGAAGGACATCTCCAGCAGCTCGCGCGTGCGGTGCCGGCCGAACTGGGCGACGAGGTTGACCGCCATGTTGTACGAGGGGCGGAAGGAGGAGCGCAGCGGGTACGTACGGGTGCCGGCCAGGCCCGCGACGTACTCCGGGCTCATGCCGCGCTGCCAGAGCACCACCGCGTGGCCCTCGACGTCGATGCCGCGGCGCCCCGCGCGGCCGGTCAACTGCGTGAACTCGCCCGGCGTGACGTCGGCGTGGGTCTCGCCGTTCCACTTCACCAGCTTCTCCAGCACCACGGAGCGAGCCGGCATGTTGATGCCCAGGGCCAGCGTCTCGGTCGCGAACACCGCCTTGACCAGGCCCTTGGCGAACAGCTCCTCGACGACCTCCTTGAACGTCGGCAGCATCCCCGCGTGGTGCGCGGCGATGCCCCGCTCCAGGGCCTCCAGCCAGTCGAAGTAGCCCAGCACGTGCAGGTCCTCGCGGGGGATCGCCACCGTGCGCGACTCGGCGATCTCGCGGACCGCGGCGCGCTCTTCCTCGTCGTTGAGCCTGAGGCCCGCGTGGAGGCACTGCTGTACGGCGCCCTCGCAGCCGGCGCGGCTGAAGATGAAGGTGATCGCCGGCAGCAGCGCCTCGGCGTCCAGCCGCTCGATGACCTCGACGCGGCTGGGCGTCCAGACCCGGGTGCGGGAGCGGCGCTCGCGCTCGCGGTCGGCCTCGCGGCCCCGGGCGCGGCGGCGGTCGCGCGGGCCCGACGGGCGGGAGTACTCCTGCCGGGCCAGCCGGAGCAGGTCGGGATTGACCGCCTTCGCGGGCTCCTGCCGGCCGCCGGCGGCGGTGCGCTCCTCGAACAGGTCGTACATCCGGCGTCCGGCCATCACGTGCTGCCACAGCGGCACGGGGCGGTGCTCGGAGACGATGACGGCGGTGTCGCCGCGCACGGTGTCGAGCCAGGAGCCGAACTCCTCGGCGTTGGAGACCGTCGCCGACAGGGAGACCAGGGTGACGGACTCCGGAAGGTGGATGATCACCTCTTCCCAGACCGCACCGCGGAAGCGGTCGGACAGGTAGTGCACCTCGTCCATGACCACGTAGCCCAGGCCCAGGAGGGTCTGGGAGCCCGCATACAGCATGTTCCGCAGGACCTCGGTGGTCATGACGATCACCGGGGCGTCGGAGTTGATGGTGTTGTCGCCGGTCAGCAGGCCGACGTTGGCCGGGCCGTAGCGCCGGACGAGGTCGCCGTACTTCTGGTTCGACAGCGCCTTGATCGGCGTGGTGTAGAAGCACTTGCGGCCCTGCTCCAGCGCGAGGTGCACGGCGAACTCGCCGACGACCGTCTTGCCGGAGCCGGTCGGCGCCGCGACCAGGACACCGCGGCCGTCCTCCAGGGCCCGGCAGGCGTCGAGCTGGAAGGGGTCGAGCGCGAACTCGTACAGCCCGCGGAAGGAGCCGAGTGCGGTGGCTTCCTCGGCGGCCCGGCGGCGGTGTGCCGCGTACGCCTCGGCGGGAGGGATGTGCTCGTCGGTCATCGTGAGTACGAGCCTACCGGGCACCACCGACAGCGCACCCGATCTTTACGGACCGCCCCAGGTCAGCCGGACGGCGGCGGCCGTGCCCGGGAGCGCGTCCGCGCCGGTGGGACGGCTCAGCACGCCAGTACCCGGGCCGCCCCCGGCACGCACTCCGCCGTCAGCGGAAGCGGCCCCAGCGGCTCCCCGTCCGCGTACCCGGTGACGTCCGCGGCACTCAGTGACACCCGCGCGGCCCGGTGCACGGTGACCGCCGGATGGGTCAGGTGGGTGCCCTTGTAGACCCGCGGGAAGACCCGCAGCAGCGTGCGCCGGCTGCACCGGCCGACGACGGTGATGTCGAAGAGCCCGTCGTCCATCCGCGCCTCGTGGCAGATCCGCATGCCGCCGCCGTACGACGGGCCGTTGCCGACGGCGACCAGCGTCGCCTCGATCTCGGTCTCGGGACCGTCGTCGAGCCGCATCTTGTACGGGATCGGGCGGAAGGACGCCAGCTCGGCGACCATCGCCACGTCGTACTTGAACCGGCCGGGCGGCCAGCTCATCCGGTTGCCGCGGTCGTTGACGCGGGAGTCGAAGCCGGAGGCCAGCACGGTGCCGAAGTACGTGTCCCCCGCCTTGCCCAGGTCGATCGCCCGGGTGCTGCCGGACTCCAGCGCGCCGACGACGACCTCCGCCGCGGCGGCCGGGTCGCGCACGGGCAGCCCGGTGGCGCGGGCGAAGTCGTTGCCGGTGCCCACGGCCACGACGCCCACGGGCACCTCGGTGCCGGCCACGGCCTGCAGGGCGAGGGCGGCCATGCCGTCGCCGCCGACCGATATGAGCGCCCCGGTGCCCGCGGCGACGGCCTCGCGGGCGCCGGTGAGCGCGGAGGCGGCGTCGCGGCCCTGGACGGTGGTCACCTCGTAGCCGGCGTCCCGCAGCGCCTCGCTGACGACGGGAGCGGCGGCGGCGCCCCGGCCGCGGCCCGCGGTGGGGTTGACGAACACGGTGATATCGCTGGTCACCCGCGTGACCCTAGCGGTCAGGTGGCGTCGTCGTAACCATTTCTGCGGGGCGTGCTGTCCCCGCTCCCGGCACCGCCGGAGCTGTCGGCCTCGCCGGTGGACTGCTCCGGCAGCGACGCCGAGGCGCTGACGGACTCCACGTCGCCCACGTCCTCGGGGGTGAGGTCGAGGTCGGACGCCTCGTCGTCCGCCGGGCCACGGGCCGCGATACGGGCCCGGCGGCGGTCGTTGAGCAGGGAGAACCCGGTCGCCAGGAAGTACAGCACGATCACCGGGCCGGCCAGGGCGAACATGCCGATCGGGTCGGTGCTGGGGGTGGCGACGGCGCCGAAGGCGACGATGCCGAAGATCATGGCCCGCCACCAGCCGAGCATGCGGCGCCCGGTGACCGCCCCGCCCATGTTGAGCATCACCAGCACGAGCGGCAGCTCGAAGGCGAGCCCGAAGACCACGACCATGCGGGTCAGCAGGTCGATGAACTCCGGCAGCGGCAGCAGGTTGGTGGCGTTCTCCGGGGTGAACTCCAGCAGCACCTCGGCCGTGGTCGGCAGGATCTTGTACGCGAAGTAGGCGCCGCCGAGGAAGAGCGGCACGCCCGCGGCGACGAACCCGAGCGAGTACTTCTTCTCGTTCTGGTGCAGCCCGGGGGCGAGGAAGGCCCACAGCTGGTACAGCCAGATCGGCGTCGAGAGCACCATGCCGGTCATGAAGGAGACCTTCAGCATGATGGTGAACGGAGAGATGAGGCCGTTGACCGTGAAGGAGGCGCAGTCCTCCTTCTTCCCGATGTCCGACGCCTTCAGGTCGTCCGGGCAGCCGACGGATTCGAGCACCGGGTCCATCAGGAAGTCGACGATGTCCTGATAGAAGAAGAGCGCGACGATGCAGACGACGAGGATGGCCCCGACGGCTTTGACGAGCCGGTCGCGAAGCTCCCTCAAGTGCTCCGCGAGCGGCATGCGCCCCTCGGGGTCCCTGTCCTCGCGCTCCTTGCGCTCCTTACGGCGGGCAACGCTTAGCAACCCACGTCCTCATCTCGTGCCGCGAGGCCGTCTCCGGCCGCGGGAGTGCCCCTGCGGATTCGTCAGCGCTGCGACTGCGACTGCTGCTGCGCCTGCGGCTGCTGGTCGTTCACCTGCGGCTCGCTGACCGGGCGGGAGCTGGTCACGTCGCCGGGGGCGGCCTGGATGGTCTTGGGCGCGGGCTGCGGCGGGTCCGCGGGAGCGGCCTCGTCGGTCTTGCCCTCGCTCTTCATGGCCTTGGCCTCGCTCTTGAGGATGCGGGCCGACTTGCCCAGCGAACGGGCCATGTCCGGAAGCTTCTTCGCGCCGAACAGCAGGATGACGACGAGGAGGATCAGGATGATCTCGGTAGGGCCGAGCCGTCCGAACATATGCGTCTACCTTCTCACCGAGGCTGCGTGGGTTTGGGCGTGATCGATCGTAACCCGCGGGGGTGAACTCCGGGCAATCCCCCGGCGTACACCAATCGTGGCCCCCGCCTCGCATCGGAGCCGCGATCTGCAGCCTACCTCCCGAAATCCGATCCGGGGAGGTCACGTGTCGAGCCCGCCCGCCGGGCGACGTCCGCCGCCGAGCGTTCCAGATCCCGCGTCGCGCGGCTGATCTGCTGCGCCGCGTCGTCCAGTCGGCGGGCGAGCCGGCGCACTTCGAGGCCGACGCGAAGGGCGGGAACGGCGAGGGCGACGAGCCCGAGGAAGCCGAGCGCGACGGCGGTCATGGGCCACAGCATGGGCGAAGCCTAGCCGCCGCGGCGGTCCCGGACGACACCGGCATCCGGTGAGGTTCTTCACCGATTCGCGCGGTATGCCCCCTATGCCGGAATGGCGAAGTTTTTTGCTAAACGTCGTACGCGGCAAGCGCCTTGACCGCCGCGTCGCGCGCGCTGTCCGCCAGATCGCCCGGCGCGACGATCCGCCCGTCCCGCCCCAGCCGCAGCGCCAGCCGGCGCAGCGACGCCGGGTCCGGGGCGCGCAGCGAGATCCGCAGCCCCCCGTCGGGCAGCTCCTCCGCGCTGTCGTGCGGGTAGTACTCGGCGACCCAACGGCCGCCGGGGCTCACCTCGATGACGACCTCGGGGTCCTCCGCGGACGGCTGGACGATGCCCTCGGACAGGTCGCGCAGCTCGACGGGCGGCGGGTCGGCGGGGGCGTCGAGGATCCGGATCTCGGCGACCCGGTCCAGCCGGAACGTACGCCGCGCCTCCGACAGCCGGCACCACGCCTCCACGTAGGTGTGCCCGACGGAGACGAGCCGGATGGGGTCGATCTCCCGCTCGGTCAGCTCGTCGCGGGACGGCGAGTAGTACCGCAGCCACAGCCGGCGCCGCTCGGAGATCGCCCGGTCCACCTCGGCGAAGACCCCGCCCTCGGACTCGAACGTCACCGAGAGGCTGGAGCTGGCCGCCGCCGACTCGCCGGCCGCGGCCTCCAGCTTGGCGGTGGCCCGCAGCAGCGCCTGCCGGTCACCGGCCCGCAGCCCCGGCAAAGTGGCCACGGCCCGGGCCGCCACCAGCAGGGCGGTGGCCTCGTCCGCGGCCAGTCGCAGCGGCTCGCCGGTGCCGGTGGACTCGGGATTGTGGAACCAGATGCGCTCGCCGTCGGTGTCGATGTCCAGCAGGTCGCCGCCGCGGAAGCTCGTCCCGCACATGGGCAGCACGTCCAGGTCGGAGATCAGCTCGTCCTCGGTGACGCCGAAGGCGCGGGCGACGTCCGACAGGTACGCCCCGTTGCGCTCCCGCAGATACGTCACCAGCGACAGCATCCGCCGGGTCTGGTCGATGGCACTGGCCACTGCTCCCCCGCTCCCCCTCAGCCCTTGGCCACGGCACGCAGCCGGTCGATGACGTCGGCCCGCAGCTCGGCGGGCTCCAGGACCACCACGTCGGGACCGAACTCCACCAGCCAGGCGTCCAGTCCGTGCCCGTACGGGATCTCCAGCTCGTCCCAGCCGGGCCGCACGGCCTCGCGGATGCCGTACGCGCGGGCGCGCAGCGGATAGCCGGCGCCGGCGCGCAGCCGGATCAGGGCCGAGCGGTCGGCGCTCTCGCCGGCCCAGCGCTCGACGGTCTCGCGTACGGTCACCCGGTCCGGCACCTCGGCGGTGAAGCCGCGGCCCCGGTTGCGGACCCGGCCGGTGATGCGCGAGAGCCGGAAGACGCGTTCGGCGTCGCGGCCGCGGTCGTGGCCGACGAGATACCAGTGGCCCCGCCAGCACTCCAATTGCCACGGCTCGACGTGCCGCTCCTCCGGACGGGCCGCATTGGCCTTGCGGTACGGAAAGACGACGGGCCGGCGGTCGCGGCAGGCGAGCATCAGCGGCTCGAACGCCGCCTCCCGCACCGGAATCCGCGGCTCCAGGGCGCTGACCTGCTCGACCGCGCCCGCCTCGGGATCGTCGGCGGCCCCGGCGAGCGGCATCCCGGCGGCGCGCAGCTTCTGCAGCGCACCACTGGCCGCGCCCGCGAGCCGGGCCTGCTGCCAGACTTTCGCGGCCACTCCGAGGGCGGCGGCCTCTTCGGCGTCCAGCGTGACGGGCGGCAGCCGGTTGTTGTCCCGGCGGGCCAGATAGCCCGGCTCGCCGTCCAGGCCCTCGACGGTGTCGATCACCATGCCCAGCTCGCGCAGGTCGTCCTTGTCGCGCTCGAACATCCGGTTGAAGGCGTCCTCGCCGGAGGTGTCGGAGCCGAACGCGGTCCCGCGGCCGGGTCCGAAGGCTTCCACGTACGCCTCGATGGACGTGCGCAGCTCACGCTTGCTGAGCGGGCGCCCGGTGCCCAGCAGGCACAGCGCCAGGCACATCAGCCGCTCCGCCTTGGCGATCGCCATCGAGGGGGTCTCCTTATTGCGCGTCCGGGGCAGCGCGCGCTGCCCCGGCGTCCGTCTCACCGCACGTGTCGCCGGTGTTCGCAGATGACGACCGTACTCCGCCTGGGCCCGGCGGCCAAAGCGAAGGCCCTCGCCGTACGACGAGGGCCTTGCGCTCTGCTGCGTGCGAACGGTGCCGTCAGACCGCGACCAGGTCGCAGACGAAGATCAGCGTCTCGCCCGGCTTGATCCGGCCGCCGCCGGCGCCGGCCTCGCCGTAGGCCAGGTGGGGCGGGATGGTCAGCCGGCGCCGGCCGCCGACCTTCATACCGGCCACGCCCTGGTCCCAGCCGGGGATGACCTGGCCGGCACCGAGCTGGAACTGCAGCGGCTTGCCGCGGTTCCAGCTGGCGTCGAACTCCTCGCCGCTGGAGAAGGCGACCCCGACGTAGTGGACGGAGACGGTGTCACCGGCCTTCGCAACGGGTCCATCGCCCTCCCACAGGTCCTGGACCTCCAGGTCGGCCGGCGGCGGGCCCTCGGGGAAGTCGACCTCGGGCTTGTCGATGCTCACGGAAGAACACTCCTTGCGCATGAGTGGACGATGACTGGGCGGCAAGTCTTGCAGACACCCCGGGGCGGCGGTGCCGCCGCCTCCCCGGAAGGCGCGGCGCGCCGGACCGTCCGGATCCGGGATCCCGGTGGCCGTCGCCATGTCCCGGCCGGGGGCGCGCGCCCGACGGCACCGGAACCGGCGCTCCGCACCCGAGTCGCATGACCCGGCGCCCCCCGGACTCGATCCCGCCGCGCGGGCCGCAGGTCAGACCGTGCCGAGGATGTCGACGACGAAGACGAGCGTCTTCTTCTCCAGCTCGTGGCCCTTGGACTTGCCGTAGCCCAGGTCCGGCGGGATGACCACGAGCACCCGGTCGCCGACCTTCTTGCCGACGAGCGCCTTGTCCCAGCCCTGGACGACCGAGCCGGTGCCGATCTGGAAGGTGGCCGCGCCGGCGTTGTCCCAGGAGGCGTCGAACTTCTTGCCGTCCTCCCAGGCGTAGCCGGTGTACTGGGCGACGAGCCCCTGGCCGGCCTCGACCTCGGGGCCCTTGCCCTTGATGAGGACCTGCTCCTGCAGGTCCTTCGGGGCGTCCACGCCGTCCGGGACGGTGATCTTCGCGGCCTTGCCCGCGGGCACCTCGATCTCCGGCATGCCCTCGCGGGGCTCGGCGGACTCGCCCTTCAGCTCGGCCTTGGCGTCGACCTTCCCGGCACCGGCGACGTCGATGACCCAGACCAGACCGTCGCTCTTCTTGATACCCGACTCCGGGTTCAGGTTCTCGCCGACGAGCGCGCCCGCGGTGCCCTCGACCAGCAGGCGGCTGCCCACGGTGTGGCCCTCGACGGAGTCGAGCACGTCCGGCGGCAGCGACTGGTTCGGCTCGCCGACCTTGCCCATGAGCTGCTGGTGCACGGCGCCGCCGGCCTGCTGGCCGCCGCCCCCCGCGGCGGGCTGCGCCCAGGTGCTGCCCAGGTCCTGGTCGTCCTTCATGGTCTTGCCGGCGAAGTCCAGCCGGACCTGGTCGCCCTTGCCGACCTTGGCGCCGTCGCCTTCACTGAGGACCTTGACGACGGTCTCGCCGGACGCCTTCGCGTCGTCCGGGACGTCGAACTTCGGCTCCTCGCCGAAGGCCCCCGTGACCTTGGTCACGGCGCCGGTCTTGCCCCCGTTGTCCGAGTCGGAGGAGTCCTCGGAGCCACAGGCCGCGGCGAACAGCAGGGCGGGCACGACGAGCGCCGCACCCATGCGGGTCAATCTGCGATGTGTCATGGGGTCCAACTCGTGTAGGGGGTCCGGGCAGCTTCGGCCACTCTACGGCCTTGGCGCCCGGATCCCCGTCATCACATCCGTCCCGTACCCACCGCGCGTCCCGCCTACATTCCGGCGATCAGCTTTTCGACCCGGTCGTCCACGGAGCGGAACGGGTCCTTGCACAGGACGGTCCGCTGCGCCTGGTCGTTCAGCTTCAGATGCACCCAGTCCACCGTGAAGTCGCGGCGCTGCTCCTGCGCCCGGCGGATGAAGTCGCCGCGCAGCCTGGCCCGGGTGGTCTGCGGCGGGACCGACTTGGCCTCGAAGATCTTCAGGTCGTTGCAGACCCGGGCGGCCTGGCCCCGCTTCTCCAGCAGGTAGTACAGCCCGCGGCGGCGGTGGATGTCGTGGTACGCGAGGTCTATCTGCGCGATCCGGGGGTGGGAGAGGGTGATGTTGTTCTTCGCCCGGTAGCGCTCGATGAGCTGGTGCTTCATCACCCAGTCGATCTCCGTGCCGACCTTGGCGAGGTCCTGGGAGCGGATCGCCTCCAGGGTGCGTCCCCACAGCTCCAGGACGCGCTCGACGATGCCGGTGCGGATGCCGCGGCGCTCGCAGAAGTCCACGGCCTTCTCGTAGTACTCCTGCTGCACCTCCAGCGCGGACGCCTCCCGCCCGCTGGCGAGGCGCACCTTGCGCTGCCCGGTCATGTCGTGGCTGACCTCGCGGATGGCCCGGATCGGGTTCTCCAGGGTCAGGTCGCGCATCACCGTGCCGGCCTCGATCATGCGCAGGACGAGGTCGGTGGCACCGACCTTGAGCAGCATGGTCGTCTCGGACATGTTGGAGTCGCCGACGATGACGTGCAGCCGGCGGTAGCGCTCGGCGTCGGCGTGCGGCTCGTCGCGCGTGTTGATGATGGGCCGGGAGCGCGTCGTGGCGGAGCTGACGCCCTCCCAGATGTGCTCCGCGCGCTGGCTGACGCAGTAGACCGCGCCGCGCGGCGTCTGCAGCACCTTGCCGGCGCCGCAGATGAGCTGCCTGGTGACGAGGAACGGGATGAGGATGTCGGCGAGCCGCGAGAACTCGCCGTGCCGGGCCACCAGATAGTTCTCGTGGCAGCCGTAGGAGTTGCCCGCGGAGTCGGTGTTGTTCTTGAAGAGGTAGACGTCGCCGGCGATGCCCTCCTCGTGGAGCCGGCGCTCGGCGTCCACGAGGAGGCCCTCGAGGATGCGCTCGCCCGCCTTGTCGTGGGTGACCAGCTCGATGACGTTGTCACATTCGGGAGTTGCGTATTCGGGGTGCGAGCCGACGTCCAGGTACAGGCGTGCACCGTTGCGCAGGAAGACGTTGCTGCTGCGGCCCCAGGAGACGACCCGGCGGAAGAGGTAGCGCGCCACCTCGTCCGGGGACAGGCGGCGCTGTCCCCGGAACGTGCACGTGACGCCGTACTCGTTCTCAAGCCCGAAAATGCGGCGGTCCATGACTGAACATTACGCCTGTCGCTCTGTTTCGAAACCGGGTGCAGCTCCGCCGATTCGATCTTTTTCGACCGGCCGGGCCGGGCGGCGGGTGCCCGCCAGAACCCGCACGAAGCCGGTCAGCACCAGCAGCGCCGCCGCGCCGCCCAGGCCGACGACCGCGAAGCCGCCGGTCTCGCCGCCGTGCTCGACCGCGGGACCGCTGATCGCGGTGCCCGCGGCGGCGCCGAATCCGAAGGTCGTGACCAGCCAGGAGAACGCCTCCGTGGCGGTGCCGCGCGGCGCGTGCCGGTCGACGACGACGAACGAACAGGCGAGCGCGGGGGCGAGGAAGAGGCCCGCGACGCCGGAGAGCAGCGTCATGGCGGCGGTGCCCGGCGTGAGCATCAGCGGCAGATAGCCGAGCGCAAGGCCCGCCAGCAGCAACTGCAGGCGCCGCTCGGCCCGGCCCGGCCACTGCCGGGCGCCGTAGACGATGCCGCCGACCAGGGCACCGGCGCCGAGCGCGGAGAGGAGATAGCCGCCGATGGCGTCGTCGCCGCGGGCGTCGGCGTACGCGACGGAGGCGACGGCCGTACCGCCGAGGGCGACGCCGACGAAGAAGAAGGCGCCCAGGATCACCAGCAGCCCCGGGGCGCGCAGGGCACCCAGCCAGTGCGCCTCGCGCGGCTCGGAGCGCCACCGGCGGGCCGGGGGCGACAGGACGACCCCCAGGGCACCCAGCACGCCCAGGGCGTTGAGGACGAGCAGCGCGGCGGACTCGGAGGCGGTGGCGACCAGCAGGGTGACGATCAGCGGCGCGACGGCGAACATCACCTCCTGCGCCACGGCGTCCAGCGCGTACGCCCCGTGCACCCGGTCGTCGCGCTTGAGCACGCTGGGCCACAGCGCCCGCAGGGCTCCCTCCAGCGGCGGCGTGAACAGCCCGGCGACCAGCACGGCGACGCAGGCCAGCGGCAGCGGATCGATGCCCACGAGGGCGAACAGGGCCATCCCGGCGGCGGACAGCAGGGCGCTGGACATCAGCACGCGCGGCTGGCCGTGCAGGTCGACGGCCCGGCCGAGCAGCGGCTGCCCGACCGCGGTGGCCAGGCCGTAGCCGCCGGAGAGGATGCCGCCCAGGGTGTACGAGCCGCCTTCGGCCCGGACGAACAGGACGATGGCGAACGCGGCGGTGGCGTTGGGCAGCCGCCCGACGAGCGTCCCGGTGAGCAGCCTGCCCACGTGTCTGACGCGCAGCAACTCGGCGTATCCCCGCAGCACGGCCCCTCCCGAGACGCTGAAGTGTTACGTATAACGCCGTAGGTTATACGTAACACGGGCGAGGGTCGACCCCGTACGCAGGAACGCGACGAGGAGGCACGATGCGGGGCGCGCACGAGGACGGAAGGCGCGCCGCGGCGCGCACCGGACCGCCGGCGGCGGGCGAGGCGGCCCCGCGGCCGGCCGCGGGCCGCGGCAGCGGCGTCACCAGCCGCGACGTCGCCCGCGCCGCGGGCGTCTCGCAGGCGGCCGTCTCCCTCGTCCTCGGCGACAAGTGGCGCGGCCGGGTCTCCGCCGCCAAGGCAGACGCCGTCCGCGCCGCCGCCCGCGAGCTGGACTACCGCCCCAACGCCGCCGCCCGCACCCTGCGCACCGGCGGCACCCGCACCGCGCTCCTCGTCGTCCCCGCGCTCACCAACGAGTTCTTCGCCGGCGTCCACACCGGCGCCGCACGCGCCGCCGCCGCCCACGACTTCGGCGTCGTGCTCTACCCCTCCCCCGAAGGCATCGGCCCCGCCCGCGACCCCTTCGCCGCCGCCCACACCGCCGTCGACGGCGTCATCGCCTCCTCCATGGCCACCGACGCCGTACGGGCGCTGCGCGGCGGCGGCCTCCCGCTCGTCATGCTCGACAGCGACCCGGCCGACGCCGGCGCCGTCGCCACCGTCAACGCCGACGTCGCCGACGGCATGCGGCAGGTCGCCCGGCATCTGCTGGAACTGGGCCATCGGCGGATCACCCACCTCGCCGCCGCCATCGACTCCTGGACCTTCGCCACCCGCGGCCGTGCGCTGGCCGACGCGCTCGCCGCCGGACCCGGGGCCCGGCTGCGCACCGAACCCGCCGAGTTGTCCGTCGCCGGCGGGCTGGCGGCTGCCCGGCGGGCGCTCACGGCTCCGGCGAAGGACCGGCCCACGGCGCTGGTCTGTGACGACGACCTGCTCGCGGCCGGCGCCCTCAAGGCCGTGCGGCGCCTCGGGCTGCGGGTGCCCTACGACGTGTCGGTCACGGGGTTCGACGATCTGGCGCTGGCCACCGCCGTCGAGCCGGAGCTGACCACCGTGCGGCTGCCCGCGGACACCGTCGGCGCGGCCGGCATGACGGCGCTGCTCGACGCCCTCGCGGGCCGCAGCGCGGGCGGCACGACGGTCCCGGCCCGCCTGACGGTACGCGCTTCGACGGCCCCGGCCCCGGGCACGTAGGGCCATCGGGGCGGGCCCGGACAGGACGACGGGCGGGCCCGTCGCTGGGCCCGCCCGGTCGATGCCGTACCGGTGCTTCTTCTACTTCTTCTTCTTGCCGGTCCCGCCGCCCGGATCCTCCGCAGAGGTGTCCGCGGTGCCCGCGCCGTCCGCGTCCGATGCCGGTTCCCCGGCATCCTCCGCGCCGGAGGCACCCGCCGGGCCGTCGCCGTCCTCCTCCAGCAGCCGGGAGAGCCGGCTGCCGAGGATCCGCCGGAACTTCCGCTGCTGCGGCCGGTTGCGGTCGAGGACCGCGACCTCCAACTGCTTGGACGTCAGCTCCCGCTCGCCGCCGTTGTTGTCCCGCGCCAGCGACTCCGCCGCCAGCTTCAGCCCCTCCGCCAGCGTCATGCCCTCGCGGTGCCGCTGGTCGAGAAAGCTGCTGATCTGATCGGAATTGCCGCCGACCGCGACCGAACCGTGCTCATCGACGATCGAACCGTCGTGCGGCAGCCGGAAGATCTGGTCGTCGGCGGGGGTCTCCCCCACCTCCGCGACGATCAGCTCCACCTCGTACGGCTTCTCCGCGCCGCTGGAGAAGATCGTGCCGAGAGTCTGCGCGTAGACGTTGGCGAGGCCGCGGGCGGTGACGTCCTCGCGGTCGTACGTGTACCCGCGCAGATCGGCGTAACGGACGCCGCCGATGCGGAGGTTCTCGAACTCGTTGTACTTGCCGACGGCGGCGAAGGCGATCCTGTCGTAGATCTCGCTGACCTTGTGCAGGGCCCGGGACGGGTTCTCGGCGACGAACAGGATGCCGTCGCTGTACTGCAGCACGACCACGCTGCGCCCGCGCGCGATGCCCTTGCGGGCGTACTCCGCGCGGTCCGCCATGGCCTGCTGGGGTGAGACATAGAACGGTGTCGACACCGGCTTATCCGTCCCTCTCTGCTCGTGGAGAAATCTCGTGGGGCCGCGTGCCCGCTAGAGCACGGACGCGCGCGGGCCGTCGGGCTGCTCCAGCCGGCCGTCGACCACCGAGCGGGCGATCTCGGAGACCTCGGCATCGGGCAGCCTGCGGAAGCCCTCGTCGGTGATGGACGTGACGATCGGGAAGATACGGCGGGTCAGGTCCGGCCCGCCGGTGGCGGAGTCGTCATCCGCCGCGTCGTACAGCGCCTGGACGACGACGGTGGCGGCCTGCGCCTCCGTCAGTTCGTCGGTGAACAGCTTCTTCAGCGCACCGCGCGCGAACACCGACCCGGACCCCACGGAGGCGAAGCCCCGCTCCTCGGTCCGGCCGCCGGTCACGTCGTAGGAGAAGATGCGGCCCTTCTCCCGCGCCGGGTCCCACCCGGCGAAGAGCGGCAGCACGGCCAGGCCCTGCATGGCCATGGCCAGGTTGGACCGGATCATCGTGGACAGCCGGTTGGCCTTGCCCTCCAGGGAGAGCTGCGCGCCCTCGACCTTCTCGAAGTGCTCCAGCTCCAACTGGAAGAGCCGCACCATCTCGACCGCGACACCCGCGGTGCCGGCGATGCCGATGGCCGAGTACTCGTCCGCGGGGAAGACCTTCTCGATGTCACGCTGAGCGATCATGTTGCCCATCGTGGCCCGCCGGTCACCGGCGAGGACGACCCCGCCGGGGAAGGTCACGGCCACGATGGTGGTGCCGTGCGGCGCCTCGACGGCACCCTTCACGGGCGGCACCTCCCGGTTCCCCGGCAGCACCGCCGGAGCGTGCTCGCCCAGGAAGTCCATAAACGAGGACGAGCCCGGCGTGAGGAAGGCGGCCGGCAGTCGCCCTGCGCCACGGATGTTGGCTTCCACGCGAATCCTTCCGGGGGTACGGCGGCCCGCCCCCCACGGGCCGAGCCGGTGACTTGCGCTGGGCACGGACCTTACCCGTGCCGCTGCCGGGCGTCCGCCCGGGTGCTTCCCGGACGGACACCCGGGACGGCTACTCGCCGCCCTTTTGCACAAAGGAACGCACGAAGTCCTCGGCGTTCTCCTCCAGGACGTCGTCGATCTCGTCGAGAACCGAGTCCACGTCCTCCGACAGCTTCTCCTGCCGTTCCTTCAGGTCCTCGGAGACTTCGGCGTCCTGCGCCTGCTCCTCGACCTCTTCCTGGGAGCGTGTGGCCTTCTGCTGACCACCGCCGGTGTCCTTGGTCGCCATTTCCCTCACCCCGCTCGGTGTCGCCCGATGGTCCTGACTGCGTCGCCCTGCAAGATCCGACCCTACAAGCTGGGCCCGACATCGGCCCGGTGCTCTCTCAACGCTCGGAGGCCACCCGGATGATTCCCCTCCGCGCCACCGTTAGCCCGGTCCGTCCCGGATCAGCCGCCCGAGAGGACCCGTACCAGCTCCTCCGCCGTGCGGCAGCGGTCCAGCAGCTCCTTGACGTGGTTGCGGGTACCCCGCAGGGGTTCCAGCGTGGGGACCCGCTGCAGGGAGTCGCGGCCGGGGAGGTCGAAGATGACCGAGTCCCAGGAGGCGGCGGCGACGTCGTCCGCGTACTGTTCGAGACAGCGGCCGCGGAAGTACGCCCTGGTGTCTTCCGGCGGGTTCTTCACGGCCCGGAGGACCTCGTCCTCGGTCAGGAGCCGCTTGAGGCGGCCGCGGGCCGCCAGCCGGTTGTACAGGCCCTTCTCGGGGCGTACGTCGGCGTACTGCAGGTCGACCAGCCCGAGCCGGGCCGCGTCCCAGTCCAGGGCGTCGCGGCGGCGGTAGCCCTCCAGCAGTTCCCGCTTGGCCAGCCAGTCCAGCTCGCCGGACAGGCTCATGGGGTCGGCTTCCAGCCGGTTGAGGGTGTCCTCCCAGCGGGTGAGCACGTCCTGGGTCTGGTCGTCCGCGTCCCCGCCGAAGCGCTCCTCGACGTATTTGCGGGCCAGCTCGCAGTACTCCATCTGGAGCTGTACGGCCGTGAGCGTGCGGCCGCTGCGCAGCACGACCTGGTGGCGCAGCGTGGGGTCGTGGGAGACCTGGTGCAGCGTGCGCACGGGCTGTTCGACGGCCAGGTCGACCGCGATGAAGTCGTCCTCGATCATCGACAGCACCAGGGCGGTGGTGCCGAGCTTGAGGTAGGTGGAGATTTCCGAGAGGTTCGCGTCGCCGATGATGACGTGGAGTCTGCGGTACTTCTCGGCGTCCGCGTGGGGCTCGTCGCGGGTGTTGATGATGGGGCGTTTGAGGGTGGTCTCCAGGCCGACCTCGACTTCGAAGTAGTCGGCGCGCTGGCTGATCTGGAAGCCGTGTTCGTTGCCGTCCTGGCCGATGCCGACGCGGCCGGCGCCGGTGAAGACCTGGCGGGAGACGAAGAAGGGCGTCAGGTGGCGCACGATGTCCGAGAAGGGGGTTTCCCGCTTCATCAGGTAGTTCTCGTGGCAGCCGTAGGACGCGCCCTTGTTGTCGGTGTTGTTCTTGTAGAGGTGGATGGGCTGCGCACCCGGCAGTTGGGCCGCGCGGTCCGCGGCTTCGGCCATGATGCGCTCGCCCGCCTTGTCCCAGAGCACGGCGTCGCGGGGGTTGGTGACCTCGGGGGCGCTGTACTCGGGGTGGGCGTGGTCGACGTAGAGCCGGGCGCCGTTGGTGAGGATGACGTTGGCGAGGCCGATGTCCTCGTCGGTCAACTGGCTGGAGTCGGCGGCCTCACGGGCGAGGTCGAAGCCGCGGGCGTCCCGCAGCGGGTTCTCCTCCTCGAAGTCCCAGCGGGCGCGGCGCGCCCGGTGCATCGCCGCCGCGTAGGCGTTGACGACTTGGGACGAGGTGAGCATGGCATTGGCGTTGGGATGGCCCGGAACGGAGATTCCGTACTCCGTCTCGATGCCCATTACTCGCCGTACGGTCATGCGGCCCTCCTTGCCCGGTACCGTCCGCGGCCCTGGACGGAACTCAAGTGCCGCTGCGTCTGCGGCACGTGTGGTCCCCGCGGCGGCGATGCGCTGCGCTGCGCGCCGGTACGGAAGAGCCTAGAACGCCTTGGCGGCAGCGGGGAGATCATTACAGTCTTTGCTCCGGTCGGTTTGCACCCGTGGAAATACGTGTCCGGCTGCGGGCGGCCGTGTTGGTGCCCCCCGCAGCCGGATCGCCGCATTTACAGGTACTGACCGGTGTTGGCCACCGTGTCGATCGACCGGCCGGTGTCCGCGCCCTGCTTTCCGGTGACGAGGGTGCGGATGAACACGATCCGCTCGCCCTTCTTTCCGGAGATACGGGCCCAGTCGTCGGGGTTGGTCGTGTTGGGCAGGTCCTCGTTCTCCTTGAACTCGTCGACACAGGCGGCGAGGAGGTGGGAGACGCGAAGGCCCTTCTGGTTGTGGTCGAGGAAGGCCTTGATGGCCATCTTCTTGGCACGGTCCACGATGTTCTCGATCATCGCGCCGGAGTTGAAGTCCTTGAAGTAGAGGACTTCCTTGTCGCCGTTGGCGTACGTGACTTCGAGGAACCTGTTCTCCTCGGACTCGGCGTACATCTGCTCCACGACGGACTGGATCATCGCGTCCACGGTGGCCTCGGCGGACTCGCCGTGCTCCGACATGTCCTCGGCGTGCAGCGGCAGCGTCCGGGTGAGGTACTTGGAGAAGATGTCCTTGGCGGCCTCGGCGTCCGGACGCTCGATCTTGATCTTCACGTCGAGCCGGCCGGGGCGCAGGATCGCGGGGTCGATCATGTCCTCGCGGTTGGAGGCGCCGATGACGATGACGTTCTCCAGGCCCTCGACGCCGTCGATCTCCGAGAGCAGCTGCGGGACGATGGTGTTCTCCACGTCCGAGCTGACGCCGGAGCCGCGGGTGCGGAAGAGCGAGTCCATCTCGTCGAAGAAGACGATGACGGGGGTGCCCTCGCTGGCCTTCTCGCGGGCCCGCTGGAAGACCAGGCGGATGTGCCGCTCGGTCTCGCCGACGTACTTGTTGAGCAGCTCGGGGCCCTTGATGTTGAGGAAATAGCTCTTGCCGGCGGGGCGGCCGGTGTGCTCCGCGACCTTCTTGGCAAGGGAATTCGCGACCGCCTTGGCGATCAGCGTCTTGCCGCAGCCGGGCGGACCGTAGAGGAGCACGCCCTTGGGGGGCCGCAGCTCGTGTTCCTTGAAGAGGTCGGGGTAGAGGTACGGCAGCTCGACGGCGTCCCTGATCAGCTCGATCTGGTTGCCCAGGCCGCCGATCTTGGTGTAGTCGATGTCCGGCACCTCTTCGAGGACCAGCTCTTCGACCTCGCTCTTGGGGATGACCTCGTAGACGTACCCGGAGCGGGGCTCCAGGAGCAGGGCGTCGCCGGCGCGGATGGTGGTGTGCAGCAGTGGCTCGGCGAGCCGTACCACCCTCTCCTCGTCGGTGTGCCCCATCACGAGGGCGCGCTCGCCGTCCTCCAGGATCTCCTTCAGGGTGACGATGTCCCCGGAGCGCTCGAACTCCATGGCCTCGACCACGTTCAGCGCCTCGTTGAGCATCAGCTCCTGCCCGCGACGCAGCTCGTCGAGCTCCACGCTGGGGCTGACGTTCACCCGCAGCTTGCGGCCGCCGGTGAAGATGTCCGCCGTGCTGTCGTCGTTCCCCTGGAGGAAGACTCCGAAGCCGGCGGGCGGCTGGGCCAGCCGGTCGACTTCTTCTTTCAGGGCGACGATCTGGTCCCGGGCCTCACGGAGAGTGTTGGCCAGCCGCTCGTTCTGCGCGGACACTCCGGCGAGGTTGGTCTGCAACTCGACGATGCGTTCTTCGAGGATCCTCGTGTGACGCGGCGAGTCGGCGAGCTTTCGTCGCAGGACGGCGATCTCCTGCTCAAGGTAGGCGACCTGACCGGCAGGGTCTTCGGACCCTCGACCCGGCCGGATGCCGCGGTTGGTGTCGTCGTCGTGGGCTGCCACGGTCCTCACCTCCTCCAAGGGGAGCTGGACGCTTCCTGACCCTACCTGGCCGCGTCCCACTTGAAACCCCTAGATCACAAAGACGGTCGGGGTGCATCCGATCTTCACCCGTGCGCCCGTCCTCACGCCAGGGAAATACCCATCCAGCAACATCGGAAAGCAGCCATTTGTTTCGTCTACAACGCTCAACACCCGCCAAGGGTGCCTGGAATTGCAACGGAACGGCGACTGCTCCCCCGCCGGTTCCGGGAACCGGCGGGAAGGCGATGTGGGAGGGGGTGCGGCGGCGGGGTCAGACCTGGGTGCCGGGGACGGGCTCGGCGGTGAGGCCGAAGCGGCCGTTCTCCCACGTCCAGGTCACGTTGCGCTGCTTGTCCGGCTTGCTGCGGGGGACGTCGGGCGAGGAGTAGCCGAGGAGGGTGGCCGAAATCTCGTTTTCGCGGACAGCGAATTCCCCGACGCTCATGCCCTCGGCGGGATCGAGCAGGGTTGCGGTCACGCGCGGTGACAGGCCGGGCCGGGTGGCGGACACGACGTACATCCCGCTGGGCGGGGAGCCGGCGGCGGCGCGGCAGCGCACCACGGCGACGGTCTCGGCGCGCCCGTCGGCGTCGAAGTCCGCGGAGCCCTGTTTGAAGACCTCCGGCTCGGTGCCGGCGCAGTCCACCGGATAGTGGGCGGCGCTCGGGTTGGGCCCGGGCGCGGGGCTGCCGCCGTGATCGCCCTTGCCGTCGTTGCCGGCGGCGACCGAGGGGGGCTTGATGAGCGCGGCGAGGGCGATGACGGCGGCCATGGCGGCCGCGGTGGCGATCCAGTGCACCGCGCGCGGGTGCGTGTGCGGGAGGTCGGCGCCGGGCAGAGGCTGCACGGGTGAGGCTCCTGGGAGGGCTGGGAGGGCCGTGGGGAGGCCAGCATGGTGTCACACACCGGCCCCCCGCGGAACGTCCCCTGCCGCTTCGGCGCCCCTTCAGTCCCCCGCTGCGGCCCGCTGGCCGCCGGGGCCCGTGTAATCCTCCCCGTACGCCCCCTTCGCGGGCCGGCGGCGGCGCAGCGGCGGCTCGACGCCGTCGGCGAGCCGGCGGGCGGTGAGCAGGAAGCCGGTGTGGCCGATCATGCGGTGGTCGGGGCGTACGGCCAGGCCCTCGACGTGCCAGTTGCGCAGCATGGTCTCCCACGCCTGCGGCTCGTTGAAGTTGCCGTGCTCGCGGATGGACTCCACGGTGCGGGCGAGCTGGGTGGTGGTGGCCACGTACGCGCAGACGATGCCGCCGGGCACCAGGGCCTTGGCGACCGCGTCCAGGCACTCCCAGGGCGCGAGCATGTCCAGGATGACGCGGTCGACGTCGGTGTCGGAGAGGTTGTCCTGAAGGTCGCCGACGGTGAGCTGCCAGGCGGGGTGGGGGCCGCCGAAGTAGCGCTCCACGTTCTGCCGGGCGACGTCGGCGAAGTCCGCGCGGCGCTCGTACGAGTGGAGCATGCCGCCGTCGCCGACGGCGCGCAGCAGGAAGCTGGTCAGCGACCCGGAGCCGACGCCCGCCTCGACCACGCGGGCGCCGGGGAAGACGTCGGCGAACGCCAGGATCTGGCCGGCGTCCTTGGGATAGACGACGGCCGCTCCGCGCGGCATGGACAGGACGTAGTCGGGGAGCAGGGGGCGCAGCGCGAGATACGGGACGTTGCCCGTGGTGCGCACGACGGTTCCCTCGGGGGCGTCGATCAGCTCGTCGTGCGGGAAGGAGCCCTTGTGCGTGTGGAAGGACTTCCCGGCTTCGAGCGTGAACGTGTAGTGGCGGCCCTTGGGGTCGGTGAGCTGTACCTGGTCCCCGACCTGGAAGGGTCCGCGGCGGCGCGCGGCACCGGTCGGCTCGGACATGCCGTTCACCCTACCGGCCGGGGGTGGTCAGGACTGCGGCCGGGCCATGGCGGCGACGAAGGCGCGCTCGACGTCGGCGGTGGCGAGCACCCCGTAGATGTGGCCGGTCTCCTCCAGCACGAGGTACTCGCTGTGCGGGCTCTCGCGCAGGTGCTCCAGCAGTTGTTCGCCGGTCAGCTCGGCGGAGAGCTTCATCTCGTCGGTGAGGTCCTGGGAGAGCGAGCTGACGGCCACCCAGGGGCGGCGGTGGGCGGGGGTCTGGGCGATGGCCGCGCCGCGTACGACACCGGTGGGATGGCCGCGCCCGTCGACGACGACGAGGGCGCGGGCGCCGGCGGCGTCGGCCCGCCGCAGCGCCTCGGACAGCGGGGTGTCGGGGGTGACGGGGGCCGCCCGGCGGGTGAGGGCGCGGGCGCGCAGCTCGGGCAGCCGCTCGCGCAGCCGGGCCATGCGCAGGCTGTTGCCGGCGCCGGTCCAGATGATCGCGGCGAGGATCGCCGCCAGCAGGGCGTCGGTGACGGTGTCCACGCTGCCGGGGTCGGAGGCGCGGGAGTGGGTGAACAGCGGGAGGCCGATGAGCGTCGCCACGGCCAGCGCACGGCCGACCCAGGCGGCGACGACCGTGCCGGTCATGGGTTTGCCGCTGACCTTCCAGACCGCGGCGCGCAGCATCCGGCCGCCGTCCAGCGGCAGGCCGGGCAGCAGGTTGAAGATGGCGACGATCAGGTTGGAGATCGTGAGCGCGGCCAGGAGCACCGCCGGCACGGTGCCCTCCTCGACGAGCTGGAGGGCGCCGTAGAAGCCGCCGGCGAGCACCAGGGAGAGCAGCGGCCCGGCGAAGGCGAGCCAGAACTCGCGGCCGGGGGTCTCGGACTCCTTCTCGATCTCCGAGACCCCGCCGAAGAACTGCAGCTGGATGCGGCGTACGGGCAGCTTGTAGTGGAGGGCGACGCGCGTGTGGGCCAGCTCGTGGACGAGCACGGAGGCGTAGAACGCGACGGCGAAGAAGAGCGCGATGACGTACCGCAGGGCGCCCAGCTCGGGCAGGATCCGTTCGAGCTGGCCGCCGAAGACCCAGGTGATGAGGGCGGCGACGAGGAACCAGCTCGGGGCGACGTACACGGGCACGCCGAAGGGGCGGCCCATGAGGATGCCGCCGCCGCGGCCGGGCCGATCGCCCCTGCGCTCCTCGCTCACGACTTCCACTCCTGCCCGCTCGCGGCGCCCGTTTTCCTGCCTGTCGGTCCGGCCTGCATCGTATGCCGCCGGATGTCGGTCCCGGGCCCTAGGGTCGTACACCATGAGTACCCGCACCGACACCGGGAACCACCCCGCGGACCCCGTCCCGCCGCCGCCCGAGGGGGGCGGCGGCCCGGACGCGCCACGGGCCCCGGCGCCGCCCCAGGCGCTGTCTCCCTCCCGCGCGGCGGACTTCATGACCTGCCCGCTGATGTACCGCTTCCGGGTGATCGACAGGCTGCCGGAGAAGCCGCGCGCCTCCGCCGCCCGCGGGACTCTGGTGCACGCGGTGCTGGAGAGGCTCTTCGACGATCCTGCCGCCGAGCGTACGCCGCCGCGGGCGCGGGCGCTGGTGGCGCCGGCGTGGGAGCAGCTGCTCGCGGACCGGCCGGAGCTGGCGGAGCTGTTCACGGACGGTGACGGCAGCGGTGACGGGGCCGGGGCCGGGGACGGCGGGGGGGCCGGCGCGGCCGGGGCCGCGGAGCGGCTGGCGGAGTGGCTGGCCGGGGCCGAGCGGCTCGTCGAGCGGTGGTTCACGCTGGAGGACCCGGCGCATCTGGAGCCCGCGGAGCGGGAGCTGTTCGTGGAGACCGTGCTGGCCTCCGGGCTGAAGCTGCGCGGCGTCATCGACCGGGTGGACGTGGCCCCGACGGGCGAGGTCCGCGTCGTGGACTACAAGACGGGAAAGGCGCCCCCGCCGGAGTACGCGGCGGACGCCCTCTTCCAGATCAAGTTCTACGCGCTGGTGCTGTGGCGGCTGCGCGGCAGCGTCCCGCGCCGGCTGCAGCTTGTCTACCTGGGCAGCGGCGACGTGCTGACGTACGACCCGGACGAGGCCGACCTGCGCGGCGTCGAGCGCAAGGTGCTCGCCCTGTGGCAGGCGATCCGGCGGGCGACGGAGAGCGGCGACTGGCGGCCCCGGCCGGGCCGGCTGTGCGGCTGGTGCGACTTCAAGGACTCCTGCCCGGCCTTCGGCGGCACCCCGCCCGCGTATCCGCTGACCGGCGTCGATCTCGGCCTGCCGCAGCCCCGCCCGGCCGGGGGCGGGGACGGTACGCAGGGCAGAATGGACACCGCCTGACAGTTCGGTCCGGCTTGAGGCAGAGGAGACCCTGTGGCCATCCGCGTCCTGCTCGTCGACGACCAGCCGTTGCTGCGCACCGGCTTCCGCATGATCCTGGAGGCGGAGCAGGACATCGCCGTGGTCGGCGAGGCCGGCGACGGGCTGCAGGCGCTCGACCAGGTCCGCGCCCTCCAGCCGGACGTGGTGCTGATGGACATCCGGATGCCCCGCATGGACGGTGTGGAGGCCACCCGGCAGATCACCGGCGCCGGCCGGGACGGGCCCGCGAAGGTGCTGGTGCTGACCACCTTCGACCTCGACGAGTACGTGGTGGAGGCGCTGCGCGCCGGGGCCAGCGGCTTCCTGCTGAAGGACGCGCCTGCCGGGGAGCTGGTGCAGGCGATCCGCGTGGTGGCCGCCGGGGACGCGATGCTGGCCCCGAGCATCACCAAGCGGCTGCTCGACAAGTTCGCGACCAAGCTGCCGACGGGAGAGCAGGACGTGCCGGACACCCTGGACACGCTCACCGAGCGCGAGGTAGAGGTGTTGAAGCTGGTCGCCCGCGGGCTGTCGAACGCGGAGATCGCCGCCGACCTGTTCGTCAGCGAGACGACCGTGAAGACCCATGTGGGCCATGTGCTGACCAAGCTGAGCCTGCGCGACCGGGTGCAGGCCGCGGTGTACGCGTACGAGAGCGGGCTGGTGCGCCCCGGCGGGTCCTGAACGGCGGGCCGGGAGCCCCGCCGCGTGCGGGGCTCCCGGTCGCGTACCCGGGGTCAGGCCGGGCGGGTCACTCCGAGCCCTTCGAGATCTCCCAGAAGCGGAAGACCGTCGAGGCGTCGAGCGTCCACTCCAGGCCGAGGATGTTCTCCCGTGCGGCCGCGTACTGCTTGCCCTGCCACAGCGGTATCACGGGCAACTGGTCCGCGACGATGTCCTGCAGCTCGCCGTAGGCGTCCACCGTGGCCGTACGCTCCGACTGCGCGGCGGTCGCCGGTATCAGCTCGCTGGTGATCCGGCCCGGGTCGTAGTTGTTGGCCAGGACGTTGCCCTCGCCGAAGAAGGGCGCGGTGAAGTTGTCGGGGTCCGGGTAGTCCGGCACCCAGCCCTTGACGTAGACGCCGTACGTGCCCTTCTCGACGCCCTTCTCGAACTCGTCCAGCGGCACGGACTCCACGTCCGCCTCGAACAGCCCGCTGTCGTTGAGCTGCTTGGCGATCAGCTCGAAGGACGGCACCGTGCCGGGCCCGTAGCGCTCGGGCGTGGCGTACAGCGTCACGCGGACCTTCTCGTCGATGCCCGCCTCGCGCAGCACCTGCTCGGCCCTGGACGGGTCGGGGCGGTCGCCGTAGGTGTCGTAGAAGGCGGTGTTGTGGCCGGTGATGCCGGCCGGGACGATCGAGTACAGCTCCTCGGCGGTGCCCTCGTAGACCTCGCGGACCAGCGCGTTGCGGTCGATGAGGTACGCGAACGCCTTGCGCACGGCGGGGTTGCCGGCGACCGGGTCGTCCATGTTGAACACGAGGTGCTGCACCTCGGCGCTGGTGCCCTCGACGAGCTGGATCTTCTGGCCGGCGCCGGCCTGGTCCTGCAGCTCGGCGATGTCCTCCATCGCCAGGCCGCGGTAGGCCAGGTCGATGTCGCCGTTCTCCAGGTCCTCCTTCAGCTTCTCGTCGCCGCCGGTGTCGCCGTAGAGCTTCAGCGTCATCCCGGAGTTCTGCACCTTGGCGGTGCCCTTGTAGCCGGAGTTGACGGAGAACTCGGCCTCCTTCTTCTCCTGGTACGAGTCCAGCTTGTACGGGCCGGAGCCCACGGCCTTGCCGTCGTCGCGGAGCTTGTCCTTGGGGTAGGACTCGCTGTCGACGATCGAGCCGGCGCCGGAGGCGATCTTCATGGGGAAGGTCGCGTCGGGGTAGTCCAGCCGGAACGTCACGGTCAGCTCGTCGGGCGTCTCGATCCCGCCGATCGAGTCGAGCATGACGGCGGGGCCGGCGGGGTCGTCGATGCCGATGGTGCGCTCGAAGGAGAACTTCACGTCCTCGGAGGTGAGTTCCGAGCCGTTCGAGAACTTCAGCCCGTCCTGCAGTGTGCAGGTGTAGACGCGGCTGTCGGCGTCCTCGAAGGTGCACTCCTTCGCCGCCTCGGGCTCGGGCTCCGTGGACCCCTTGGGGAAGCTCAGCAGGGACTGGAAGACGTTGTTGAACACCAGCCAGGAGCCGACGTCGTAGCCCGCGGCGGGATCGATGGCGCTGACCTCGTCGGTCATCCCCATCACGACCGCGTCGCCGGAGCCGGCCCCCGATCCGGAGTCCGAGCCGCAGCCGGCAGCGAGCAGTACGGTGGCCATGGCGGCGCCGAGGGGTGGGGCGAGCCGCTGGACAGCCTTCTTCACGTGTGTGGGTTCCTTCACTCGGGTCGGTTCTCTGCCCGGCGCGGCACCGCCGGAGGCCCCTACTCGCTCAGCCCGCGCCGCAGCTCCCAGAGCTGCAGCGTCGACGACGAGTTGAGCGCCCACTCCGCCCCCGTGACGGTGTCTCGCGCCGCGATGTACTGCTTGCCCTGCCAGAGCGGGAGGTACGGGACGTCGGTGGCGAGGACGTCCTGTATCCGCTCGAAGCTGTCCGTCGTGCGCTCCCGCTGTGCCTCCTGGCGGGTCCTCGGGATCAGGTCCTCGATGACGGAGCTGTCGTAGTTGTTGAAGGTGAAGTTCTCCTCGCCGACGAACGGCCCGGTGAACGTGTCGGGGTCGGGGAAGTCGGGATACCAGTGCAGGCCGTAGACGGCGTACCGGTTCTCCGCGTAGTTCTTCTTGTACGTCTCCCAGGTGTCGCCCTTGATGGTGGCGTCGAAGAGGCCGGACCTGTTGAGCTGGTCGCGCAGCTCCTCGAACTCTGCCTTCGTCGTCTCGCCGTAGTGGTCGGTGGAGTAGTTCAGGGTCAGCTCGACCGGCGTCTCGACGCCCGCCTCACGCAGCAGTTCGCGGGCGCCCTCGGCGTCCGGACGGTCGCCGTAGGCGTCGTGGAACGCGGTGTTGTGGCCGACGATGCCGCGCGGGATCATCGCGTACAGCGGGTCGACGGTGCGCTGGTAGACGTCGCGCGCCAGCTTCGTCCTGTCGATCACCTCGGCCGCCGCCTGGCGTACGGCCCGGTCCTTCACGGTGGGGTTCCGCACGTCGAAGACGAGGTAGGCGATCTCCGCGCCGGGCGTCTCGAAGAGGCTGACGTCGCCGTCGGCGCCCTCGTCGAGGCGGTTGATCTGCTCGGGCTTGAGGCTGCGGCCCATCACGTCGATGTCGCCGCCGGCGATGGCGTCCTCCATGCTCTTGGAGGTGTCGAAGTAGCGGACCTCGACGGCGTCGTTCTGCGGCTCGACCTCGCCCTGGTAGTCGCCGTTGCCGGTGTAGACGGCCTTGGTGGCGACGTCGTCGTCGTGCTCCACCTTCAGGCTGTACGGACCGGAGCCGGCGATCTCGAAGCCCTCGTAGAGCTTGTCCTTCTCGTAGACCTCGCTGTCGACGATGGCCGCGGCGGGGGTGGCGAGCTTGAGGGGGAACGTCGCGTCCGGCGACTTGAGGTGGAAGACCACGGTCAGTTCGTCCGGGGTCTCCACCGTGTCGACGTTGGCGAGCAGCGGGAACGGGCCGTTGGGGTTCTTGATCTTCAGCATCCGCTCGACGGAGAACTTGACGTCCGCGGCGGTGAGGTCGTGCCCGTTGGTGAACGTGAGGCCGTCGCGGAGCGTGCAGCGGTACTGCTCGCTGAGCCGGTCGGCGAAGACGCACTGCTCGGCGGCGTCCGGCTCGGGCTCCGAGCCCGTACGCGGCATCCGCATCAGCGTCTGGAAGGTGTTCTGCAGGACGTTCCAGGAGTTGATGTCGTACGCCGTGGCGGGGTCGAGGGGAGCGGGGTTCTCCTTCGTCAGCTCCAGCCTGTCGGTCGTCCCCACCACGATCGCGTCGTCGTCTCCGCCGGAGTCGCCCACCACGCCGCAGGAGGCAACGACCGGAGCGAGCACGCCCAGCAGCGCGGGCAGCACCAACGACTTACGAATCATGGTCGACTTTCTCCCTCAGGCGTCCCCGGAGAGATTAGCCGGAGCACCCAGCCGGGCCGGGTGGCAGGGAAGTTGAGAAGGAATCACATGCCGATTACGGCCGGCGCTCTTCCGATAACCGGACGAGGGAACAATGACCGCGAACCCCAACCAAACCGGGCACAGGGAGGCACCCCGGGGGACCCTCGGAACCCCTTCAGCACAGTTGCGTACACCTGTCGAGAGCCGTGCGCGTGAGAAAGCTCACCCCGATGAATCCGCGCCGTGAAGCGGCAATGGGGTAACGGCTTTCGTCACGCAAAATACATGAACCACTGCGCGGAGTTTCCCCGCCGCTTTCTCACTGGAGGCGCTCGACTACGGAGCGGAGAAAGGGGAGATCGACTTCCGTGAGGGAACGCACGAGGTGCCGTCCGGGCGCGGGCTCGATCGGCGTCACCGACGGCACCGCCACGACGGCGCAGCCGGCCGCCTCCGCCGCCGTCACGCCGGTGAGGGTGTCCTCGACCACCGCGCAGCGCCGCGGGTCGGCCCCGAGGGCGGCCGCGGCGTGCAGATACGGGTCGGGGTGCGGCTTCGTACGCGGGATCTCGTCGCCGGCCACGGAGAGGTGGAACTCGTGGCCCAGCGAGCGCAGCACCCGGTCGATGATGCGCCGGTGCGAGGCGGAGACGAGGGCCGTGGGCACGTCGTGCGCGGCGAGTTCGGTCAGCAGCCGCCGGGCGCCGGGCATGAGCGGCACGTCGCCGTCGACCAGCTCCTCGAAGCGGGTGTTGAGGCGCACGGTCAGCTCGGCCAGGCCGATGTCGGCGCCGGTGGTGGCGATGAGGAACGCGGCGCTGCGCGACATCGGGCCGCCCACGACGACCTGGCGCTGCTCCTCGGTCAGCTCGTGGCCGAACTCGGCGAAGACCGAGACCTCGGCGGCCCACCAGAAACCCTCGGTGTCGACCAGGGTGCCGTCCATGTCGAGCAGTACGGCCTGCGGGGTCGTACCGCGGATGGACCGCACACGCCGGGCCGGGGCGGTGCCCTGGGCCGTTCGGGTGCCTTCAGCGGGGATGCTGCTGGTCATCCGCTCACCTTCCTCGAAGGGGCGCAAAGGCCGGCCGCCAGAAGCGACCGGCCTGTTCCGGACCGACCAGTGTAAGCCGACTGTCCGAAAAGCGCCCGGCAAGAGGGTTCGGGGCGCTTTGCGGACGGTGCCGGAGGTGCGGGTACGGGCCGGGCGCCGGCGGAGCTCAGCGGGCGTTGAAGTACTTCGCCTCGGGGTGGTGGATGACGATGGCGTCCGTGGACTGCTCCGGGTGGAGCTGGAACTCCTCGGAGAGCTTCACCCCGATCCGCTCGGGCCCCAGCAGGTCGGCGATCTTCGCCCGGTCCTCCAGGTCCGGGCACGCGCCGTAGCCCAGCGAGAACCGGGCGCCGCGGTACTTCAGCGCGAACATGTCCTCGATCTCCGCCGGGTCCTCGCCGCCGTAGCCCCACTCGGCCCGTACCCGCGCGTGCCAGTACTCCGCCAGCGCCTCGGCGAGCTGCACGGAGAGCCCGTGCAGCTCCAGGTACTCGCGGTAGGAGTCGGCGGCGAACAGCTCGGCGGCGGCCTCGCCGATCTTCGAGCCGACGGTGACGATCTGGAAGCCGACGACGTCCGTCTCGCCGGAGTCCTCCGGACGGAAGAAGTCCGCCAGGCACAGCCGCCGGCCGCGCCGCTGCCGCGGGAAGGTGAAGCGGGTGCGCTCGGCGCCGTCGTCGCCGAGGACGATCAGGTCGTCGCCCTTGGAGACGCAGGGGAAGTAGCCGTAGACGACGGCCGCCTCCAGCAGGTTGCCGGTCTGCAGCCGGTCCAGCAGCCCGCGCAGCCGCGGCCGGCCCTCGGTGGCGACCAGGTCCTCGTACGACGGGCCGCCGCCGCGCGGCGCCTTCAGCCCCCACTGGCCCTTGAACAGCGCGCCCTCGTCCAGCCAGGAGGCGTAGTCGGCCTGCTGGATGCCCTTGACGACCCGGGTGCCCCAGAACGGCGGGGTGGGCACGGGGTTGTCGGTGGCCACGTCGGAGCGGGCGGAGGCGCCCTCGTCGTCGGCGGCGGGCGCGGGGGTGGCCGCGCGTACCCGGCGGGGGCGCAGCTCGGGCAGCTCGGCGCCGGGGACGCCGCGCTTGACGCCGATGAGGGCGTCCATGAGCCGCAGCCCCTCGAAGGCGTCGCGGGCGTAGCGGACCTCGCCCTCGTAGACCTCGTGCAGGTCCTGCTCGACGTACGCGCGGGTGAGCGCGGCGCCGCCGAGGATCACCGGGTACCGGGAGGCCAGCCGGCGCTGGTTCAGCTCCTCCAGGTTCTCCTTCATGATCACCGTGGACTTCACCAGCAGCCCGGACATCCCGATCACGTCGGCCGCGTGCTCCTCGGCGGCCTCCAGGATCGCCGAGACGGGCTGCTTGATACCGAGGTTGACCACGTTGTAGCCGTTGTTGGACAGGATGATGTCGACGAGGTTCTTGCCGATGTCGTGGACGTCGCCGCGCACGGTGGCCAGCACGATCGTGCCCTTGCCGGAACTGCCCTCGTCGCCCTCGACCTTCTCCATGTGCGGCTCCAGATAGGCCACCGCGGTCTTCATCACCTCGGCGGACTGGAGCACGAACGGGAGCTGCATCTGCCCGGAGCCGAACAGCTCGCCGACGACCTTCATGCCGTCCAGCAGCGTCTCGTTGACGATCTCCAGGGCCGGCCGCCCGGCGAGCGCCGCGTCCAGGTCGGCCTCCAGGCCGTTCTTCTCGCCGTCGATGATCCGCCGCTTCAGCCGCTCCTCCAGCGGCAGCGCGGCCAGTTCCTCGGCCTTGCCGGCCTTCATCGACCTGGTGTCGACGCCCTCGAACAGCTCCAGCAGGCGCTGCAGCGGATCGTACGCGGGCTCGTCACCCTCGGCCGGGCGGCGCCGGTCGTGGATGAGGTCCAGGCAGACCTGCACCTGCTCCTCCTCCAGCCGGGCGATCGGCAGGATCTTGCTGGCGTGCACGATCGCCGAGTCGAGGCCGGCCTTCACGCACTCGTCGAGGAAGACGGAGTTGAGCACGACCCGGGCGGCCGGGTTGAGACCGAAGGAGATGTTCGACAGGCCGAGCGTGGTCTGCACGTCGGGGCGGCGGCGCTTGAGCTCGCGGATCGCCTCGATGGTGGCGAGGCCGTCGCCGCGGGACTCCTCCTGGCCGGTGCAGATGGTGAACGTCAGGCAGTCGATGAGGATGTCGGACTCGTGGATGCCCCAGTTGCCGGTGAGGTCGTCGATGAGCCGCTCGGCGATGGCGACCTTGTGCTCGGCGGTACGGGCCTGGCCCTCCTCGTCGATGGTCAGCGCCATCAGGGCGGCGCCGTGCTCGCGGGCGAGGGTGGCGACGCGGGCGAAGCGGGACTCGGGGCCGTCGCCGTCCTCGTAGTTGACGGAGTTGATGACGGCCCGGCCGCCGAGCTTCTCCAGGCCCGCGCGGATCACGTCGACCTCGGTGGAGTCCAGCACGAGGGGCAGCGTGGAGGCAGTGGCGAACCGGCCCGCCAGCTCCGCCATGTCGGCGGCGCCGTCGCGGCCGACATAGTCGACGCACAGGTCGAGCATGTGGGCGCCCTCGCGGATCTGGTCGCGGGCCATCTCCACGCAGTCGTCCCAGCGGCCTTCGAGCATGGCGGTGCGGAACTTCTTCGAGCCGTTGGCGTTGGTGCGCTCGCCGATCGCCAGGTACGAGGTGTCCTGCCGGAACGGCACCGTCTGGTAGAGCGACGCGGCCCCCGGCTCCGGCCGGGGCTCGCGCCCGCCCGGCTGCAGGTCCCGTACGCGCTCGGTGAGCTGCCGCAGGTGCTCCGGGGTGGTGCCGCAGCAGCCGCCGACCAGGGACAGCCCGTACTCGCGGACGAACGTCTCCTGGGCGTCGGCCAGTTCGCCAGGGGTCAGCGGGTAGTGGGCACCGTCCTTGCCGAGGACGGGGAGGCCGGCGTTGGGCATGCAGGACAGCGGCACCCGGGAGTGCCGGGCGAGGTAGCGCAGGTGCTCGCTCATCTCGGCCGGTCCGGTGGCGCAGTTCAGCCCGATCATGTCGATGCCCAGCGGCTCCAGCGCGGTGAGCGCGGCGCCGATCTCGCTGCCGAGCAGCATGGCGCCGGTGGTCTCGACGGTCACCGAGCAGATCAGCGGCAGGTCCACGCCCGTCGCGGCCAGCGCCCGGCGGGCGCCGAGGACGGCGGACTTGGTCTGGAGCAGGTCCTGGGTGGTCTCGACGAGCAGCGCGTCGGCGCCGCCGGCGATCATGCCCTCGGCGTTCTGCTGGTAGGCGTCGCGCAGTGTGTCGTACGCGATGTGGCCGAGGGTCGGCAGCTTGGTGCCCGGGCCCATGGAGCCGAGGACCCAGCGCTGCCTGCCGTCGCCCGCGGTGTGCGCGTCGGCGGACTCGCGGGCGATGCGGACGCCGGACTCGGAGAGCTCGAAGATCCGGTCGGCGATGTCGTACTCGCCGAGGGCCGCGTGGTTGGCGCCGAAGGTGTTGGTCTCCACGCAGTCGACGCCGGCCGCGAAGTACTCGTCGTGCACGGAGCGCACGATGTCGGGGCGGGTGACGTTGAGGATCTCGTTGCAGCCTTCGAGCTGCTGGAAGTCGTCCAGCGTGGGCTCCTGCGCCTGGAGCATCGTGCCCATGGCGCCGTCGGCCACCACCACGCGGGTGGCGAGGGCCTCGCGCAGTGCGTCGGCGCGGGTCTGCTGGCTGGCGGCGGGCTGGGACGGCTGCGAGGCCATGGGGATACTCCCTCGTGTGCGACGGCTGTCGGCTATGCGCGGCCCGCGGGGACCGGTGCACGGGCCAAGGGTATCGGCCGGAGCCGGTACGGCGCGGGCTGTCCCACGACCCGGACGGCGCAGGTTTGCGCGGTTTTCCGGCAGACTCGGGCGTGATCGGCACGTCCGGGGTCTTCCCCGACCACCCCCTAGCGGCGGGACAATGACCGATACTGTTCAGCATTGTCGAACCGCCGGTCTCGTTGAGGAGGATCTTCCGTGGCACGGAACATCCAGTCGCTCGAGCGAGCGGCTGCGGTGCTGCGCCTGCTGGCCGGAGGGGAGCGGCGCCTGGGCCTGTCCGACGTCGCCTCGACGCTGGGCCTGGCCAAGGGCACGGCGCACGGCATCCTGCGCACGCTGCAGCAGGAGGGCTTCGTCGAGCAGGACCCGGTCTCCGGGCGGTACCAGCTCGGCGCCGAGCTGCTGCGCCTGGGCAACAGCTACCTGGACGTGCACGAGCTGCGCGCCCGCGCCCTGCCCTGGACCGACGACCTGGCCCGGGCCAGCGGCGAGAGCGTGCACCTGGGCGTGCTGCACCACCAGGGCGTGCTCATCGTCCACCACGTCTTCCGGCCCGACGACAGCCGGCAGGTGCTGGAGATAGGCGCCATGCTGCCGCTGCACAGCACGGCGCTGGGCAAGGTCCTGTGCGCCGTGGACCCGGTGGCACACGCCGAGGCCGCGGAGAGCGACCGCAAGGCGCTCACGCCCGCCACGGTCACCGAGGCGGCCGATTTCGAGGGGATCCTGGAGCTGACCCGCGCCCGCGGCTGGGGCTCGGACGTCGAGGAGACCTGGGACGGCATCGCCGCCGTCGCCGCCCCCGTACGCGACCGCCGCGGCATGCCCGTGGGCGCCGTGGGCGTCACCGGTGCGGTGGAGCGCGTCTGCCCCGGCGGCGAGCTGCGGCCCGAGCTGGTGGCCGCGGTGCGCGACTGCGCCCGTGCGGTGGCCAGGGACCTGGGCGCCGGGCGCTTCTGACCGCGCGGGCCTCCTCCGACTGGCCGATTCCCCGTTTTCCCGCCACCGGGCCTTGACGCGCCTGTGACGTGGCGGAACACTGCCGTGCACCGGTCGGCATTGTCGAACACCTAACGATAATTTTGACGTAGGGTGTGATGCGCGGAGCGGATTCCTTGTACGGACCAGCCAGGACAAAGGAGTCGCAGGATGGACCCGTCCAATTGGGACATATTTAGCGGCGAGGTGCTCGGGACGGCCTTGTTGATCGTCCTCGGTGGCGGCGTGGTCGCCGCCATCACCTTCAAGAAGTCCAAGGCACATCAGGCGGGCTGGGTCGCGATCGCCTTCGGCTGGGGTCTCGCGGTCCTGGTCGGTGCCTACGCGGTCGCCGGCGTATCCGGCGCCCACCTCAACCCCGCGGTGACCCTCGGGCTTGCGATCAAGGGCGACACCGACTGGGGCGACGTACCGCTCTACCTCGCCTCCGAGATGCTCGGTGCCATGATCGGTGCCGCGTTCGTCTGGCTGGCCTACTACGGCCAGTTCCACGACCACCTGACCGACAGGGAAGTCATCGGTCACCTGGAGAACGCGGACGCGAAGGCGATCGAGGCCCATGAGAAGGGGGCGGGCCCGGTGCTCGGCATCTTCTCCACCGGCCCCGAGATCCGCAACGCCGTGCAGAACCTCATGACAGAGATCATCGGCACCTTCGTCCTGGTCATCGCGATCCTCACCCAGGGGCTCAACGACGAGGGCAACGGGCTCGGCACGCTCGGCGTGCTGATCGTCGCCCTGGTGGTCGTCAGCATCGGCCTCTCGCTCGGTGGCCCCACGGGTTACGCCATCAACCCCGCGCGCGACCTCGGGCCGCGCATCGTCCACGCCCTCCTGCCGCTGCCCAACAAGGGCGGCTCGGACTGGGCCTACGCGTGGGTCCCCGTCGTCGGTCCGCTGATCGGCGGCGCCGCCGCCGGCGGCCTGTACCAAGCCGTCTTCGCCTGAGCCGGACGTCCCGCCCGCCCGCCGGGCGGGACGGCGCAGGGCCCCACCTCGACCCATGCCGGACCAACGACGTATCGGAGCGACATGACCGACGCACACACTGCAGGCCCGTTCATTGCGGCTATCGATCAGGGGACGACTTCGAGCCGGTGCATCGTGTTCGATACCGATGGCCGGATCGTGTCGGTGGATCAGAAGGAACACGAGCAGATCTTCCCCAGGCCCGGGTGGG
>NZ_JBDPMI010000033.1:0-96894 GCF_039871555.1 Streptomyces sp. B5E4
CCCCCGCACCCCCCGGGAGAAGAACGCCGGCCGGACGCCCTGATCCGCTTCGTCGCCGCCTCCCACCCCGGCGAACGCAACGCCCGCCTGTTCTGGGCGGCCTGCCGCGCGTACGAGACGGGCCACGGCCGGGACGTGGCGGAGGCCCTGATCCGCGCCGCGATGACGGCGGGGCTGCCGGAGCGGGAGGCGACGGCGACGGTGGCCTCGGCGGCGAGACACACGCCGCGGTGACGCGGGCCCGGCCGGAAACCCCCGGCAGACAGCCCCGGGAAAAAATCCCGGGAGAGCGCCGGCCCACCGATGAGTTGGCCGCCCCCACACCGTCTACCCCTGTGACAGCGCGCTCCAGGAGCCGACGATCACAGCCCGGAGAGGGGCCACCACCATGCCGCACAAGATCTTCGTCAACCTGCCCGTGAAGGACCTGGACCGCTCGATGGCCTTCTTCACCGCCCTCGGCTACCGCTTCGACGAGAACTTCACCGACGAGAACGCCACCTGCCTCGTCATCACCGACGACATCTACGCGATGCTCCTCACCGAGCCCTTCTTCAAGGGCTTCACCAAGAAGGAGATCGCGGACGCCGCCACCTCCACGGAGGCGATCCTCGCCCTGAGCGTCGACAGCCGCGCGGAGGTCGACGAGATCGTCGACAAGGCGCTGGCCGCGGGCGGCGGCGTCGCGAACGAGCCCAACGACCAGGGCTTCATGTACGGCCGCAGCTTCCTCGACCCGGACGGCCACCAGTGGGAGATCTTCTGGATGGACCCCACCGCCGGCACCACCGCCTGACCCCGCCCCACCACCCCCACAGCCCACCCCCATCCCGGACGCAACGCCGCCGCCCGAACCGCTAGCCTTGGTCCCTGCCGCCGCCGAGCGACGGCAGGGAGAGTTGCCCGAGCGGCCTAAGGGACCGGTCTTGAAAACCGGCGTGGCGTACCCCGTCACCGTGGGTTCGAATCCCACACTCTCCGCCGATATCCCTTCCTGACCGGCACGAACGTGCACGTAGCCGCGCCGGACCGTCAGGCGAAGGTGATGACCGAGCGGTTGGGCGGGCTGGTCTTGGCCATGGCTTCCAGGGTGGCGCCCGCGCCCTCCAGGCCGATCGGGGTGTAGTCCGGCACGATGCCGTGGGCCGCGGAGAAGGCCAGGGTGGCGCGGGCGTCGTGGGGGGAGCCCGAGGGGTTGAGCATGACGTGGAGGCGGCCCAGGACCATCGGGGCCGGGGGGAGGACCAGGGGGGTGTCGTCGTAGCCGCAGAGGACGAGGGTGCCGTCCGGGGCCAGGCCCGTCAGCGTCGCGGTGGCCGCGGCGGTGGAGGGGGCGGCGTTCAGGATCAGGTCGGCGCCGCCGTCCCAGTCCCGTAGCGCCTCGGCGGGGTCGGTGTCGCGGGTGGCGATGTAGCGCTCGGCGCCCAGGTCGCGGGCCGCCGCCTCGCCGCCCGGCGAGCGGCCGACGGCGGCGACGCGGGCGCCCATGGCGACGGCGTACCGGACGGCCAGCGTCCCCACGCCGCCCGCGCCGATCACCGCGACGCGCGACGTCGCGGTGATCCCCGCCTGCCGCAGGCTGTTGAACGCCGTCAGCCCCGCGCACATCAGCGGCGCCGCCCCCACCGGGTCCAGCCCTTCGGGCAGCGGGGTGACGAAGTCGGCCTTGAGGACGGCGTACTCGGTGTAGCCGCCGTCCATGACGATGCCCGTGATCCGCTTGGCGGGGCAGAGGATCTGCTCCCCGCGTACGCAGTGGTCGCAGTGCCGGCACGAGTCGCCGAGGAACTGCGCGCCGACCGCCGTCCCGACCGCCGGCCACGAGACGCCGGGCCCGAGGGCGGCGACCTCGCCGGTGATCTCGTGCCCGGGGACGACCGGGAAGCGGGCGATGGGCCAGTGGCCCCGGAGCAGGTCCAGGTCGGTGCGGCAGACGCCGCACGCGATGATCCTGACGAGCACCTCCCCCGGCCCGGGCTCGGGCACCTCGCGTTCGGTGAGGGTGAGCGGCGCGTCGGCCGCGGTGGCTACCGCCGTGAGCATGGGGGCCTCGTTCCATCGCCGGGTAGGCACGAATCTAGTGCGCCTTCCCCCGCATCCCGGTGATGACCGGCCGTCCGCCCCCGCGGTTCGCTACGGTGCTGAGCGTGAACCCGGATGACGTTCTGCAGGGCGCGGGCCGCCGGCGTCCTGGCGCGCGTCGTCGCCGACACGTCCGTACGGCTCGGTGTCAGCCTGAAGGCGCTCGGCAACCGGGCGCTGAAGGACGACCAGAAGCTGGTCGAGTGGTTCGACACGTACGAGCTGCAAGCGCCCGGCCCCGAACTGTCCGGTGATCTTCCCGAGGGCGTCCCGGAGGAGACCGCCGAGGCGGTCGTCGGGAGCGACGAGTTCCACGCGGTCGTCCACGAACTGCTCGCCGCCCGGCTGACGGACGCGCCGGAGGCGGACGTCCGGCGGATGCGCGGGCTCCTGGAGGCCGGGCTGGCACCGGCGGCTCCGCGGGCCGACCGGTCGCGTTTCGCGCACGTCCTCTTCGACTTCTACGACGAGCAGATCTGCACGCTCGTGGGCCGTCTGCAGGGTGCGGGCGGGGAGTTGCTGCCGCGGCTGCGGAGCGAGGCGTTCTCGGCGCGCATGCTCGCGTCGTCACGCGCCGTCGAGCGGAAGCTCGCCGCGTACGACGAGCGGGACCCGGACGCGGAACGGGAGTACCTGGGGCGCTATCGGCGGCACGTGGTCGAGGAGTTCGGCAGGATCAAGCCGCCCGACTTCGAGCGGCGGCGGCGCGTCCCCCTCGGTGATCTCTACGTCGCGCCCGAGATCATGCCCGTCCCCTCGACCACGCCCGAGCCGATCGCCCTGTGGCAACTCGGCGAGGCGCTGGACCGGACGGTCCTCCTCGGCGACCCCGGCGGGGGCAAGACGACGGCGTCCGGCGTGCTGATGCACTGGCACGCGACGTCGCCCACCCGGCGGGTGCCCTTCCTCGTCACCCTGCGGGAGTTCGCCGCGCAGGATCCCCCGGAGCGGTCGGTCGTCCGCCACATCGAGCACCGGCTGGAGACCTTCTACCAGTGCCCCGCCCCTCCCGGACTCGTCTCGCGGCTGTTCCTCGCCGGCTCGGCGGTGGTCATCTTCGACGGCCTGGACGAGCTGACCGACACCACGCGTCGGGCCGAGGTCACGGCGATCGTGGAGCGCTTCTGCCCGGAGTACCCGATGGTGCGGGTGCTGGTGACCTCGCGGGTGGTGGGCTACGACCAGGCCCGGCTGGACGAGGGGCAGTTCCGCTGCTACCAGCTCGGCGGGTTCGACCACGAGCGGGTGCGCGAATACGTGACGAAGTGGTTCGCCCAGGAGGAAGGCGTCTGCCGCGCCGATGCCCAGGGCCTGGCGGCCGCCTTCATGACGGAGAGCAAGTCGATCCCCGGCCTGCGCGCGAACCCGCTGATGCTGGCGCTGTGGTGCATCCTCTACCGGGGCGAGGGCTGCCTCCCGCGCAACCGGCCGGAGGTCTACGAGCAGTGCGCGAACCTGCTCTTCCACAAGTGGGACGCGCGCCGCCGGATCCACACGGAACTGCGCGCCCGCGCCCACGTGGAGTCCGCGCTGCGGTATCTGGCGCACTGGCTGTTCGTACGGCAGGAGCAGGAGTCCGCCGTCTTGGAACGGGAACTCATCCGGCGGACGGCGGGGTTCCTGCACGGGCGCGTGGGCGGACGACCGGCAGGACTTCGTCATCACCGGGCCGGCGCCGCGTCCGGCCCGGCTTCCGGCGCAGGTTCCGCGATCGACGTCCGCACCCGTCTCCCGATCCCGTCCCGGATAGGCCCTACCGTCGCCGCCGGGGCGGAGCCGGCGGAGCGGGCGGGATGCGGTGGGGCAGGAATCGATCCCCTACAGCGGCAGTGCCCGGCCGAACACCACCATCGCCCGCCCCGCACCGTCGTAGTCCTCCGCCACCCGGGCCGTGAACCCCAGCCCGCGGTGGAACGCCTGGGACCCCGTGTTGGCCACCGACGTGATCGCCTTCAGCCGCTCCGCCCCCTGCCGGGTCGCCGCCGCCGCGAACGCGCCGTACAGCCGCCGCCCCAGCCCCGTGCCGCGGGCGTCGTCGCGGGTGGCGATCAGGTGGACGTAGCCCGTACGGGACGGGGTGACGAAGCCGAAGACGTAGCCGCGGACGCCGTCCGCGGCACGGGCGACCAGACAGGTGTCGCCGAACTCCTGCACCATCGCCAGCAGATGCAGCGCGCGCAGGTCGCGTTCGCCCCAGTAGCGGGGGTGGTCGGCGAGCACCCGGTGGAAGTCCTCCACGGTCGCCGGCTCGATGTGTGCGGTCTCGGTGCCCATGCTCTCGCTCCTCGCCACCCCGCGGTCAGCGTGTGGTGTCCGCCAGGGCCTCGGTGATCTGGCGGGTCGTGTTGCGGGCGACGAGCGGGTTCGTCGCCGCGTACGCCGTGTACGCGTGGAGAGCCGTCGTCAGCGCCCAGCCCCGCCCCCGCGCCCACGCCGCGTCGTCCGCGCCCAGCGCCTCCCGGAACGCGGTGCGCGGTCCTGCGTCCAGCAGGGTCCAGGCGATGACCAGGTCACAGGCGGGGTCGCCGACGCCCAGGCCGCCGAAGTCGAGGACGGCGCTCACCTGGCCGGCGCGGGTGAGGAGGTTGCCGTTGTGCATGTCGCCGTGGAACCACACCGGCGGCCCGTCCCGGTCCCCCGCCTCGACGGCCGCCTCCCACACCGCCGTCAGCGCGCGGGCGTCGAACGCCCCGGCCGCGCCCACCGCCGCGATCGCCGCCCGCGTCGTACGGTCGCGGTCCCGCAGCGGCACCGCGGGGGAGAGCAGCCCGTACGACGCGTCGGAAGGCAGCGCAAGGCCCTGCAGCGCGCGCAGGAACGCCGCCACGTCCGCCGCCGCCTCCACCGGATCCGCCAGGCCGTCCGGGGTCGCCGTCCGGCCGTCGAGCCAGCGCGACACCGACCAGTGCCACGGGTAGCCGAACGCCGGCTCGCCCACCTCCAGCGGCGCGGGCACCGCCAGCGGCAGGTGCGGGGCGAGGCGGGGCAGCCACAGGAGTTCCTTCTCGGCCTGGCCCGCCGCCCAGTCGCCGCGCGGGAGGCGTACGGACATGGCGTCGCCGAGCCGGAAGATCACGTGGTCCGAGCCGCCGGGGTGCAGGGGGCGTAGCGGCAGATGCGCCCAGCGCGGGAACTGCGCCGCCAGCAGACGCCCGGCCAGCGCCTCGTCGACGACGGGGCTGCCCACGGCGGCTGCGGGGGTCTCGGACGGCAAACGACTCTCCTCCCGGCCTGCGGTCCGCCTCATCCCACCCCCCGCACGCCCGCGCTGTCGAACGGTTTTCCACCGCGGGAGCCTGCTGCGGGGGACTGCGTGGGCATCCGGATCGACGTCCGCGTACGCGAGGCCGACGGGCCGGGCGCCTGCTTCGCGCAGCTCTTCCGCGACTGTCCGCGGGCGGGCGGGGCGGCGCGCCGGGCGTGGGGCGGGTTCACGTCGCGGCCGGCGCGCCGGTTTCCGGACCCGGGGGAGTACGGGCAGGTCAAGGCGCCGGCGAGGGAGGTGCTGAGGAGCGCGGGGGAGCGGTGGGCCGCCGTGACGGGGTGGGATCCGGAGAATACGCGTGACTCGAAAATCGAACACGTGTCAGAATAACTGCGTGACCCACACCTTCCCCGAAGACCTCGTCCAGACCCAGCGCGACTGGTACGCGGTGTACCGCAGGCTCGCCGAGGAGCCCCGGCACAGCGCCAGCGAAACGGCGGTCCTGCGGCGGCGATTGCTGCGGCTGTCGGTGCGGGTGTCCACCCATCCGTACTGGCAGACGACGGGCGGCCGGCTGCCGGCGGCCCGGATGGCGCTGAAGGAGGCGGCGTGGGCGGAGGTGCGCGCGGAGGCCGCCCGCCGAAGCTGACCGCGCCGCGCGCGGCAGAGAGCCGCCCTGCGGTACGGACCGCGGGCGCACCGGGCCCGGACGGGGGCGTGCGCGGCCCCAACGGTCCGGTGCGGGAAGGCCGGCGGCCGGCCGGGCCCGCAGGAGGAGGGGCCGGTGCGGGGATGCTCCGGCCGGGGCAGTGACGGGCCCCGGGCCGAGCCGGTCCGGGCCGGGTGAGGGGCGGGGCCGACGAGGGCCGGCCCCGGACACCCGGCCCGGACCTCCCGCCCCCGAGAACCGAAGCCCCCGCCCCCACTCCTGCCCCCGCACACCGCAGCGGCCGGGCACCCGCCTCGGGGTGTCCGGCCGCCGGTACCGGCACCGACCGCTCAGTCGTCGCCCTCGCGTTCACCGAGGGTGAGCTGCGTGGTCTTCTGGTCGCCGCCGCGCTCGTAGGTGATCTCCACCTTGTCGCCCGGCTCGTGGGCCCACAGTTGGGCGATCAGCGTCGGTCCGCTGTCGACGATCGTGTCGTCCAGCTTCGTGATCACGTCGCCCGGCTGCAGACCCGCGTCGGCCGCGGGGCCGCCGGGCGTCACCGGGTCGCCCGTCGAGTCGCTGCCCGACTCGCTGACCTTCGCGCCCTTGCCCTGGTACGAGTTGTCGACGGAGACGCCGATGATCGCGTAGACCGGCTCGCCCGTGTCGATGAGGTTCTGCGCGACCCGGTCCGCCTGGTTGATGGGGATCGCGAAGCCCAGGCCGATGCTGCCGCCCTGACCGCCGCCGAACGGGCTGCCGCTGTCCGCCGGGCGGATCGCGGAGTTGATGCCGATGACGTTGCCGTCGTGGTCCAGCAGCGGGCCGCCGGAGTTGCCGGGGTTGATGGAGGCGTCGGTCTGCAGGGCGTTCATGTAGGACTCCTGCTGCCCGCTCGCGTCGCCGGAGGCCACCGGGCGGTTCTTGGCGCTCACGATGCCCGTGGTGACCGTGCCCGACAGGCCGAACGGCGAGCCGATGGCGATGGTCTGGTCACCGACGTCGACCTTGTCGGAGTCGCCCAGCGGCAGCGGCGTGAGCTCGGCGTCGGAGGCGTCGGCGAGCTTGATGACGGCCACGTCGTAGCCGCTGGCCTGGCCGACGACCTCGGCGTCGTACGTCTTGCCGTTGGAGAACGTCGCCGTCAACGACCCGCTGCCCTCGGCGCCCGCCACGACGTGGTTGTTGGTCAGGATGTGGCCCTGCTTGTCGTAGACGAAACCGGTGCCGGTGGCCGCGCCCTCCTCGCCGGAGGCGCCGTCACCGCCGGCGCCGCCGGCCTCGATGGTCACCACGCTGGGCAGCGCGTTGTCGGCGATGCCGGCGACCGAACCGGGCGGGTTCTCGATCTTCTGGCCGTCCTGGGTGCCGGAGACGGTCGTGGACGTACCGCCGGAGTCGTCGCTCTCGGCCGCCCAGTACCCGATGCCGCCGCCGATGCCGCCACCGAGCAGCGCGGCGACGAGGGTGGCCACGACCACCGTGCCCACGCGCCGGCCGCCGTTCCCGGAGGGCCTGGGAGCGGAGTCCCAGCCGCTGCCGCCCGGCGGCGGGGCGCTGCCCCAGCCGTGCTGGGCGGGGGGCGGCGAGCCCGCCGGGCCGGGGCTCGCCGGTGCGGCGCCCGCCGACAGCGGGGGCGGAGGCCACTGCGGGCCGGCGCCGCCGGGGGGACCGGCGGCGCCGGGCGGCCCGGCCTGACCTCCGGCGGGCCCGGTGTGGCCGCCGGAGCCCGTGCCGCCCGCGGCGCCGACCGCGGCGAACTGCTCCGTACGCGCCCCACCGTGCCCCCCGGCACCCGGGCCGTCCGGAGGGCCGGCAGCGTCCGAACCACCCGGCCTCTCCGGTCCCGCCGGCCAGGCACCGCCGGCTCCTCCGCTCGCGCGCTCAGGAGACTCGACCGGAGACCTCGCTCCCGCGTCCGGCGGCGGAAAGTCCGGCCGCCGGGGCGTCGCGCCGTCGTTCTCGGTACTCACAGCTCTCTCCTTCACGTTTCACGCCAGGTGCCAGTTGCGCCTACCCGCCCAACCAGGGTCCCGCACCGCTTGTCAGCGGACGGTAAACCGCACCTTGTCTTTGGCTGACATCCTTTACTTCGGACAAATCCGGCGCATCCCCGGGGCGGCAGCCGAAGGCCGTGCCACCTGGCGCGCCGGGTGGCACGATGAGCCGGTGAGCCAAGCACCAGCGGATCGGCCGTTCGGGCGTACGGAGCCGGGTCCGCCCGCCGTCGTCGCGCACCGGGGCGCGTCCGAGGCGGCGCCGGAGCACACGCTCGCCGCGTACCGCACGGCGATCGAGGAAGGCGCCGACGCCCTGGAGTGCGACGTGCGGCTCACCGCCGACGGCCATCTCGTCTGTGTTCACGACAGGCGCGTCAACCGTACATCCGACGGCCGCGGCGCCGTGTCCGCTTTGGAGCTCGCCGACCTCGCCGCCCTCGACTTCGGCTCCTGGAAGGCCCGCGAGGCCCGCCGCGACGAGGTCGGCCGCCGCCAGCGCGAGACACCCGAGGAGCCCGACTGGGAACGTACCTCGGTACTCACCCTGGAACGCCTGCTGGAGCTGGTCACCGACGCCGGGCGCCGGGTGGAACTGGCCATCGAGACCAAGCATCCCACCCGCTGGGCCGGCCAGGTGGAGGAGAAACTGGTCGAGCTGCTGCGCCGCTTCGGCCTCGCCGGCCCGGCGGCGCCGCCCGCCGAGGGCGCCGCACCCCCTACCGCCCCCGGCGGCCCCCAGGCCACCGACGAGCCCTCCCTCGTCCGGGTGATGAGCTTCTCCGCCCGCTCCCTGCACCGCGTCCACGCCGCCGCGCCCGCCGTCCCCACCGTCTTCCTCATGCGGTTCCTCCTCCCCCGCTTCCGCGACGGCCGGCTGCCCCGCGGCGTGCACATCGCGGGCCCGAGCATGCGCCTCGTCCGCAGCAACCCCGGCTACGTCGACCGCCTCCACCGCGCCGGCCACCGCGTCCACGTCTGGACCGTCGACGAACCCGACGACGTCGCCCTGTGCGCCCGCCTCGGCGTCGAGGCCCTCATCACCAACCGCCCCCGCCAGGTCCGGGCCCAGCTTGACCGCATCGACTACGACACACCGCCGACAGGCGATGCATGACTACGCGTAGTACCGCGGTGCGCGCACTGCGTTCGGTTACGTAACGAGTCCATCAACGGTCGCCGGTTGGCCGGTTTCCGATCCACCCCGCGGGGGCATTGACTCCCTGTTGCGGGGCGAGGAGATCGCTGGGGGTGGTGATGTTCGTGGTGGCACAGCAAGCGCCGGCTTCGTCCATGGCCGTTCCCCACGGCCCGGACGGGGTGGGGCTGGCGCGCCGCCGGCTGCGCGCGGACCTGCGCGCCCGGGGCGCCGCCGAGACGACCGTCGACGACGCCGTGCTCGTCCTGTCCGAGCTGCTCAGCAACGCCTGCAGGCACGCCAGACCGCTGGCCACGGCCGCGGCGACCGCGGACGCGGAAGTGCTCGTACCCGCCCGGCCGGACGCCCGTGCCGCCGCCGGCCGGGGCGAGGACCCGGCGCCCGGTGCGGACGCCGCGCCCGCCGCCGCCCAGGCCAGGCAGGAGGCGCCCGCCGCGCCCGGCCCCGGTACCGTGGACACGCGCGTACGGGCCGACTGGCAGATGGATCCGGACGGCCGCGTCACCCTCGCCGTCACGGACGGTGGCGGACCCACCCGACCACTTCCCGCCACACCCTCGGTCACCGCCAAGGGCGGCCGCGGGCTGGCCATCATCTCCTCCCTCGCCTGCGACTGGGGCGTGCGCTACGACGCCGGCCCCCTCGGCGAGGTCACGGTCTGGGCCTCCCTGCCCGGCCACTGACCCGCGCCGACCCCGCGCCGCTCCCGCGCCGAGACCGGGCAGTGAGCGCACGGGCCCGACGCTGGGACTAGGCTCCGGCGGTACGTGACACCGTCCGCGCCCCGAACGGAGCATTCCAGCCATGGCGAAGAAGCGCCGCCCCCGTACGAAGGCATCCCAGCCCGCCGCCGTGCCCGACGGCGACATCCCCGTCGTCGGCGCCCGCGAGCCCTGCCCGTGCGGCTCCGGCCGGCGGTACAAGGCATGCCACGGCCGCGCCGCCGCGCAGGCCGTCACCGAGCTGGTCCGCCGCCCCTTCGAGGGGCTGCCCGGCGAGTGCGACTGGGTGGCGCTGCGCGAACTCGTCCCCGCCGGCACCGCCGGCCTCACCCTCGCCGCGGGCCTCCCCGGCGACGTACCGTCGCTCACCCTCGCCACCGTGCTGCCCATGGCCTGGCCCGCGCTGCGCCGCGACGACGGCACGGTCCTCCTCGGGCTGCAGAACGACACGGCCTCCGGCGACATCAGCCGCGACCTCGCCGACGTCCTACAGCGCGCGCTGACCGCCACCCCCGGCTCCCCCGTCGAACCCGCCGCGCCCACCGGCACCGGCGAAGGCCCGCGGCTGCAGGACCTCCTCGACACCTCCGCACCGCTGCGGCCCGTCGTACACGACGGGTTCGAGTTCTGGCTGGACGACGCGGAGTCGGCGTCCGGCGAGGTCGCCGCCTCCCTGGAACGGGCCAACGCCGCCGCCATCCCCACCGCCCGCCTCGGCGGCGTCGAGGCCGCGTACTGGTGCGAGGCGCCGGAGAAGAACCACCTGCGCTGGGTCATGCCCCACCCCGAGGAGAAACTCCTCGACGCCCTCGCCCGGCTGCACGCCGCCGGCACCTCCCGGCTCGCCGAAGACACCCGCCTCGTCGGCTCGTTCCGCGCACACGGACTCGTGGTGCCCGTCTGGGACCTGCCGTCGTCGATGACGGCGGAGGACTGCGAGAAGCCCGCCGCGGAGTTCGGGGAGCGGCTGGCGGACGCGCTGGCCGTCACCGGGCCGCTGACGGGCACCGAGCGCAAGGCCCGCGGCGGACTCGCCAACCGCCAAGTGACGCTGAGCTGATCAGCTGCATACCGTGCGGTATGACGGGTCCATCATTTGACGGGAATTACGACGTTCGAATTTGCGAAACGCCAAAGTGTTGTTACCGTCGCTTGTAGCCCGGTCGCTGGTGCATCCCCCGTCGCCAGCGGCCGGGTCTTTACATGCCCGGAACCGGGACGGCACACGGACTTTTCCCACCGCGCCGTGAAGCCCGGAACCCGTGGACACCGCGACATTCGGGCCGCGCGGGGCGGACAGGCGGCACGTACGGACCGGCTTGCGGCATGCCTGCCCGTACGCACCGCTCTCCCGCTCGTACGCGCCACCGGGCCCCTCGGCCCGGCGCCGCCTCAGCCGACGAACCTGCTGCCGCCGCCCGGGGCCGCCGCCACCGCCGCCACCAGCACGTCGACCACCGACGCCACCGACGGCAGCCACGGCGCCCCGCCGTCCGACCGCGGGGCCCGCTCCCAGCGGACCCGGCCCGCGCCCGTCTGCGACGGCGGCAACGCCAGATAGCCGCCCTCGCCGTGGAAGCCCAGCGACGCCGGCACCCAGCCGTGCTCGCCGAGCAGCTCACCCAGCTCGTCGTAGCCGTAACTGGCCACCAGCAGCGCCCAGCGCTCGGGCGTCGCCACCACCGGGCCGGTACGCACACCGAGGCGGTCCAGCCGGGCAAGCGCCCGCGCCGCGGTCACCGCGGGCAGGCTCACCGCGCTCGGCGCGCGGCCGCCGGTGGCGAGCAGCACCGGTGCGTCCGGCTGCCGCTCCCACCACCAGCGGACCATGCGCGGATCCGTGGTCGCGGCGAGCACGCCGGGGTCGTAGGGATGTGCGCCGGGTACGGCACACTCCGCGTAAGGGCACGCGCAGCCGCGGTCACGCGGCTGCGCGGTCGTTTCCTGTGTCCGGTCCTGCGTCCGGTTCCGGCGGCTGCGCCGCTGCGGTTCCAGGCCCGCTCCGGGTACGACGGGCCACTCCCACTGCGAAGCGAACGTCAGCGCCGCGTCCGGCAGCGCCCGCTGTCCGTTACGCCTGCGCCGCTTTCCGGGATATTCGCGCATAAGCGCTCATCCTTCCGTGGCACCAGGGTCTGCTGGCCGATTCACCTTGCGAGGGTCATACAGTCACTGCGGTCTCGGTGCGGTGTCTGTGCTGCGTAGGTGCGCTGCTTCGGTGCATCGATGCGTGCGTCGGTCGTGCGATGGCGCGCCACGCGTCGGCGGGGCCCGGGCTCTGTCCAGTAAGACGCACTGCCGCCTGGGCGGGTTCCTGCCGTTGCCGGCTTGTGTGGGGACCTCCGTGTCGAAATCCAGTCGACCGCAGTTGAACAGAGCACCCGTCGATTTTAAGCCAAACTCAGATGCCCCGCGGACACCCCCATGCGCGGGCCGACAACACTGGACATCGCATCACCAGTCCGTGTAAATGTGGATCTATTGCGAGTGGTACGGCATGAGATGGGGGTCTGCAATGCCGCTGAGCGGGATGCCTGTGCCGGTCAGGCCCGTACGGACCGGCCGCGCCGGAGCGCGGGCCGATGGTGCGGAACCCCTGCCCGAAAGCCGCCGACAGTGAGCACCCCACCGTTCCCGAATGTGGCCGGAATTGAGCTGCAGCGGCTGCTACGGCCCGCCCCCGCCCACCCCGCCGAGTCCCCCGCCGCCTCGTACGACCGCCTCTCCGCCTGGGCCGGCGACCTCACCGCACTCCACGAACTGACCGGACGCCTCACCCGCACCACGGAGTGGGAACAGGCGCTCCACGAGATCCTCCGCGCCGGCGCGGAACTCCTCGGCGCGCGCCGGGGGTTCGCCGTCCTGCAACCCGCCGACGGCCGCGGCCCCGACGCCCGCGTCGGGTACGGCATCGGCGCCGCCGAACTCGGCGCCATGGAGACCGTGCCACGCGCGTCCACGTCGTACGGACGCCTCCTCGACGCCCCCGCCGCCACCCGCCCCGCAGACGTCTGCCGCCCCGACCTCGCCGCGGAACCCGACCTCCACCCCCGCCACCGCGACGTCGCCATGCGCCTCGGCTACGGGGCGGGCTACGCGGTAGCGCTCGCGGCCACGGGCGACGCGGCGGGGACGGCGACGGGGCCCGCGGGCGCGCCGGGCACGGCCGGTCCTGGGGCCGACCGGGGCCCGGCGGGAGGCGCGGCGGCGGGCCCGGGACACCCGGGGCCGGGACAGCCGGACCAGGGCGGTATGGCACAACCGGGCCAGACGGGAACCGGACAGCGGGCACATCCGGGAACGGGACACGCGGGAACGGCACTCCCCGGGACGGCCCACCCGGGGACAGGGCAGGCCGGCTACGGGCCGCAGGGACCGGCGGCACCGGGACCCGAGCACGCGGGCCACCCCGGCCACGGGCCCGCGGCCCCCGGACACCCGGCACCGGGCCGACCGCACCCCGGACAACCGGTACCGGGACAGCCCGGAAGCGCCCCGGGACCCGTACACCCGGGCGCAACCGGCCCCGTACCACCGGGCGCACCCGCCTACGGCCCCGGTGCCCACCCGGCCCCCGCACCCCCCGCACCGCCTGCACCGCCCACGCTCCTCGGCGCCGTCGAATGGCTCTACGACGGACCCGCCCGGCCCACCGACCGGCAGCGCCGCGTCGCCGGCCTCTACGCCCGCCACGCCGGCGACCACCTCGCCCGGCTCCTCGACCTGGCCCGCGCCCGCACCGCCGCCGACGGCGTCCGCGCCGCCCTGCTCCCCGCCCGCCTCCCCCGCGTCCCCGGCGCCCGCGTCGCCGTCCGGCACCGCACCGGACCCCTGGGCGGCGGCGACTTCTACGACGTCCTCCCCCTCCCCGACGGCGCCCTCGGCCTCGCCGTCGGCTCCGCCGGCGGCGGCGGACCCGCCGCCGTCGCCGCCATGGGCCAGTTGCGCGCGGGGCTGCGCGCGTACGCCGTCATGGAAGGCGAAGACCCCGTCGCCGTCCTCTCCGACCTCGAACTCCTCATGCGGCTGACCGAACCCGGCCGCCGCGCCACCGCCCTCTTCGCCTACGCACCGCCCGGCCGCCGCAGCATCGTCGTCGCCGGCGCGGGCCACTGCCCGCCGCTCGTCACCGGCCCCTGGCGCACCGAGTACGCCGAGACCACCCTGTCCGCGCCGCTCGGCATGCTGACCTGCTGGGAAGCGCCCAGCGTCACCATCGACCCGGCGCCAGGAGAAACCGTCCTGCTCTACACCGACGGCCTCCTCCACCGCACCGGCCGGTCCACCGACCAGGCCATGACCCGCCTCCACCACGCCGCCGCCACCGCACCGGCACCCGTACGCGACGACCCCGAAGCGCTCACCGACCACGTCCTCGCCCGCCTGCTGCCCGCCGGCCCCCGCGACGGCGCCGACCACCCCGAGGACGTCGTCCTGCTCGCCGTCCAGCTCACCGGCTGACCGCCGGCCCGCCGGCGCCGGGGCCCGCGTCGTTCGAAACGTCACTGCTCGCGGGGTCTTCGCGGCGGGCCCCCGGCCGTACGCTGGAGGCGGCCGACGCATCGCAGAGGAGGAAGCCGTGACCCAGGAGCAGCCGCAGACCCGGACGCCCGAGACCGCGGAACCCGCGGAGACCGCGCACGGGGCGACCGCGGAAGGCGCCGAGGGCGCGGAGGGCGCCGAGGAGAAGCCCGTCAAGCAGCGCAAGAACGGCCTGTACGGCGCCCTCTCGGACGAGCTCGCCGAGAACATGAAGTCCGGCTGGGCCGACACCGAACGCCACGACCTCCGGCCCGTCCCCCAGGCCCCCTACGCCGCCGAGCGCCGCGCCGCGCTCTCCGCGCGCTTCCCCGGCGAACGCCTCGTCGTCCCCGCCGGCAACCTCAAGGTCCGGGCCAACGACACCGAATACCCCTTCCGGCCCTCCTCCGACTACGCCTACCTCACCGGCGACCAGACCGAGGACGGCGTGCTCGTCCTGGAGCCCGTCACGACCGGCGACGGCACACCCGGCCACGAGGCGACCGCGTACCTGCTGCCGCGCTCCGACCGCACCAACGGCGAGTTCTGGCTCTCCGGGCAGGGCGAACTGTGGGTCGGCCGGCGCAACAGCCTCACCGAGAACGAGAAGCTGCTCGGCCTCCCCGTCAAGGACGTCCGCACCCTGGCCGAGCACCTGGCGGAGGCCACCGGCCCCGTACGGCTGCTCCGCGGCTACGACGACGCCGTCGACAAGGCGCTCGACGACAAGGTGACCGGCGAGCGGGACGAGGAGTTCCGCGTCTTCCTCTCCGAGATGCGGCTCGTCAAGGACGATTTCGAGATCGCGGAGCTGGAGTACGCGTGCGAGTCGACCGCCCGCGGCTTCGAGGACGTCGTGAAGATCCTCGACCGGGCCGAGGCCACCAGCGAGCGCTACATCGAGGGCACGTTCTTCCTCCGCGCCCGCGTCGAGGGCAACGACGTCGGCTACAGCTCCATCTGCGCCTCCGGCCCGCACGCCACCACGCTGCACTGGGTGCGCAACGACGGCGCCGTCCGCTCCGGCGACCTGCTGCTGCTCGACGCCGGCGTCGAGACCCGCAACCTCTACACCGCCGACGTCACCCGCACCCTCCCCATCGACGGGACGTACACGCCGCTGCAGCGGCGGATCTACGACGCCGTGTACGAGGCGCAGGAGGCGGGCATCGCCGCCGTCCGGCCGGGCGCGGCGTACCGCGACTTCCACGACGCGTCGCAGCGGGTGCTGGCGGCGAAGCTCATCGAGTGGGGGCTGCTGCAGGTCGAGGACGTGGACAAGGTGCTGGAGCTGGGGCTGCAGCGGCGCTGGACGCTGCACGGCACGGGGCACATGCTCGGCATCGACGTCCACGACTGCGCCGCGGCCCGCACCGAGGAGTACGTGGGCGGCACGCTGCGGCCGGGGATGTGCCTGACGGTGGAGCCGGGGCTGTACTTCCAGCTGGACGACCTGACGGTGCCGGAGGAGTACCGGGGCATCGGCGTGCGGATCGAGGACGACATCCTGGTGACGGAGGACGGCTGCCGGAACCTGTCGGACCACCTGCCGCGGCAGGCCGACGAGGTCGAGGCGTGGATGGCCCGGCTGCGCGCCTGACCCGCCGGGGGTGACGGAGCACCGGCCGGCGCGTACGGGCGGACACCGGCCGGTGCACTGGAGAAGACGCAGACGGGGCGCGGCAGGGTTGCACGAATTCCGCGGCCCGACTCGACTGCCTGACGGCTGACAGACTTCAAAGTCTGTCAGCCGTCAGCCGTCAGTCGTTAGTCGTCAGTCGTCATCTGTCGATACGCTCAGCGGCAGCCGTACGGTGAACAGCGCCCCTCCGCCCGGCGCCTCGCCCACGCCGATCGACCCCCCGTGGCGTACGACCACGTCCCGGACGATCGCCAGGCCCAGGCCCGCGCCGCCCTCGTCGCGGCTGCGCGCGTCGTCGAGGCGGACGAACCGTTCGAAGATCCGCTCCCGGTCCGCCGGCGGCACTCCCTCACCGTCGTCCGCGACCTCCAGCACCGCCCACGCACCCTCGCGGCGCACGCTGACGCCGACGCGGCCGGCGGCATGCCGTACCGCGTTGTTCAGCAGGTTGCCGAGGACGCGCTCCAGTTGGCTGCGGGAGCCGGCCACCGTCGCGTCCGCCAGTTCCCCGGCCACGATCGCCGCCCCGCCTCCCGGACCCCCGGCACCACCGGCGCCGTCCGGGCCCTCCGCGTTGCGGCGTTCGACATCCTCCCGCACCAGCGCGCCCAGCGCGACCGGCTTGCCCAAAGGCTCCTCCCCGGCGTCCAGCCGGGCCAGCAGCAGCAGGTCGGCGGCGAGGTGCTGGAGCCGTACGGTGTCCTCCACCGCGCCGTCCAGGTCGAGGAGTTCGGGGTGGGCGGCGGCGACCTCCAGTTGGGTGCGGAGCGAGGCGATCGGGCTGCGGAGTTCGTGCGAGGCGTCGGCGACGAAGCGGCGCTGGCGCTCGACGGACTCCTCCAGCGCGGTCAGCGTCTCGTTGGTGGTGCGGGCCAGCCGGGCGACCTCGTCGTGGGTGGCGGGCTCCGGCACCCGTCGGGACAGGTCCGTGGAGGCGGTGATCGCCGCCATCTCGCCGCGGATGCCCTCGACCGGGCGCAGCGCGCGCCGCGTGACCAGCCAGGTCACGCCCGCCACGACGGCGAGCAGCGGCACCAGCCCGGCGAGCATGGCACGGCCGACGGAGCCGACGGCGTTCTGCTCGGTGTCGAGGGGGACGCCGGCCCAGACGGTGGAGGTCTTGCCGTCGGGGGAGGTGACCTTGAGGCCTGCGAAGCGGTAGTCGGCGCGTTCGCCGTCGAGTACGGCCGTGCCGGTGTGGTGTTCGGGTTCGTCCTCGACCTCGCCGCGGCGCGGCGCCGGCTCGTCGTCGCCGGACTCGTCGTCCGAGTAGTCCGTGTCGTCCGTGTCGTCCGTGTCGTCCGTGTCGTCCGATGCGGAGTCGTCGGCGGAGTCGTCGGAGTTCGAGTCGTCGGAGTTCGAGTCGTCGGCGGCGTCGTCCGCCGCGTCCTCGGCGTCGTCGTCCGCGTCGTCGTCGCGGTCCCCGCCGTTGTCGTCCCCCGAGTCGCCCGGGTCCCCCGTACGGCTCGGTGCCGGTGTCGGCGCCGGGCTCTCCGTGCGGGTGTCCGGCGCCGGTTCCGTGGGGCCGTCGCCGGCGCCGACGATGGTGCCGAGGTCCTCGCTGCCGCGCACGATCCGGTCCCTGTCGTCCCGTACGACCGTGGGGTTGTCCTCGGGGAGGTCGAGATCGTCGAGCGGGACGCCGTTGCTCAGTTCCGTCGCGACGCGGCGCGCGTTGACCTCGGCCTGCAACTCGGCCTGGTCGTGCAGGTTGGAGCGGAGCACGAGCAGGACGGCGACGCCCGCGGCGACGAGCGCCAGCGCGACGACGGCCGTGGCACCGACCGCGGCCTTGGCGCGTACGGAGGAGAACGGGCTACGCACGGGCGCTGCCGCCGGGGGCGTCCGGGTCGGCGAGGCGGTAGCCGGCGCCGCGCACGGTCTGGATGGTGCGGGCGCCGAGTTTGCGGCGCAGGGCGCTGACGTAGACCTCGACGATGTTGGGGTCGCCGTCGTACGCGAAGTCCCAGGCGTGGTCGAGGATCTCGGACTTGGCGACGACCTCGCCGGCGCGCTGCGCCAGGACTTCCAGCACCGCGAACTCCTTCATCGTCAGCGTCACCTCGCTCTCTCCGACGTGGACCCGGCGCGCGGCGGGGTCGACGGCGAGGGCGCCGACGCGCAGGACGGGGGCGGCGGTGCGGCCGCGGCGGCGCAGGAGGGCGCGTACGCGGGCGAGGAGGACGACGTAGCTGAAGGGCTTGGTGAGGTAGTCGTCGGCGCCGGTGTCGAGGCCCTCGGCCTCGTCGTATTCGCCGTCCTTGGCGGTGAGCATGAGGATCGGGGTCTCGTCGCCGGCGGCGCGGAGGGCGGCGCAGACGCGGTAGCCGTTCAGGCCGGGGAGCATGATGTCGAGGACGATGAGGTCGTAGTCGGTCTCGGTGGCCCGGTGCAGACCTTCGACGCCGTCGTGGACGACGTCCACGGCGAAGCCCTCGGCGGCGAGCCCGCGGGCGAGGGAGGTGGCGAGGCGTCGTTCGTCCTCGACGATCAGCAGTCGCATGCCCCCAAGGGTCGCAAACCGAACCTGAAGAACCCTTCAGGTGCCTTCAGGGTGCCTTCAGGGTCGCTCAGGCAGCTTGGTCTCTGTCAGCGCACAGCGGCAGGAGCCGTCGACAGCAGGAGGACCCTCATGAAGCGCAACATCGTCATCGCCGCCGTCGCGTCGGCCGCTCTGATCACCGGGGGCACGGTGACCGCGGTCGCGGCCTCGAACGGCGACAGCGGGGCGGACGCCGCCTCGGTGCCGGCGGACGTGCAGGTGGGCGACGACGACCGCGACGACGACGGCAAGGACGACCGGGACGATGACGGCCGGGACGACGACGGCCGGGACGACGACGGCCGGGACGACGACGGCCGGGACGACGACCGCACCGAGGCGGAGGCGCTCGCCGCGGCGAAGGTGAGCGTCGACGACGCGATCGCGGCGGCGCTGCAGGAGCACGCCGGGACGGTGGACTCGGCCGAGTTCGACGCCGCGGACGACGACGGCAGGAGCGGGGCCGCCAAGTGGGAGATCGACGTCCTCGGCGAGGACGGCAAGTGGTACGAGGTGAACGTCGACGCCGCCAGCGGTGACATCGTCGCCGACCGCGGGGACGACGACGGTCAGTCGGACGACGATGACGACAGCGACGACGACAAGGACGACGACGACAGCGACGACGACTTCGGTGACGACGACTCCGACGACTCGGACGACTGAGTCACCGGCTGATCCGCCGCCCCCCTCACCTCCCCCGGCCTCCGTCCCCGTCCCCACCCCCTGATCCATCCCCCCCGGCCCCCGGCGGGTGCCGCCCCGTGATACTCCCCAGTTCACACGGAGGCGCCCCGCCGGGGGCTTTCCCCTGTGCGCGTATGCGCCCTCCGTACCGCGCTCCGCGCATGACGAAGGCCGGCCCCGGAGCCCCGTGCCCCCGGTGCCGGCCCCGCCCCGCCACCCGGCTATTCCTTGCCGGTGGCGCGTCCGTACTGCAGCAGCGCCCAGCCCACGCTGGCGAAGGAGAGCACGGTGACGACGGAGCGGACGTTGTTCCAGCGCACCCACCTGTCCTCCACCCGCTCGCGCAGCCCTGCCAGGTCCTTGATCTGGTCGACGGCGCCGGCGGCGTCGAGTTCGTTGTTCATCGGCACGTTGATCGCGAAGGTGATGGCCAGCATGGCCACGTACAGGGCGAGCGCGGCGATCAGCCACGGCAGCGGCTTCGACCTCTGGTCGCCGTCGGCGCCGAGGAGCAGTCCGCCGGCCAGGAGGAGGAAGACGAGGGCGCCGCCGAAGGTGAGGGCGAACCAGCCGTTCATCATGGCCCGGTTCATCTGCTGGAAGCTCTCGACGAAGGTGCGGTCGGACACGCGGGCGAGGCCGGGCATCACGGAGTACGACCAGACGGAGAAGAGGCCGGCGCTCAGTCCCGTGGTGAGGACGGCCGCGAACAGTGCCGCCGTGCGGAAGTCAGACATTCCAGGCCCCTCTGCCGGCGGCTTCGCGCACGAAGTCGGTGAAGTCGCGGGGCGCTCGCCCCAGGGCTTGGCGGACGCCGTCGGTCAGGTGGGCGTTGCGGCCGTCGAGTATGCGGGTGAACAGCTCGGCGAAGATCTCGACGAGCTCCGGCGGCAGGTGCCCTGCGACCACCTCGCGGAACTGCTCGGGGGTGACGGGCACGTAGCGCACGTCGCGGCCTGTGGCCTTGCCGATCTCGGCGGCGGCCTCGCCGAACGTGATCAGCCGGGGGCCGCTCAGTTCGTACGTGGTCCCACTGTGCCCGTCTTCGGTGAGGGCCGCGACCACGACGTCGGCGATGTCGCGGGTGTCGATGAACGGCTCGGGGATGTCGGCGGCGGGGAGGACGAGTTCGCCGGAGAGGACGGGTTCGAGGAGGAAGTCCTCGTCGAAGTTCTGCATGAACCAGGCGCAGCGGACGACGGTCCACTGGGCGCCGGACTCCTTGACGGCGTCCTCGCTGGGGTGGCATTCGGGTTCGCCGCGGCCGGAGAGGAGGACGAGGCGCTGCACGCCGGCGCGTACGGCCGTCTCGGTGAAGGCGCGGACGGCGGGGGCGGCGGCGGGGTCGGCGAGGTCGGGGGCGTAGGTGAGGTAGGCGGTGCGGATGCCGTGGAGGGCGGGTGTCCAGGTGGCGGTGTCGTGCCAGTCGAAGGGGGTGTCGCTGCGGCGGGAGACGGCGCGCACGGCGTGGCCGCGGGCGGCCAGTGTCCGGGCGACGTGGCGGCCCGTCTTGCCGGTGCCGCCGATGATGAGGTGGACGTTCTGCTCGGTGGTGGTGCCGGTGTGGGTCATAGGAACAGTGAAGCCGTGGCGGGCTGGACGCTCCATGGTTCAAAGGCTCGTTCGCATACGTGAGCGTCTACGCTGGGGGGGGTATGGATTCGATCGCCGGACTCCTCGACAGCCCGCACGCGCGCGGCGCGTTCATGATGCGCGCGATCCTGGAGCCGCCGTGGGCGGTGCGGATCATGGACCGGGCGCCCTTGTGCCTCGTGGCGCAGGCGCGGGGTACGGCGTGGGTGACGTACGACGACGCGGAGCCGGTGCGGGTGGGGGAGGGCGAGATCGCGATCATGCGCGGCCCGGATCCGTATGTCTTCTCCGACGATCCGGCGACCGAGCCGCAGGCGCTGATCCACCGGGGCGGGCGGTGCGAGACGCCGGACGGGCAGAGCCTCGCCGGAGAGATGGATCTCGGGGTACGGACCTGGGGGCACAGCGGCGACGGTTCGGCGATGATGCTCATCGGCTCGTACGAGAACACCGGCGAGATCGGTGCCCGGCTGCTGGACGCGCTGCCGCGGCTGGTGGTGCTGCGCCGGGACACGTGGGACTGCCCGCTGCTGCCGCTGCTGGCGGAGGAGATCGCGCGGGACGACCCGGCGCAGGAGGTGGTGCTGGACCGGCTGCTGGATCTGCTGGTGGTGGCGGCGCTGCGGGCGTGGTTCGCGCGGCCGGAGGCGCGGGCGCCGGGGTGGTACCGGGCGCAGGGGGATCCGGTGGTGGGCCGGGCGCTGAAGCTGCTGCACCATAATCCGGCGCATCCGTGGACGGTGGCGGAGCTGGCGGTGCGGGCGGGGGTGTCGCGGGCGGCGCTGGCGCGGCGGTTCGCGGAGTTGGTGGGGGAGCCGCCGATGACGTATCTGACGGGGTGGCGGCTGGCGTTGGCGGCGGATCTGCTGCGGGAGCCGGACGCGACGGTGGGTGCGGTGGCGCGGCGGGTGGGGTACGGGAGTCCGTTTGCGCTGAGCACGGCGTTCAAGCGGGTGCACGGGGTGAGCCCGCAGGAGCACCGGTTGGCGGCGGCGGGGGCGTAGGGGCGGGGCCCGGGGCGTGCGGGGCGCGCCCCCCGGTCCGTACCCCCGGGCCCGCCCGGAGGCCCGGGGCGTACGGGACCGCCGTCCGGCCGTGCCTGATGAGCAGGGGCGCGTGCCGCGTGCGACTGTCGGAACATGACCGTCCGCACGGCTTCCCGGCGCCTCCACTGGTCGGTCGTCGTGCCGCCGGTCGCCGCCGTGATGCTCGCCATCACCTGGGGGCGCTCGCTCTCCGGTGTCCTGACGGGCGTCGTCTCCTTCTTCCTCATCACCGCGGTGCTCGCCGCCGTGCATCACGCGGAGGTGGTCGCGGAGCGGATCGGGCAGCCGTACGGGGCGCTGGTGCTGGCGGTGGCGGTGACGGTCATCGAGGTGGCGCTGATCGTCACGATGATGGTCGACGGGGGCGAGAAGTCGAGCGCGCTGGCCCGTGACACCGTCTTCGCCGCGGTGATGATCACGTGCAACGGCATCGTCGGCATCAGTCTGCTGCTGGTCGCGCTGCGTCGCGGGGAGGCGTTCTTCAGCGCGGAGGGCACGGGGACGCAGCTCGCGACGGTGACGACGCTGGCGGGGCTGAGTCTGGTGCTGCCGACGTTCACGACGAGCGAGCCGGGACCGGTGTTCGCGACGGCGCAGTTGGCGTTCGCAGCGCTGGCGTCGATCGCGCTGTACGGAATGTTCGTGGCGACGCAGACGGTGCGGCACCGGGAGGAGTTCTTGCCGGTGACGCCGGGCGGCGAGGTGATCGACGACCTGGAGGACCCGGCGCACCGGCCGTCGAAGCGGACGGCGTGGTTCGGTCTCGGGCTGCTCCTGCTGGCGCTGGTGTGTGTGGTGGGGCTGGCCAAGGGGGTGTCGCCGGCGATCGAGGACGGGCTGGAGGCGGCGGAGCTGCCGCGCTCGGCGGTGGGTGCGGCGATCGCGCTGCTGGTGCTGCTGCCGGAGTCGATCGCGGCGGTGCGGGAGGCGGGCCGGGATCGGGTGCAGACGAGCCTGAACCTGGCGTACGGGTCGGCGATCGCGAGTATCGGGCTGACGATCCCGACGGTGGCGATCGCGTCGATCTGGCTGGCGGGGCCGCTGAAGCTGGGGCTGGGGAGCAGCCAGTTGGTGCTGCTGACGATGACGGTGGTGGTGGGGACGCTGACGGTGACGCGCGGGCGGGCGACGCTCCAGCAGGGCGGGGTGCATCTGGCGTTGTTCGCGGCGTATCTGGTGCTGGCGGTGATGCCGTGAGGAGGGTGCGGACTCGTTCGGGTGTCTCCGCGGTGCGGGGGCGGGGGGTGTCGCGGAGGCTGGGGGCATGCGTCTGGACGACGGGGCCGGCCCGGGTGGCAGCGGGGCGGCCGACGGCAGGGTGCCCGCGGGCGGCGGGGGGAGCGGTGAGGAGAGTTTCCGGGGTCAGGTGAAGGACGCGGTGACGCCGCGTTCCGCGCTGCTGGTGCTGGGGGTGCTGGCGCTGGGGGTGCTGTTCATCACCTCGTACGCGGGTGCGTTCCACTCGCCGAAGCCGAAGGACGTCCCGGTCGGGGTCCTCGCCCCGGCGCAGACGCGGGGGGAGCTGATCGACGGGCTGAACGGGCTGCCGGGCTCGCCGCTGTCGGCGCGGGCGGTGGCGTCGCGGGACGCCGCGGTGGGGCGGATCCGGGACCGCGCGCTGGACGGCGCGCTGGTCGTCGACGCGCGGGGGTCGACGGATCTGCTGCTGGTCGCGAGCGGCGGCGGGCCGTCGCTGTCGGACGCGGTACGGCAGGTCGTGACGGAGGCGGAGCGGACGCGGGGCCGGAACGTACGGACGGTGGACGTGGCTCCGGCGGACCGGGAGGACGCGCGGGGGTTGTCGTCGTTCTACCTGGTGGTGGGGTGGTGCGTCGGCGGGTATCTGTGCGCGGCGATCCTCGCGGTCAGCTACGGGGCGCGTCCGGCGGATCCGCGGCGGGCGGTGATCCGGCTGGCGGTGCTGGTGCTGTACGCGATCGCGCTGGGGGTGCTGGGTGCGGTGGTGATCGGGCCGGTGCTGGGGGCGCTGCCGGGCGGCGTGCCGGCTCTTGCGGCGCTCGGGGCACTGGTGGTGTGTGCGGCGGGGGCGACGACGTTCGCGTTCCAGGGGATGCTGGGCGTCCTCGGGATCGGGATGACGGTGCTGGTGATCGTCATCGCGGGCAACCCGAGCGCGGGCGGGGCGTATCCGTATCCGCTGCTGCCGCCGTTCTGGCGGGAGATCGGGCCGGCGCTGATCCCGGGCGCGGGGACGTGGACGGTGCGGTCGATCGCGTACTTCGACGGGCGGGCGATGACGGGGCCGCTGCTGGTGCTCTCGGCGTGGGCGGTGGGCGGGGCGGTGCTGACGCTGCTGTTCGCCCGGGTCCGCGCGTCGGACGCCCAGCGCCCGGTCTGACGGACTTCGCGGACCTCCCGGACCTCGGGGCCGTCCCGGCCCTCACCGGACCTCTCCCGCACTCCCGCCCCAGGGTAGGCCGCTCCACCGACAACGATCCGTCTCCGCCCGCGACACCTCTCGACAACGTGCCGGGCGCGGTCGTCTCCCTCATGGACCGCACCGGCGCCCGCGGCTCAGTGGTGGAAGCCCGGCCGGTGCGGCGCCGGTGTCCCGGCCCCGTCCTTCAGCCGCTCCAGCGCCTGCCGTACGTCCGCCGCCAGCAGCTCGATCTTGTCGTGGCTGATGCCGTGCCTGATCAGCACCCGCTGGATGACCGTCTCCTGCCGCCGCGGCGGCAGCGGGTACGCGGGCACCTGCCAGCCGCGCAGCCGCAGTTGCTCCGTCACGTCGTACAGCGTGAAGCCCGCGCCCGCCGGGTCCTTCAGCGTCCAGGACACCGCCGGCAGCGCGCCGCGCCCGTCGTACAGCAGGGTGAACGGGCCCATGCCGGCGATCTGCTCGCCCAGCCACTCGGCGCTGCCGGCCGCCGCGCGGTAGATGCGGCGGTAGCCCGCGCGGCCCAGCCGCAACAGGTTGTAGTACTGCGCGACGACCTCGCCGCCGGGCCGGGAGAAGTTGAGCGCGAATGTCGGCATGTCGCCGCCGAGGTAGCTGACGCGGAAGATCAGGTCCTCGGGCAGCAGGTCGGCGGAGCGCCAGATCGCCCAGCCGACGCCCAGCGGCGCCATGCCGTACTTGTGGCCGGAGGAGTTGATGGACGCCACCCGCGGCACGCGGAAGTCCCACTCCAGCTCGGGGCGGAGGAAGGGGGCGACGAAGCCGCCGCTGGCGGCGTCCACGTGCACGGGCACGTCCAGGCCCGTGTCGGACTGGATCGCGTCGAGTTCGGCGGCGATCTCTTTGACGGGCTCGTAGTCGCAGGTGTACGTGACGCCGAGGATGGCGACGACGCCGATGGTGTTCTCGTCGACGTACTCGCGCAACTGGTGCGGGCGCAGCCCGGTGGCGTCCGGCTCCAGCGGCGCCTGGCGCAGCTCGACGTCGAAGTAGCGGGCGAACTTCTCCCAGCACACCTGCACCGGCCCGCACACCAGGTTCGGCCGGTCGGCCGGCTTGCCCTCGGCCTCGCGGCGCCGGCGCCAGCGCCACTTGAGCGCCAGGCCGCCGAGCATCGCGGCCTCGCTGGAGCCGGTGGTGGAGCAGCCCATGGTGGTCTCGCCGTGCGGGGAGTGCCACAGGTCGGCGAGGATGTGCACGCAGCGGTTCTCGATGTCCGCGGTCTGCGGGTACTCGTCCTTGTCGATCATGTTCTTGCCGAGGCACTCGTCCATGAGACCGTGCACCTCGGCCTCGGCCCAGGTGGTGCAGAACGTCGCGAGGTTCTGTGCGGCGTTGCCGTCGAGGGCCAGCTCGTCGCGGATGAGGGCGTTGACGGCGCGCGGGTCGGCGACCTCCTCGGGCATGACGTACTTGGGCAGCGCGTGCTCGCTGATGGGCATCGCGTAGACGTCGTCGTACGGTCCGGCGACGCCGCGGTCGGTCTGGTGCAGGGCCACGGTGCGGCTCCTCTCGCCTCGGCGCACCTATCGTGGGCACCGGGAGCGGCGGGGCACGGACCGACACGCCGCCCGCGCGGGGCGGGTACGGGGCCGGGTGCGGGCCCGGTCAGTCCGTACGCACCTCGGGCAGTCCGGCGAGGGCCGCGAGCGGGAACGCGGGCACGTGGTGCCCGTCGCGGCCGGTCATCGGCTCGGCGGCGGTCAGCACGTTGAGCACGGCCTCCTCGACGGCTTCGACGACGGCCGTGTGGAAGGGGTCGACACGGCCCCAGGGTATGAAGCGCAGCGTCTCGTACGGAGCGTCGTCACCGGCGCCGCCGGCGTCCCCGTCCGCGGCGGGGCGCGGCGGGAACGTACTGGTGAGGGCGCCGGCGTTGGCGGTGGAGAAGGCGAGGAAGAGGTCGCCGGAGAAGTGGCTGCCGGTGGTGCCCGTACGGGCCAGGCCCAGCGGCACCCGCCGGGCGAGGGCCTTGCACTGGCCGGGCAGCAGCGGCGCGTCGGTCGCGATGACGACGATGACGGACCCGGCGCCGGGCGGCACGGGCCGCTCGGGGTCCGCGGGGCTCGCGGAGCGTACGGCATCCACCGGCTCCGCGGGCCTGTCACGGCTCCCGTACGAACCGTCCGCCGGCCCGGCACCGGCAGCCGGCCGACCGCCCGCGCCCGTAGCGGCCACGCCGCCGCCCCCGCGTGCCGCCTCCGCCGGCTCGCGCCCCAGCGGCGTCCCCGCCACCGTCAGCTCCCGCCGGGCCCCGAAGTTGGCCTGCACGAAGACCCCGACCGTGTACTGCTCGGCCCCGTACCGCACCACGCGCGACGCCGTCCCCGAGCCGCCCTTGTACCCGTAGCACCGCATCCCCGTGCCGCCCCCGACGCCGCCCTCCGCGACCGGCCCGGCCGCCGCCGCGTCGATCGCCGCGCCCGCGTGCGCGGGGGTGACGTGGGCTCCGTGGATGTCGTGCAGGTACCCGTCCCACGTCTCGGTGACCACCGGCAGCAGCCACTCCGGCGCCATGTCCCTGCGGTGCGCGCGCACCCACTCGACCACGCCGCGGTGCACCGGCCCGACCGCGTACGTGTTGGTGAGGAGCACCGGCACCGCCAGCGCGCCGCTCTCCTCCAGCCACGCCGTGCCGGTCATCTCGCCGTTGCCGTTGAGCGAGTGCCACCCCGCCGCGCACGGCGTGCCGACGCCGTCGCGGCCGCGCGGCAGCAGCGCCGTGACCCCGGTCCGTACGTCGTCGCCCTCGATCAGCGTCACGTACCCGACCTGGACGCCGGGCACGTCCGTGATCGCGTTCCACGCCCCCGGCTCACCGGTCAGCGGAATGCCGAAGTCCCGTGCCCGCCCGCGCTCTTCGCTCATGCGCTCCAGTCTCACATCGGGGACTGACATCGCGGCGGAGCGGACGCGGACGGGCAGCGGGGCCGGGCCGGGGCGTCAGCCGCTCCAGGGGACCGTCTCGCCGGCCGGCGGGGTCTTGTCCGGGACGGGCTGGTCGAAGGTGAAGTTCGTCGTCTGCGAATCGCCGTCGCCCTTCGAAGTCGCCCGCACCGGGAACGGCTTGCCCTGGGTGGAGACGGACAGGGTCATGTCCGTCCCGTCGTGCTTGCCCGTGACGTCGATGACGGGCTTGCCGCCGACGGTCGTCTCGCTGCCCTTCTTCAGGGTGGCCACGGAGGTGGCGTCCTTGAGGGTGTCGCGGTACTCGTTGATGCTGCAGATCCTGGCGAGGTCGGAAAGGCCCTGGTCCTGGGTGGTGCCCTGGAGGAACTTGCCCTCCAGCTTCTGCACGTCCTGCGACTGGCCGGACGGGAGGTTGTTCCTCAGCCAGGCGGCGTTCGCCTTGAGCCACACCTTGTCGGCGTGCCGGATGACCTCCAGGCTGCCGCCGTCGGCGGCGAAGCCGACGGTGCCGACGCAGTTGTTGTCGCGGTCGGCGGAGACGTCGAGGCTGGTCACGTCCGTACGGCTGAGGCCGGACCCCGTCCTCTCCGTGGTGACGTGCAGGGAACGGGCGTCGTTGAAGGAGTCCACGGCTGCGGTGGCTATCTCCGTGGCGCTCTTCTTCGCGACGCCGTTGTCGTCCTGTGCCTGGGCGGCTCCTGCGGTGCCGACCAGAGCGGTCGCGCAGAGCGTGGCGCCGAGGGCGCCGAGGGTCCCTTTCCGCGTACGGGGCATCGGATTTCCTTCCAGAAGGAAACAGCAACAACGCCAGAATCGTACATTCAGGGCAAATCGGTCGCACGACCGGAGCAGCGGACGGGGTACCCCCTGCCGAGCCGCCCGCGGACACGCCTGAGATCACGCCGATCCGCGGGCGCGCGCGGGGAGCCGCCGGGGCGTGCACCGGGGTGAACGGGGCGCACTCTTCGTTCGGGAGGGTGCCCGGAGGTAGAACGGAGTGATGAGCCGCGCCCTGGCCCCCACCGTGGCAGCCGTGACAGCGGTGGTGACCCTCTTATCAGGCTGTACGGAGGCGTCGCACCGCTGCGACGACCGCCCCGAGCCCTCCGACGTCCGCGGCCACCGGCGCCCCGTCGAGATACGTCCCGGCGGTGAGAACCCCGCCCTGCCCGGCGCCGCCGCCGCGCGGGCCGTACCGGCGGCCGGCCGCGGCGCGAGCGACACCGACCGGCTCCTCGTCCGCCTGCAGCGCGCGACGCTCCTCATGGCCGACGACCTCCGCCCCGTCCGCGCGGGCCGCTGCACCGGCGGCCTGCCCGACCGCGCCGGAGCCACCACCCGCTGCACCGTCCGCTACGCGGAGGTGGAGGTGCCCTGGGAGGTGACGCGCACCGACCCCCCGCGCGAGACCGCCCGCAAGACCCGCCCCGGCTACGACATCAGCCCCCTCGCCAGCGTCCACACCGCCAAGGCGGTCTACGCCGCGTACGCCTGGCACGTGGGCCGCAGCGACGCCGACGGCCCCCTGGCCCCCCGCGGCCCGCGCTGCGACCGCCTGCCGGACGTCTTCACCGCGGCGCCGGGTGAGGACACCGGCTACTTCTGCCAGGACATCCTGTGGTCCTGCCGGAGCGGCGACTTCGACTTCGCCTGGAACGACCTGCCCGTCCGCGCGGACGAACACGGCGAGGTCAGCTTCGAGTAGGGGGCGTGCTCGCCTTGTGGGGACCGGGTGCTGCCCACCCGGCCCTCACCTGCCGATTCCGCGCCAGAACCCTCACGTGCACTCGACGCGCGCTGTCCCGCGGCTGGTGGGGGCGGTCAGGCGCAGGGGTCGCAGCAGGAGGGGGCGCGTTCGACGCAGATGGTGACCGAGTCGGTGTTGTTCGCGGGGTCGGGGTCCTTCTCGGCGGCCTGCACGGTGGCGGTGTTGACGAGGGAGCCGGTCGCGGTGGCCTTGGCGTGCAGGGTGAGGGTGGCGGTGGCGCCGTGGGCCAGGTCGCCGACGTTCCAGAGCCCGGTACGGGGATCGTAGGCGCCCGGAGAGGCGGTGGCGGCCAGGAAGGCGAGGCTGTCGGGGAGCCGGTCGGTGACGGTGACGCCGGTGGCGTCGTTCGGTCCGGAGTTGCCGACGGTGATGCGGTAGGTCACGGTCTGGCCGACGGTGACGGTGGTGGCGTCGGCCGACTTCACCACGGTGAGGTCGGCGGCCGGCAGGACATCGGTGACGGCCTCGTCGGACGTGGCGGTCAGTGGCTCGGGGACGTCGCCGAGGCGGTTCTCGTAGGTGGCGGTGGCGACGTTGGCGATCTGCCCGCCGGCGCTGCTCGCGTCGATGGTGACCCGGTATTCCACCGTGGTCCCCTCGGGCAGGGTTTCGGTGTGGGGCAGGCTGCCGGGCTGTACGCCGGAGGCGCCCTCGCCCAGATGGAAGACGACCCGGTCCTCCCGGGCGTCGCAGGACGCCTGGTCGTCCCCGTCCTGGTCGCTCTTGGGGCCGGCGTTGGGACCGTCGGTGATCCGCAGGGAGCCGGGCAGGTAGGTCGCTCCGGGCGGGATGCGGTCGGTGAGCGTCAGGGCCTCGGCCGCGCCGCCGCCCACGTTCTTCGCGGTGATGCGGTAGGTGATGACGTCACCGATCTCCAGTGGTCCCTGGGGGATGGCGGACTTGGTGAGCACCACCTCGGGGGCGGTGCCGAAGAACACCCCGTCCAGGAAGTTCCCGATCGCCTTGTTGCCGCCGGCGGCGGCGACGGAGCGGAAGGCGAAGCGGGTGAGGGTCTGGCCGTCCGGCACGGTGTACGTGCCGGTGTAGTAGCCCCAGGCGGTGTTGCCGTCGGTGAACTGACGCTGTTCGGCGACCGCGCCGGGGGTTCGCCGCCGCCCGGCCGTGGCACCTGCTCGAACCGCGCGTCCACGTGCCGGGAGGTCTTTGATGACGCTGGCATCACAAGGCATGCGCGGCGGCTGCGGAAAGGGTCCGGGCTGTGGTCCCGGCCAATCCCGCGCGGCGGGTTTTGCGGCGGATCCCGCTGGAAAGCCGACGGCGTATCACGGCCCGCACGGACTGCGCCGGACCCGCTACCCGCAGCAGAAACGTCCCCTGCCGCCGCCCTCCACGCCACGTCGAATGGCCGGAACATCCACCGCGGAAGGCGGGACCCGCCACTCGGCGGAGTGAGCTTGCGAGGCACCGGATTGACGGCACCGGGACCTTAGGCGGCACCGGATCGGGCAGGACTGATCGGTTACCGCAGCCGTATGCCCATGGCCCGCACGCGCCGGGCGTTCGATGGCGCCCTCGCCCGGCCGCACACGACGTGCTCAGCGAAGGCCGGCCGGCCGTGCACGTGCACCGCATACGCACGCGCAGCCCGGGAGAGCCTTCACCCGGGCGTATCTCCCGCAGCAGTGAATCCCGGCCGAGCGTTGAGGTCTCAGACCACCAGGCCAGGAAGCAGGGTCACGCCGCCTGCAGCGGGGCGTCCTCGCGCCATTTGAGGATCTTGTCGAAGCTCACCACCGCGCCGCGGCCCGGGCGGTCGCGGATGTCGACGTGGTCGCTCAGCTCCGCGATGAGGAACAGGCCGCGGCCGCCCTCCGCGCCCGTGTCGGTCGGGGGTGTGGCGGTGGCCGGGGAGTCGGGGGGTGGGGTGGGGGTGGCGAAGCCGGGGCCGGAGTCGATGACCTCGATGTGGCAGCGGTCGCCGTCGAAGCAGGCGGTGACGCGGTAGTCCTCGCCGGGGGTCGCGCCGCCGTGTTCGACGGCGTTGGCGCACGCTTCGGTGAGGGCGAGGGAGAGGTCGAAGGCGACGTCCGGGTCCACCCCGGCCGTCTCCATCGCGCCGACCAGCAGGCGGCGGGCGAGTGGGACGCTGGCCGCCTCCCGGCGCAGTCGCAGGGACCACCACATGCTCATTGCGTTCAGCCTCCTGGCCGCCACCCCGACATACGGTACGTATAACCCTTGTGTCGGCACCGTAAGCACGCGAGTTGCGTGAGAACCCTCATTCGGCGGAGGGGTTTCTTCCGCCTTTCGGGGTGGGAGGTGAGGTGGTCCGGATCCGGCCGATCGGCGCCCCGGGCGGGACCGTACGGCTGTGCGGTGAGATGATGGCGCCCGCCATGGCTGCCCCTCACGCTCCCGCCACCGTGGAGCTGCGCCTCCTGCGGGCCGCGGTCTTCACCGCGGTCTGCGTCGTGCTGTCCGCGGGCGGGCACGTGCTGGCCTCGAACGAGTCGGTGCCGCTGTGGACGCTCGGCGTCGCCGCGGCGCTGGTGTTCGCGGTGGCCGTGCCGCTGGCCGGGCGGGAGCGGTCGTTGCCCGGGATCGCGGCGCTGCTGGCGGTGGGGCAGATCGGGCTGCACGGGCTCTTCGGACTCGGGCAGCACTGCGCCGTCGGCGCCGCCGCCGGGGGCCACGGCGGTGCGCACGCGGGCGGCTCAGGCGGCGAGGGCGGCAGTACGGCCGTCGAACTCGCCCGCCGGCTGCTGTGCAACGACGCCGCGATGAACCTCTCCGAGGGTCGCGCCCGCGAGATCGTCACCAACGCCGGGCTCGATCCGGACGCCGGTGCCGGCGGTACGGGAAGCGCGCACGCGGCGCACGGCGGCGGGATCGGCGACGGCCTGGGCGCCGCGTTCGACCTGTCCACGTACTCCCTGCCGATGGTCCTCGGCCACCTCCTCGCCGCCCTCACCGCCGGCTGGCTGCTGCGCCGCGGCGACGCGGCGCTGACGACCCTGCTGCACCTCGCCACCGGCGCCGGCCTCGCCCCGCTGCGCGCCGCCGTGCGCTACCGGCGGGCGATCGACGCCGGGTTCGACGGCGCGGGCCGGCCGGCCGTGCGCCCCGGGGCGTCGACCGCGTACGACGAGCGGAGCGCCCGTACCGTACGCGAACTGCAGCACACCGTCGTACGCCGCGGGCCTCCGGCGCTCGCCCTCGCGGCCTGACGCGACGGCACCCCTCCGGCTTACGGCCCACGCGCCGCACGCCCCGAACGTCACGGGCGGACGCGGGCGCGGGGCTTCGGGTGAGCGGGTGGTCGCGCCGCTGCCGCACGCGCGCCAACCCCCAATCCATCCACACCGACCGGAGTGTGTCAGTCATGAAGTCATCCCGTATGCGGCGAATGTCCGTCAGCACCGCCGTCGCCGCCGGTGCCGTTCTCGTCCTCGCCGGGCCGGCCGCCGCGCACGTCAGCATCGACCCCGGAGAGGCCGAGCAGGGCGGGTACGCCACCGTCAACTTCAAGGTGCCCAACGAGCGCGACGACGCCTCCACGATCAAGCTGGAGGTCACCCTGCCGACCGACCACCCGCTGACGTCCGTCATGCCCGAGCCGGTGCCCGGCTGGGACGTGAAGGTGGAGCAGGCCGAGCTCGACACCCCGATCGAGTCGCACGGCGAGAAGATCACCGAAGCGGCCAGCAAGGTCACGTGGTCCGGCGGGAAGGTCGAGCCGGGGATGTTCCAGCGGTTCCCGGTCTCCATGGGCGCGCTGCCCGAGGACGCCGACCGGTTGGTGTTCAAGGCGGTCCAGACGTACGACAACGGCGAGGTCGTCCGCTGGATCGAGGTCCCCGAGGAGGGCGCGGAGGAGCCGGAGAGCCCGGCGCCGGTGCTGGCCCTGACGCCGGCGGAGGACGGCGGCCACGGCGGTGCCGGTGACGACGCCGATGACGACGCCGGCAACGGTGACGACGCCGAAGCCGCCGCCGCCGAGGGCGAGGGCGAGGGCACGGACACCGACGACAGCGCCGCCGACGACGACGGCTCCTCCGACACGATGGCCCGCACGCTGGGCATCGTCGGCATCGTGCTCGGCGCCGGCGGCGTCGCGTTCGGCGTGCTGTCGCGGCGGAGCGGCTCGGGCGGCTCGTCCGCGGCGCAGTAGGCGCGGCACCCGCACCCGGCACGTATACGCAAGGGGGTGGCCCGGCCGGCAGCACCGGGCGGGCCACCCGCGACCCCTCAAGGAAACACAGCATGCGCACAACCCGTAAGACCACCGCCTACGCCGCCGCGGCCCTCGCCGCCTGCGCGGCCCTCACCCTCACCGCCTGCGGCTCGGACTCCGGGGACGACGGCGCCAAGCCCGCCGTGGAGATCTCCGGCGGCAGCAGCAAACCCGGTGTCGTCCTCGACACCCCCAAGGAGAAACCGGACCTCGTCCTGACCGACACGGAGGGCGAGGAGTACGACCTCGTCGCCGAGACGGCGGGCAAGCCCACCCTCCTGTTCTTCGGCTACACCAACTGCCCCGACGTCTGCCCCACGACGATGAGCGACATCGCCATCGCCAAGCAGAAGCTGCCCCGCGCCGAGCAGGACGAACTGCAGGTCGTCATGGTCAGCACCGACCCCGAGCGCGACACCCCGCGCCGGATGGGCGAGTGGCTCGACGCCCAGGACAAGGACTTCATCGGCCTGACCGGCGACTTCGCCGCGGTCAGGGACGCCGCGCGGAGCGTCGGCGTGCATCTGGAGAAGCCGGTGAAGGAGAAGGACGGCAGCATCACCGTCAGCCACGGCGCCGAGGTGCTGGCGTACTCGCCGAAGGACGACAAGGCGCACGTGCTGTATCTGGCCGGGGTGACGGCCGATCAGTACGCGAAGGACATGCCGAAGCTGGTCAGGGGACAGAAGCCGTGAGGCGTACGCGCCGGGTCTCAGTAGTTACTGCGGCCGCCCTGTCCCTCGCCCTCGGCCTGGGCGCGTGTTCCGGCGACGATGCCGGTACGCAGACGAAGGCGGAGTCCGGCGACGGCTCCGGCACCGGCCCTGGCACCGGCCCCCGGCTGCGCGCCGAGGCCGGCTTCGTACCGCAGCCGGTGATGAAGGACCTCGCCGCCGGCTATCTGACCGTACGCAACGACGGCGCGGCCGACGACCGGCTCACCGCCGTCAGCACCGACCTCGCCGACGACGTCACGATGCACACCACAGAGGGTGAGCGGATGCGCGCCGTCGACGGCCTCGACGTGCCCGCGGGCGGCGAGCTGACCCTCGCCCGCGGAGGCGCCCATCTGATGCTGGAGAAGCTGGATCGCAAACCGGAGGTTGGCGAGAAGGTGTCCTTCGTGCTGCACTTCGCCGAGTCGGAGCCGATCGAGGTCGAGGTGCCGGTGCAGCCGACGACGTACCGCCCCGCGGAGTGAGAGGCGTGTCATGACCCCAACCGGACAGCTCCACCGAGCCCGCCGCGCACCGATCCGCCGGCGCTCGATGCATCCCGGGGGCGCGCATCGCAGGCGTGCGCTCGGGGCGTTGTGCGCCGCCGTCGCCGCCCTGCTGTGCGTCCTGGTCCCGGGCGCCACCCCGGCCGCGGCGCACGCCGCGCTCACCGGCACCGACCCCGCCGAGGGCTCGATCGTCCAGGAAGCGCCGCAGGCCGTCACGCTCGACTTCTCCGAGAGCGTCCAGTTGGCCGACGACGCCATCCGCGTCCTCGACCCCGACGGGAACGACGTCACCAGGGGCGGCGCCGCCCACCTCGACGGCAACACCAAGACGGCGACGACCGCGCTGCGCCCCGGGCTGCCCGACGGCACGTTCACCGTGGTCTGGAAGACCGTGTCCGCGGACAGCCATCCGATCTCCGGCGCGTTCACCTTCTCCGTGGGCAAGCCGTCGAAGACGACGGTGGCGGTGTCCGAGGCGGGCGAGGACAACGGCAGCGCCCAGGCGCTGTACGACACCGCGCGCTACGTGGCGTACGCGGGCTTCGTGCTGCTCGTCGGCGGCGCGGTGTTCGCGGGCGTGTGCGGCGGGCGCAACCGGGTCGTGCGCCGGGTGGCGAGCGGGGGGTGGGCGCTGCTGTTCGCCGCCACCGTGGCGCTGCTGCTGCTGCGCGGGCCGTACACGGGCGCCGACTTCGGGCTCGACTCACTGCGGGACGTGCTGGAGACCCGGCCGGGCACGGCGCTGCTGTCGCGGCTGCTGCTGCTGGGCGCGGCGGCGGTGGTGCTGGCGGTGCTGTTCGGGGTGTACGGGCGGGAGTCCGCGCCCGGCGCGAAGGGCGCGCGTGCGGAGGCGGACGCGAAAGCGGGCGCGGGCGCGGATGCCGACACGGGTGCCGATGCCGGTGAGGGTGCCGATACGGGTACGGGGCCGGACGCCGGCTCCGCCACGGCCGTCGAGCAGGACGCCGGCGAACCGGCCGCCGGGACCGCCACCGGGCCCGCCACCGAGACCGCCACCCGGCCCGCCCCCGCCGAGGACGACGCCGCACGGAGCCGCGACCTGGCCATCGGCCTCGGGCTCGGCGGCGGCGTGGTCGCCGTCGGCCTCGCCGCGACGTGGGGCATGGCCGAGCACGCCTCCACCGGCATCCAGCCGTGGCTGGCCGTGCCGATGACGATGCTGCACCTGCTGGCCGTCGCCGTCTGGCTCGGCGGCCTCACCTCGCTGGCGCTGAGTCTGCGCCTCGGGCCGCGGGTCCCGTCGTACGTCATACGCCGCTTCTCGCGGCTGGCGCTGACGTCGGTGTCGGTGCTCGCCGCGACGGGGCTGTACCAGGCGTGGCGCGGGCTGGGGAGCTGGAGCGCGCTGACGGACACCTCGTACGGGCAGTTGCTGCTGGTAAAGCTGGGGCTGGTCGCGGTGCTGATCACCGCGGGCTGGACGTCGCGGCGCTGGACGCAGCGGCTGGCCGGTTCGGGGCTCGCGGCGCGCGCGGAGCAGGAGGGCGAGACGGCGGAGGCGCAGCTCGTCCACGCCGGCGCCACCGCGGCGGCGGGTACGGGCGGCGGGGCCGGTTCCGGCACAGCGCCGGCCGCCTCCACTGCCTCCACTGCCTCCACCGGCTCTACCGCCTCCGCGGACGGGGCGTCGGACGGCGTCTCGGTGCCGGCGCAGGGATCCGGCACGGGTTCCGGCACCGGCTCCGTACCGGATGACGAGGCCCCCGGCGACGGGCCCGACGCGGATGCCGGGTCCGGCACCGGCGACGGGTCCGGCACCGGCGACGATCCCGGCCGGGCCGCGGAGCTCGCCCGCCAGCGGGCCGCCGTCGACGCGAACCGCGCGCGCAAGGAGCGCGACTCCGACCCCGTGCGCCGGGGTCTGCGCCAGTCGGTCCTTGTGGAGACCGTCCTCGCCGTCGTACTGCTCTCCGTCGTGACTCTCCTGACGGGCACCCAGCCCGGCAGGGCCGAGACCGAGCAGGCCGCGGCCGAGGCGGCGCAGCGGCAGCCGGTCGGGCCGGTCAAGGCGAAGATCCCGTACGACACGGGCGGGCAGGGCGGCGCCGGGACCGCGGAGATCACCGTGGACCCCGGTCGTACCGGCGACAACCAGCTGCACATCTACCTCACGGACGCCAACAACCAGCTCCTCAACGTCCCCGAGGTACGGCTCTCCTTCACGCTGGAGGAGAAGAACGTCGGCCCGCTCGACGTCGTCCCCACCCCCGTCGAGAACGGGCACTGGGCCGCCACCGGCGTGCAGCTCCCGATGCCCGGGGAGTGGACCCTCCGGATGACCGTGCGCACCTCGCCCATCGACCAGGTGACAGAAGAGAAGAAGTTGACGATCCCGTGAGTTCGACACGTTCCGCCCGCACCGCACCGGAAACCGAAACCGCCGACGCCCCCCGGCACCCGGTCTCCCGCCGCCGCCTCGTCGGCGCGGCGGGGGCCGCCGGGGCGGCGGGGCTCCTCGCCGGCGGCGCCTCCGGCGCGGCCGCCGCCGAGGCGCTGCGGGACGCGCCCCCCGCGCCGCTGACGTCGATCGGCGCGAACAGCGTGCGGTTCCACGGCACCCACCAGGCGGGCATCACCACCCCGCTGCAGGCCGCGGGCCACTTCGCCGCCTTCGACCTGGCCCCGGGCGCGGGGCGCAAGGCGGCCGCGGCGCTGCTCAAGAGGTGGTCGGCGACGGCCCGCGAGCTGAGCGAGGGCAAGGAGGCGGCGGCCGGCACCGGCAGCGCGCTCGACGCCGGTCCCGCGGCGCTGACCGTGACGTTCGGCTTCGGGCGCACGTTCTTCGACCGCACCGGCCTGGCCGCCCGGCGCCCGGACGGGCTCGCCCCGCTGCCGCCGTTCTCCGCCGACGCGCTGGACGCGCGGCGCAGCGACGGCGACCTGTGGCTGCAGATCGGCGCCGACGACGCCCTGGTGGCGTTCGACGCGCTGCGCACGCTCCAGCGCCGCGCGGGCGACGCGGCGGTGCTGCGCTGGCAGATGAGCGGCTTCAACCGCACCCCGGGCGCCACCGACCGGCCCCGTACGGCCCGCAACCTGATGGGGCAGGTCGACGGCACCAACAACCCCCGGCCCGAGGACCCGGACTTCGACCGGCACGTCTTCGTGCCCGCGGACGGCGGGCAGGAGTGGCTGGCGGGCGGCTCGTACGCGGTGTTCCGCCGGATCCGGATGCTGCTCGACACCTGGGACCACCTGTCGCCGGAGCGGCAGGAGCACGTCATCGGGCGCCGCAGGTCGGACGGTGCCCCGCTGTCGGGCGGGGAGGAGACGACGCCGGTGGACATGAACAAACAACTCGCGGACGGCTCCCTCGCCATCGCGGGGGACGCGCACGTACGGGTGGCGGCGCCGGAGTCGAACGGCGGGGCGACGATGCTGCGCCGCTCGTTCTCGTACCACGACGGCTATCTGGACACCAAGGACGGACCGGTGCCCGACGCCGGGCTGCTCTTCGTCGCCTGGCAGGCGGATCCGCTGAAGGGCTTCGTGCCGGTGCAGCGCAAGCTGGACCGGGGTGACGGGCTGTCGCGCTTCCTGCAGCACGAGGCGAGCGGGCTGTTCGCGGTGCCGGGCGGGGCGGCGGAGGGCGAGTACGTGGGACAGCGGCTGCTGGAGGGCTGAGCGGGGGCCGTACGCGCGGTACGGCACGGCTGCGTCGGTACGGAAGGGGGCCCGCCGGGGTTCGTACGGCAGAGGCCCGCCCGGTTGTTCGTACGGCACGGGCACCCGGCTCCCGCGCCGGCCCGCTCCATGATCGTCCGTTCCCCGGACCGGCACTCCCCGCCCCGCCCCCGTGGGTATCGTGGCCGTCTCGCCGACGCCCACGAGGAGCCGCCCCCATGTCCGCCAGCCGCTTCACCTATCTCGGCCCCGAGGGCACCTTCACCGAGGCCGCGCTGCGCACCCTCCCCGAGGCGGCGACGCGCGAGCTGGTGCCGATGGTCTCGGTGCCGGCGGTGCTGGACTCGGTGCGCAGCGGGGGCGCCTCGGGCGCGCTGGTGCCGATCGAGAACTCCGTGGAGGGCGGCGTGACCGCCACGCTCGACGAGCTGGCGCTCGGCGAGCCGCTGATGATCTACCGCGAGGTGCTGCTGCCGATCGCGTTCGCGCTGCTGGTGCGGCCGGGGACGAAGCTGGCGGACATCAAGACCGTCACCGGGCACCCGGTGGCCCAGCCGCAGGTGCGGCGCTGGCTGGCGGGGCATCTGCCGGATGCGGTGTGGGAGTCGTCGGCGTCCAACGCGGACGGCGCGCGGCAGGTGCAGGAGGGGCGGGTGGACGGCGCGTTCGCGGGCGAGTTCGCGGCGTCGGTGTACGGGCTGGAGCCGCTGGTCTCCGACATCCACGACGCGGAGAACGCGGAGACCCGGTTCGTCCTCGTCGGCCGCCCGGCGCGGCCGGCGGCACCGACGGGCGCGGACAAGACGTCGGTCGTGATCTGGCTCGGCGACGACCACCCGGGCGCGCTGATGGAGCTGCTGCAGGAGTACGCGGTGCGGGGCGTCAACCTGCTGCGCATCGAATCGCGGCCGACGGGCGAGGGTATCGGGCGGTACTGCTTCTCGGTGGACTGCGAGGGGCACATCACCGACCGCCGGGTGGGCGAGGCGATGATGGGGCTGAAGCGGATCTGTCCGCGGGTGCGGTTCCTCGGTTCGTACCCCCGCGCAGGGCTGTCGCCCGCGGATGTGCAGCCGCTGCGGCTGGGGACGTCCGACACGGCCTTCGCGGAGGCGTCCGACTGGCTGACGCGGTGTCTGGACGGCCGGGCCTGACCTGGGGTCTGTGCACAGTTCGCAAAGTTATCCACAGGCTGTCGAGGTCGGCTGTGCATAACTCCGGTGTCCGAACGGGCAATGTCGACAAATCTGTCTAGTGATCGATTTCCGGCGTCCAACTGCTCAGATGGTTACTCGTCACGGCAATTCCCTTGATCCACTCCAAGGCGGTAGGCAATTCCGCTCCAAAGGGTGTGTAGCCGGGGGCGTATCGGGGAATTCCTGCGCCAGCACCGGCCCTACGGAACGATCTTCCCCGGCTTCCACAGGCCGCCTCCCCCGCCTGTGGATAACTTTGAGGATCCGCGGCCACCTGTGGAAAAGGATTCCCCAACTGCCGTGCGCACCGCGGACGTAGGTGGACCTTATGTCCCGATTGCACCTTCACACACCTTTTCTCCATGCGGTGAGAAGAGTGCTCCACAAAACCGTCTATTCACCACAAAGCGCCGAGAAATCCACAGGGGTGGAAATCGGCGTCGAGCCTGTCCGCGTACCCCGGTAACCTGACTCCCGTGATTGACCTTCGCCTGCTCCGTGAGGACCCCGACCGAGTGCGCGCGTCGCAGCGCGCCCGTGGAGAGGATGTCGGCCTCGTCGACGCGCTGCTCTCCGCCGACGAGCGGCGCAGGTCGTCCAGTACGCGCTTCGACGAGCTGCGGGGCGAGCAGAAGCAGCTCGGCAAGCTGATCCCGCGCGCGCAGGGCGAGGAGAAGCAGGAGCTGCTGCGGCGCACCGGCGAGCTGTCCGCCTCCGTCAAGGCCGCCGACGCCGCGCAGGACGAGGCCGCCGCCGAGACGCAGGCCCTGCTGCTGCGCCTGGCGAACGTGGTGCATCCCGACGTGCCCGTCGGCGGCGAGGACGACTTCGCGCTGCTGGAGACCGTCGGCACCCCGCGCGACTTCGCCGCCGAGGGCTTCGAGCCGCGCGACCACCTGGAGCTGGGCCGCATCCTCGGCGCCATCGACACCGAGCGCGCCGCGAAGGTCTCCGGCTCGCGCTTCTACTACCTGACGGGCGTCGGCGCCCTGCTGGAGCTGGCCCTGGTCAACGCGGCGATCGCCCAGGCCACCGCCGCCGGCTTCACCCCGATGCTCACCCCCGCGCTGGTCAAGCCGCGCGCCATGGAGGGCACGGGCTTCCTCGGCCAGGCCGCCGAGGACGTGTACTACCTGGAGCGCGACGACTTCTACCTCGTCGGCACCTCGGAGGTCACGCTCGCGGCGTACCACATGGACGAGATCATCGAGGCCGACCGGCTGCCCCTGCGCTACGCGGGGTTCTCGCCCTGCTTCCGCCGCGAGGCGGGCTCGCACGGCAAGGACACCCGCGGCATCATCCGGGTGCACCAGTTCGACAAGGTCGAGATGTTCTCCTACGTGGCCCCGGAGGACGCCGAGGCGGAGCACGCGCGGCTGCTGGACTGGGAGAAGCAGTGGCTGTCCGCGCTCGGCCTGGCGTACCGGGTGATCGACGTGGCCTCGGGCGACCTGGGCGCGTCGGCGGCGCGGAAGTACGACTGCGAGGCGTGGATCCCGACGCAGGGCAAGTACCGGGAGCTGACGTCGACGTCGAACTGCGGGGAGTTCCAGGCGCGGCGGCTGTCGGTGCGGATGCGCGACGGGCAGGGCCAGAAGAAGGCGGCCCGCCCGCTGGCCACGCTGAACGGGACGCTGTGCGCGGTGCCGCGGACGATCGTGGCGATCCTGGAGACGCACCAGCAGCCGGACGGCTCGGTGGTGGTGCCGGAGGTGCTGCGGCCGTACCTGGGCGGGCGCGAGCTGCTGGAGCCGGTCGCCACATGAGCGGCGGGGGCGGGGCACGGACCGGCGAGGCGCCTGCGGCAGCGGCCCGTACGGCGGCGGCGTGGGGCTGCGAGGCGCGTACGGCAGCGGCGTGCGGCGAGGGCCGGGCGGCATGAGCGGCGCGCTTCCGTACCGGCTCATCGCGACCGACCTCGACGGCACGCTGCTGCGCAGCGACGAGACGGTCTCCCCGCGTACGCGCGCGGCGATCGAGGCGGCGTGCGCGCGGGGCGCGGCGCACATCGTCGTCACCGGCCGCGCCGTGGCCTGGACCCGGCACATACTCGACGAGCTGGGCTACGAGGGCCTGGCCGTCTGCGGCCAGGGCGCGCAGGTGTACGACGCGGGCGAGCACCGGCTGCTGACCTCCGTGACCCTCGACCGGCGTCTCGCCGCCGACGCGGTGGCGAAGCTGGAGGCCGAGGTCGGCGAGGTCGCGGTGGCCGCCAGCGCGGACGGGCTCGCGGGCGAGGTGCTCTTCGGCCCCGGCTTTCGCGCGGTGGCCCGCGAGGACCTGCCGGTCCGCCGGGTGGCGGAGCGCGCCGAGCTGTGGGCCCAGCCGATCGGCAAGCTCTACATCCAGCACGCGGAGCTGGACGACGACGCGCTGACGGCCGCCGCCCGCGACACGGTCGGCGACCTCGTCGAGGTGGTCCTCGCCGGCGCCGACACCGTCGAGGTGCTGCCCCACGGGCTGAGCAAGGCCACCGGCCTGTCGATCGCGGCCCGCCGGCTCGGGGTCAAGGGCGCGGAGACGATCGCCTTCGGGGACATGCCGAACGACATACCGATGTTCCGCTGGGCCGGCCACGGGGTCGCGATGGCGGGAGCGCACCCGGAGCTGGTCGCGGTGGCGGACGAGGTGACGGGGTCGAACGACGAGGACGGCATCGCGATGGTGCTGGACCGGGTGTTCGGCTAGGCGCGTACCCGCGGGGGCCGCACCGCCCGCCGTCCTGCCTGCCGGCGGGCGGCGGCGGCGCGGAGTCAGCGGATGATCATCGTGAGCGCGGCGGTGGTGCCGACGGTGACGATGATCGCGCGCATCAGGGTCGGGGTGAGCTTGCGGCCCAGGTGGGCGCCCAGGAAGCCGCCGAGAGTCGAGCCGAGGGCGATGATGCCGGCCGCGGTCCAGTCGACGTCGGTGACGATGATGAAGACGATCGACGCGACCCCGTTGACCAGGGCGGCGAGAACGTTCTTGACGGCGTTGAGGCGCTGGAGGTCGTCGCGGACGAAGGTGCCGAACAGGCCCATGAGGATGACGCCCTGGGCGGCCCCGAAGTAGCCGCCGTAGATGCCCGTACCGAGGACGCCGACCCACATCGGGGTGCCGCCGTCCTTGTCGTCGTCCTCGCTGCGCTCGGCGAGCCGGCGGGCGAGGACGGGCTGGAGGAGGACCAGGGCGCAGGCCGTCAGGATCAGGGCGGGGACGACTGCCTGGAACGCCTCGGCGGGCAGTTGCAGGAGCAGCAGTGCGCCGGCCAGGCCGCCGATGAGGGAGGCGGTGCCGAAGCGCAGGATGCGGCGGCGCTGGCCGCGCAGCTCGCGGCGGTAGCCGTAGACGGCGCCGGCGACGCCGGGGACGAGGCCGAGGGTGTTGGAGACGTTCGCGAGGACCGGCGGGTAGCCGAGGGCGAGGAGCGTCGGGAAGGTGATCAGGGTGCCGGAGCCGACGACCGCGTTCATGCCGCCGGCCACCAGTCCGGCGCCGGCGAGCGCGACGGCTTCGAGCGGTTCCACGGCGGCGTCCTCGTTCCGTTGGGTCGGTCCGGCGGGTGCGGGGCGGTCCCGTACTGCCGGGGTCGTGCGGGCGGGTCGTGCGGGCGGGTTGGTGCGGGCGGTCGGCCGGGCGCGGGCGTACAGCGAAGATCGTGGTCATCGTGGGCGCGAGGGTCCCTCCAAGTCAATCCTCGGGTGTCCTTGGGCGTCCCCAAGGGTTAGCTTGACGCGCATGACTCTGGACGACCTGCGGGTTTTCGTCGCCGTGTGCCGGGCGGGGAGCCTGAGCGCGGTGGCGCGGGAGCTGGGCTGTACGCAGTCGGCCGTCAGCCAGCATGTCAAGCGGCTGGAGCGGGAGGTCGGCCTCAGCCTCGTGGAGCGGCATCCGCGCGGCGTGGTGCCCACGCACGCCGGGGAGCTGCTGCGTACCGCCGCCGCCGAGGGCATCGGCGGCGTGGACCACGCGCTGCGGCGGCTGGGCGACCTGGCGCGCGGGGACGGCGGCTCGGTGCGGGTGACGACGGGGGCGACGACCGTACGGCACTTCATGTCGGCGGCGGTCGTGGCGTTCCGCGAGCGGTATCCGCAGGTCAGCCTGGAATTCCAGACGGAGAACTCCAGTCGCGGCTGCGTCGCCGCGCTAGCCGCGGGCGGCGCGGACCTGGCGTGGATCACGATCGCCGCACCGGTACGGGGCGTGGAGTTGCGGCGCGCCGCGGAGCTGCGGTGGGTGCTGGCCGTACGGGAGGGCGATCCGCTGGCGGAGCGGTCGTCGGTGGGGGCGGCGGACCTGGCGGCGGTGCGGCTCATCGGGCTGCCGGCGAATTCGAGTTCGCGGGCGCATCTGGAGGCGTGGTTCGCGGAGTCGGGGGTGCGGCTGCCGGCGTTCGACACGTCGGTCGCGGACTGGGACACGGCGATCCTGCTGGCGGAGCTGGGGCTCGGCTACGCGATCGTGCCGGAGCTGCCGGGGTGGCGGGGCGGGCGGCATCCGGGGGTGCGGCTCGTCCCCGTACCGGAGCTGCCGCCGCTGTGGGCGGGGTGGGCGGTGCGGCGGTGGGCTGCGCTGTCGCCGCTGGCGCGGGCGTTCGCGGACATGGTGGCGGCGGGGATGGACGCTCAGGAGGCTCCGTAATTATGGACTCCTGATCTCGGTCTTCTTTGGCTCTGCCCGACGGGCCATCGGCGGGCGAGGCTGGTGCCGTTTTGCCGTAGCCGAGTCACCATCGCCGGAGGCCCTTCGTGAGCACCGCCTTCCTGCTGACCACGCTCGTCGTGGTCGTCACGCCGGGCACCGGCGTGGTCTACACCCTCGCCGCCGGGCTGTCCCACGGCCGGCGGGCGAGCGTGGTCGCCGCGTTCGCCTGCACGCTCGGCACCGTCCCGCACGTCGTCGCCACCGTCACCGGGCTTGCCGCGCTGCTGCACGCCAGCGCCGTGGCGTTCGAGGTCGTGAAGTACCTGGGCGTCGCATACCTGCTGTACATGGCGTGGTCGACGCTGCGCGACAAGGAGGCCCTGGTCGTCGCGGACGACGCGGCGGCCGGGCCGCAGCCGGTGGGCCGGGTGATCGTCTCCGGCGTGCTGCTCAACGTGCTCAACCCGAAGCTGACGATGTTCTTCGTGGCTTTCCTGCCGCAGTTCGTGCCGGCGGGCCAGGAGGGATCGGTGGCGGCGATGCTGCGGCTGAGCGCGGTGTTCATGGGACTGACCTTCGCGGTCTTCGCGGCGTACGGGATCTGCGCGGCGGCCGTCCGCGGGCACATCCTGGGACGGCCGCGGGTGATGGCAGGGATCAGGCGGGTGTTCGCGGTGTCGTTCGTCGGCCTGGGCGCGAAGCTGGCGGTGGCGTGACGATGCGGTTCGGGCATGCGCAGGATCTGCGGGCGGAGTTTCCGGAGCTGGCGGCGGGCGTGCTGTACGGGGACTTCGGGGCCGGTGACGCGGCCGGCCCCGGCGGGGGCGCGGAGCTGGAGGCGCGGGTCGCGGCGTACACGGACGTCGCACGGGAGCGGCTGGCGGCGGGCACCGAGGGGGAGTTCCCCGAGGTACGGGCGTGGCGGCGGACGTACACGCGGCTGGGGCTGCGGCCGACGCAGTACCGGTGCGCGTCGGAGTCCCTGCTGCGGCGGCTGCGGCGGGAGGGGTCGCTGCCGCGGATTCACCCGGTGGTGGACCTGTGCAACGCGGTCTCCGTGGCGTATGCGATTCCCGTGGCGGTCCTGGACGTGGACCGGATCGCGGAGCCGTGGCTGCAGGTGCGCCGGGCGCGGGGCGACGAGACGTACACGACGTTCGGCGGTGGGAGCGAGCATCCGGCGGCGGGTGAGGTGACGTTCGCCGACTCGGCGGGGCGGGCGCACGCGCGGCGCTGGACGAACCGGCAGAGCGGGTATTCGGCCGTCGGCGCGGCGACGCGCCGGGTGCTGGTGGTGGCGGAGGCCGTGCACGAGACGGCTGCGGCGGACGTGGCGGAGCTGACGGATGCGGTTCAGGGGGAGCTGGAGCGGTTGTGGGGCGTGGCGCCGAAGGCGGCGCTGCTGACGGCGGCGGAGCCGGAGTTCGTGTTCGGGGACTGATCCACCCGGTCCGAGCTGGGGCGACGGGCCTTCGGAGGGGCGTTGTCAGTGAGCCGTGCCACGATGGCTCTATGAACGGGGTGGAGAAAACGGCCTCCGAGAGGTCCAAAGCGTACGGGTCGGATTTCCTGCAGCTCGACGTCGGGGACGCACCGGCGGGCGGGATGGCGGACTGGCTGGCGTGGCGGCTCAGGGAGGCGATCGCGGACGGCCGGCTGGCGGTGGGCGGCCGGCTGCCTCCGACGCGGGTGCTCGCGGCGGAGCTGCGGGTGTCGCGCGGGGTGGTCACGGAGGCGTACCGGCGGCTGACGGAGGACGGGCACGTCGAGGGGCGACGGCGCGGGGGGACCGTCGTGGTCGCGGCACCGGTGGAAGCGGGTCCCGGCCCCCGGGCGGGGGGTGCGGAGCGGCCCGCCGTGTTCTTTCCCGCCGCGCCCGGGCCCGAGGCCTTCGAAGTCCTCCGTGCCGCCCCGGCGTCGATCGACCTCACCCCCGGGCTGCCGGACCTCGCCGCGTTCCCGCGCGCCGCGTGGCTGCGCGCGGAGCGGGCCGTCCTCGCCGAGCTGTCCGCCGCCGACCTCGGCTACGGCGACCCGCACGGCACCCCCGCGCTGCGCCGGGCCGTCGCCGGCTGGCTCGCCCGCAACCGCGGCATCCGCGCCGACCCCGACGACGTCGTCGTCGTCGCCGGCACGGCCCAGGCGCTGACCCTGCTGCACCCGGTGCTGCGCGCCGACGGCGTGGGGGCGGTGGCGCTGGAGGACCCCGGTTCGCTCGGCACGCGCCAGCACTTGGAGAACGGCGGACTGGACATCCTCCCGGTGCCGGTCGACGCCGACGGCATACGGGTCGACGCGCTGCGCGCCACCGGCGCGCGTGCGGTGCTGCTCACCCCGGCGCACCAGTTCCCGACCGGCGCGGTGCTCAGCGGCGAGCGCCGCCGCGAGCTGCTGCGCTGGGCGGAGGACGGCGGCGGGCTCGTCCTCGAAGACGACTACGACGCCGAGCACCGCTACGACCGGCCGCCGGTGCCCGCACTGCGCGCGATGCTCGCGGAGCGCGTCTGCTACATGGGCAGCGTGTCGAAGCTGCTGGCGCCGGCGCTGCGGGTCGGCTGGGTGGTGCCGCCGCCGGAGTACCGGGACGCGCTGGTGAACGCCAAACGCTTCACCGACCTGGGCAACGCGGTGCTGCCGCAGCTCGTGCTGGCCCGGCTGATGGAGTCGGGGGAGCTGGAGCGGCACCTGCGGCTGCTCCGCGGGCGGCACCGACGGCGGCGGGACGCGATGATCGCGGCGATCGCGGAGCACCTGCCGGGCGCGGTGGTCCACGGGGCGGCGGCGGGGCTGCATCTGACGGTGACGTTCGACGGGGCGGGCGGCTCCGGTGCGTACGGGAGAGGCGGGGCGGGCGGCGGGAGCGCGACGGGCGGCGGGCGCGGGCCGGGCGGGGAAGCGGCGGCGGGGGCGGCCGGTGCCGGACTGACGAGGGCGACCGGTTCGGAGCCGGGAGGGGATCCGGCGCTGGCGGGGGTGACCGATACGGAGCTGGCGGCGGCGGCGCTCGGTTGCGGCGTCAAGGTGCAGCCCCTGTCCTGGCACCGCCTCCGCCCCGGCCCGCCCGGTCTGGTCCTCGGCTACGCGGCGAGCCACCCCGACGCCGTGACCGAGGGGGTGCGGCTGCTCGGACGGGCACTGCGGGGGAGGTAGCGGGGCCGGGACAACGGCGGGGACAGCGTGCGCAGATGGGTGGTGAGGACGTGGGACGGACGGGCGGCAGGGTCGTGGCCGCCGGGGACGGGGTGCGGCTGTGGGCCGTGCGGCAGGGCGACGCCGCGCTCGGCGTGCGGCTGCCGCGGCTGCGGGAGTTGTGGGCGCGGGGGGCGCTGGAGGGCGGCCGGGGTGCGGCGGAGGAGCGGGAGGCGTGCGTGCTGCAGTGGTCGGCGGACTTCGTACCGCCGGCGGGCCCGCGGGCGCTGGCGGAGGCCGAGCGGATGGCGACGCCCTTCCTCGGGGTGAACGCGGAGGCCAACGCGGCGCTCGTCGCCGAGGAGGGGAGAGAGCTGGGGTCGGTCGGACTGCGCGGGGAGTGTGCGGAGTCGCACGTGCCGGTGCTGGTCGTGGACGGAGAGTCGGACATCCGGCCGCGGACGGCGGTGGATTCGCTGGTGGCGGCGTTGCCGCGGGTGGAGCGGGTGGTGCTCGCCGGGGCGGGACACCTGCCGTGGTCGGAGGCGCCGGAGGAGTTCGGCGAGGCGGTGACGGGGTTCCTCGACGGGGTGCGGGGGTGACGGGGCGGAGGCGGACGCGCAACTGGGTGTGGCGGCGCGGGGGTTCCGGGCGTCCGTAGCCCGTCCCCCTCACGCGTCCCTGCGGCGCAGCACCGCCGCGCCCAGCACCAGCGCCGCCGCCGACCACGCCGCCAGTACGCCCAGCCCTGCCCACGGTCCGATCGGCAACTCCGCCGTGTCCACCGTCGACTGCACCGCGAGACCCGCCGACGCCGGCCCGTACCGCTGGAACCGCTCGACCCACTCCGGATCCGACAGCATCCCCGCGACCAGCGGCGACGCGTACAGCACCCCCAGGCACGCCGCGACCGCCCCCGCCGTGTCCCGCAGCGCCGCGCCCAGGCCCAGCGCCAGCAGCGCCACCAGCACCAGGTACAGCGCCGTCCCGAAGCCGGCCCGCAGCACCGGCCCCGCCCCCAGGTCGTACGCGGCGAAGCCGGCCGGGACCAGCGCCCGTCCCGCGAGCAGCGCGCCCAGCACCCCCGCGCCGCCCGCCACCAGCACCGCGGCACCGACCACGGCGGCCTTCGCGGCGAGTACCCGCAGCCGGCCGGGTACGGCGGTCAGCGTCGTACGGATCGTGCCCGTGCCGTACTCCGCCGTGAACGCCAGTGACGCGAGCACGGCGACCGCCGCCTGCCCGGCCCACACGCCCGTCAGGCTGGTCTTCACGACGTCCTCGCGGCAGCCGGCCGGCGGGCAGTGCGCCGTGGACAGTCCGCTGACCGCGCCCGCGCCGACCGCCGCGGTGACGGCGGCGACGGCGAGGAGGAGCCACCACGTACTCGGGACGGTACGCAGCTTGGTCCACTCCGCCCGCGCCGCGTACCCGGCGTCCCGCACGCCCCCGAACGCCACCCGGGCCCCGGGCACGTACCGCGGCCCCCGCCTCCCCCGTCGCCCGTCACGCATCGCGCCGCCTCAGCCGCCACACCGCCAGCGCCAGCGCCACCGCCGCCCACACCGCCAGCACCCCGAGCCCCGCCCACGGCCCCTGCGGCATGCACCCGTCCTCCGGCAGGCACACCGTCTCCACCTGCTCGTACCGCGGGGTCGTGCTCTGCACCCCGAACCCCGCCACCGGCGTCACCCGGAACAGCCACTCCACCACCCCCAGCGGCAGGCCCCCGCCCAGCACCAGCGGCAGCACGAACAGCACCACCACGATCGTCACCGCCGCCGCCGTGTGCCGCAGCAGCGCCCCCAGCCCCAGCGCGAACAGCGCCACCAGCGCCAGCAGCAGCCCCGTGCCCACCACCGCCCGCAGCGCCGGTCCGTCGGTCAGCGACACCTCCGGGAACTGCGGCGGCCGGTGCCCGCTCGCGCGCAGCGCCCGCTGCCCCGCCAGGAACGACACCACCGCCGCAGCCAGCCCCGCCGCGAACGCCACCGCCGCCAGCACCGTGGCCTTCGCCGCCAGCACCCGCCCGCGCCGCGGGCCGGCGGTGAACGTCGTACGGATCATGCCGCGCTTGTACTCGGCGGTGATGAACAGCACGCCCAGCGCCGCGAACGCGATCAGCCCCACCTGGGCGCCCGCCAGGCTCATCCACGTCAGGTCGCCCGCGGGCGGGAGCGGGCCGATGTCGCCGGAGCCGGTGACGGTGAACGTGCCGCCGGCGCGCTCGGTGCCGCCGACCGGTCCGTTCGCCGCCGCCGGGCCGGACGGCGGGCCGACGGCCTCGTCCCGCCAGTCCGCACGACCGCCGCCGCTCCCGCTGTTGCCCGTCGCGCCGCCGGAACCGCCCCCGTCGAGGCGTACGTTGTCGAACACCCCCGTCGCCGCGCTCGGCCCCGCCCCGATGCTCAGCGACCCGAACGACCGCTCCACCCGCACCGTCTCCGGCGCCGCCACGAACAGCCCCGCCCGCGCCGTGTCCGGCAGCCCGGCCGCGGGCACGCTGCCGACCTCGCGCCAGCGTTCGCCGTCGGCGGACTCGTAGCCGGTCAGCCGGTCGCCCTCGCGCGTCAGCCGCAGCCACACCGGGGCGTCCCCGGCCACGGCGCCACCGGCGACGTCGTGCGCGAACCCGTACTGCAGCCGCACCCCGTGCCCGGCCGTGCGCATCAGCGCCACATACGGACTCCCCGGCTCCGCGCCCGCCTTCACGATCACGCCGGCCTTCGCCCACGGCGCGTCCGTGCCCTCGCCCAGCGTCAGGTCCGTCACCCGCGCGGTCACGCTGCCGTCCCCGGCCAGCGGCCGGTGCACGAAGCGGAACGAGTCCGCCACCCGGGCCGCCGCTTTGGTGCCCGAGCCGCCGCCGTCGTCGTCGGACGTGGCCGTCTCGCTGCCGCCCGCCGACACCAGCGACACCAGCACCGTCACGACCACGCCCGCGAGCAGCGTGAGCAGCCACCGGTCGACACTGCGCAGTTTGGTGAACTCGGCGCGCAGCAACTGCCAGAAGCCCGCACGCGCGGGCGGCAGCTTCGAGCGGTACGGGGCCACACCCCCGGCACCCGCCCGCGCCCCGGCGCCGACGTCGGCGCCCGTCCCCGTGCCCGTCCTCGTACCGGACCCCGAACCGATCCCCGTACTCATCGCGGACCCTCCCCCTCCGGGCCGGCGGCGAACTCCGCCTCGCCGCGCGTCAGCTCCATGTACGCCTCCTCCAGCGACGCCCGGTGCGCCGCCAGCTCCGAGAACGGCACCGCCTCCGCGCCCAGCACCTCCGCCACCCGCTCCGCCGGCAGCCCCGACACCGTCAGCGACTCCCGGCCCGTCGCCGCCACCGTCGCCCCCGCCGCCGCCAGCACCGTCATCGCCCGCTCCCGCGCCCCCGTACGCAGCGCGACGCGGCTGTCGGAGGCCGCGGCCAGCACCGCGGCCACCGGCATGTCCGCGACGAGCCGGCCGCGGCCGACGACGACGAGGTGGTCGGCGGTGTCCTCCAGTTCGCTCATCAGATGGCTGGAGACGAGCACCGCCCGGCCCTCCGCCGCCAGCCGGCGCAGAAGGCCGCGTATCCAGCGGATGCCCTCCGGGTCCAGGCCGTTGACCGGCTCGTCGAAGAGCAGCACCGGCGGATCGCCGAGGAGCGCGGCGGCGATGCCGAGGCGCTGGCGCATCCCCAGCGAGTAGCCGCCGGCCCGCCGCCGCCCCGCCGTGGCGAGCCCCACCTGCTCCAGCACCTCGTCGACGCGGCGCGGCGGCAGGCCGTGCGAGTGCGCCAGCCACAGCAGGTGGTCGCGCCCGCGCCGGCTGGGGTGCACGGCCGCCGCGTCCAGCGCGGCGCCGACGTGCTGCAGCGGGCGGCGCAGCGCCGCGTACGGACGGCCGCCGACCAGCGCGCTGCCCGCGTCGGGGGCGTCGAGGCCCAGGACGATGCGCATGGTGGTGGACTTCCCGGCCCCGTTGGGGCCGACGAACCCGGTGACCTGACCGGGGACGACCGTGAACGACAGGCCGTCCACGGCGGCGACGGGACCGAAGCGCTTGCGCAGCTCCCGGACCTCGATGGTTGCTTCTGACGCTGCCATGGTGAGGAGGCTACGAAGCGGGCGGCGGGCGGGTCGTCACGCGGGGGAGGAGTCTTGCGGACGGCGGGGTAGCTCGTGTGGGGGAGGCGACCGTCCTGGGCGGGAGGGACGCCGGAAGGGGTGTACGCAGGGACAATGGCGGCGTGACGGGAGCACGGGGGGAGCCGGCGGGGGGCAGGGGCGTGCGCCGCCTCGCCTCCTCCCCCGACGGGCCCGTCGCCGCCGCCGCGCTCCTCGCGCTCCTCGCCGCCGTCGACACCGTCCTGCGCGCCGGGGCCGGCGACCGCCTCACCGCCGCCCTGCTGCTCGCCTTCGGCGCCACCGCCCCCGTCGCGCTGCTCCGCACCCACCCCGCCCCCGCCGCCGTCCTCGCCACCGCCGCGAACGCCCCGCTCGTCGCCCTCCTCGGCGCCCCCGTCGCGGCCGGCGTCGCCGCCCAGGCGCTCCTCCTGCACCGCCTCGCCCGCCACGGCACCCGCCGGGCCCGCACCCTCGCCGTCCTGCTCGTGCTGCCGCTCGCCGGCTACGCCGTCGGCGACCCCGGCGCCGCCGCCGGCGGCCGGCTCGACGCCACCGGCCGGCTGCTCGCCGTAGCCGCCGCCGTCCTCCTCGCCGCCGCCACCGGCACGGGCCTCGCCCGCCGCGCCCGCAGCGCCGCCGCCGCCCACAGCGCCACCGAACGCGCCATCGCCCACACCCTCTACGAACACGCCGCCCGCGGCGAACGCGCCCGCATCGCCCGCGAACTCCACGACGTCGTCGCCCACCACATCTCGATGATCTCCGTCCAGGCGGAAACCGCCCGCCTCACCACCCCCGGCCTTCCCGACGAAGGCGCCCGGCGGCTCCGCGACATCGGCGACACCGCCCGTACCGCGCTGACCGAGATGCGCCGCCTGCTCGGCGTGCTGCGGGAAGACGCCGGCGCCGCCCCCGCGGAACGCCGCCCCCCGCCCGGCCTCGCCCAGCTCAACGAACTCCTCGACGGCGCCCGCGACGCCGCCGGGGCCGCCGTCCGCCTCATCGTCAGCGGCGCCGTACGCCCCCTCGACACCGGTATCGAACTCACCGCGTACCGCATCGTGCAGGAAGCCCTCACCAACGCGCGCCGGCACGCCCCCGGCGCCGCCGTCGACGTCGAACTCCACTACACCGACGCCGCCCTGCGCCTGCGCATCCGCGACAACGGCCCGGGTCCCGGCCCCGCGGACGGCGGACACGGGCTGCTCGGCATGCGCGAACGCGCCGCCGCCGTCGGCGGCCGGCTCCGCAGCGGCCCCGCCGCGGGCGGCGGCTTCCTCCTCGAAGCGACCCTCCCCGCACAGACCCGTACCGGCAGGGAGGAAACCGCCGCATGACCGGCCCCGCGAACCCCGTGCGCGTCGTCGTCGCCGACGACCACGAAGTCGTCCGCGCCGGCTTCGCCGGACTCCTCGCCACCCAGCCCGACTTCGACGTCGTCGGCACCGCACACGACGGCGCCGACGCGGTCCGCGTCTGCCGCGCCCGGCGGCCCGACGTCGTGCTCATGGACGTCCGCATGCCCGGGGTCGACGGCATCGAGGCCACCGCCCGGCTCACGGCGGAGCCGCCGCACCCGAAGGTGCTGATCCTCACCACCTTCGACCTCGACGAGTACGTCTACGACGCCCTCGCCGCCGGCGCCAGCGGCTTCCTGCTCAAGGACGTCACGGCGGAACGGCTCTTCGACGCGGTGCGCGTCGTCGCGGCCGGCGAGGCGCTGCTCGCGCCGGGGGTCACGCGGCGGCTGATCGCCGAGTTCGCGCGGCTGCGCGCGGCGCGGCCGGAACGGGACGGGGCGGCGGCGCCGCTGGCCGCGCTGACGCCGCGCGAGACGGAGGTGCTGCGGCTGCTCGCGGAGGGCCTGTCCAACCCCGAACTGGCCGCGCGCCTGCACGTCGGCGAGGAGACGGTGAAGACGCACGTCAGCCGGCTGCTGGCCAAGCTCGGGCTGCGGGACCGTACGCAGGCGGTGGTCATGGCGTACGAGACGGGGCTCGTCGTCCCCGGCGCCCGCTGACGGTCCGGGCCCGGGCCCCCGGGGCCGGCCGCCCGGCTCGTACCGGCGCGGCTCGGTTAGCCTCGTGACCATGCCCGGAGCCATCGAACTCGTGATATTCGACTGCGACGGAGTCCTCGTCGACTCCGAGCGCATCGCCGCCGCCGCGCAGGTCACCGTGGGGGCGGAACTCGGCTGGCCGCTCACCGAAGCCGACGCCGTCGAACTCTTCATGGGCAAGTCCCAGGAATCCGTCGGCGCCATGGTCGTCGAACGCCTCGGCCCGGGCACCGACGAGACCTGGCGCACCCGCTACTACGAGGAGTTCTTCGCCGGCCTCGACCGCCTCGAAGCCGTCCCCGGCGTCGTCGACGCGCTCGACGCCATCGCCGCCGCCGGCCTGCCCACGTGCGTCGCGTCCAGCGGCGGGCACGACCGGATGCGCCGCACCCTCGGCCGGACCGGGCTGTACGACCGTTTCGCCGGACGCATCTACTCCGCCACCGACGTCGGTGGCCGCGGCAAACCCGCGCCGGACCTCTTCCTGCACGCGGCGCGGGAGATGGGCTACGCGCCGCAGGCGTGCGCGGTGGTCGAGGACAGCCGCTACGGCGTCCAGGCGGCGCGCGCCGCGGGCATGCGCGCGTACGGCTTCACCGGCGGGCTGTCACCTGCCGACTGGCTGGCGGGGCCGGACACCGTGCTCTTCGACGACATGCGTAAGCTGCCGGTCCTGCTGGAGGCGGCGGGCGCGGCGGACTGACGGGGCGGGGCCGCACGGCTCGTACGAGCGGCAGACGCCCCTACGCCTCCCGCCCCTTGCCCCACTCGGACGCCAGCACCGACCACACCTCCGTGTCCTGCCGCACCCCCCGGTAGGGGTGCTTCGCGCGCAGCACGGCCTCACGGCTCATGCCGAGGCGCTGGGCGACCTTGATGCTCGGGATGTTCTCCGTGGAGACGAGCCACTCCACGCGCTCCACGCCGCGCTCGTGCACCGCCCAGTCGATGATCACGCGGGTGGCGCGCGTGACCAGCCCGCGGCCGGACGCCGCGGGCTCCAGCCAGCAGCCGGCCTCGCAGGTGCGCTGCTGCGCGTCGAAGACGCGGAAGAGAACGCCGCCGACGAGGAGACCGTCGAGCCAGATGCCGTAGAGACGGCCGGCGTCCGCGGCGGTCTTGTCGGCGTACGACTGGAGCCAGGCGCGGGTGGATTCGAGGTCGGCGGTGGCGTCGGGGAGGCCGACGTGGCGGCCGATGAACTCGCGCCCGCGGTCCATGTGGGCGAGGAACTCCTCGGCCTGCCACGGCTCCAGCGGCCGCAGCTCGGCACCGTCGTCACCCAGGGGTATCGCGAACATCGGTCCTCCAGTGGCTGTGCTCCGTACGGTGATCCTCGCACGGGCCGCCGACAGACCCCGCAGGTCATCCACCCGCGGCGGGCTCCGCCCGCCGCACCTCCGCCAGCGCCGTCTCCGTCCGCCCTGCTTCGGCGAGGGCGGCGACGCAGGCCCGTACGGCCGGACTCTCGCCCCGGGACCGCCACGCGGCCTGCACCGAACGCCGCACCGCGGGCCGCACCGGCACGAACCGCACCCCGGGAGGGCACGGCCGCTGTGCCATCTCGGGTACGAGCGACACGCACAACCCGCCGCGCACGAGCGCAAGCAGCGTGGCGTACTCCGTGACCTGGTACCGCACCTCCGGCTCCAGACCCACCTCGCGCAGCGCCTGCGTCAGCCCCTCGTAGGGCTCGGTGCCGACCGGACAACTCGCCCACACCGCCGCCCCGCTCGGGTGGGCGAGATCACCCAGCTCGGCGAGGCCGACGCGCTCGCGGCCGGCCAGCGGATGGGCGTCCGGCAGCGCCAACTGCACGTCCTCGACGACCAGCGTCCGCACCGTCAGCCCCTGCGGCAGGCGGATGGGACGGCTGCTCCAGCTCTCGATGAGCAGCAGATCCAGCTCGCCGCCGACCAGCCGGGGCACCAGCTCGACGACCTCGCCGTCGACGACGGTGGGGGCCAGCCGCGGATACGAGGCGGTGAGGGCGGTCAGTACCTCGGGCAGCAGCGCGCGCAGCGAACTTCCGACACCGCCGAGGCGCAGCGGGCCGAGGATCTCGTCCTGCAGATCGGCGAGATCCGCCTCGGCCTCGGCGACCTGCGCACAGACCCGGGCGGCATGCGCGGCGAGCACCTGGCCGGCGTGAGTGAGGCGGACGCTGCGCCCGTACGGCTCCAGCAGCCGGTGCCCCGACTCGCGCTCCAGCTTGGCGAGCTGCTGCGAGACGCCGGAGGCGGTGACATGCAGCGACTCGGCGGCACGGGCGATGGTGCCGTGGACGGCGACGGCGTCGAGTGCGCGGAGGCGCTCCAGACTGAACACGAAGTGATGCTAACGCTTGCGGCTAACGAATCATCGCTTTTTCTTGCGAGAGCGGGCAGGCAGAGTGAGGAGCATGCGAGTCGACGGGGACAGCCAGGACTGCCAGGGCGACATACCCCTCCGCAGTCGACCGGCCGGAAACTCCGCCGCCCCGGAACACCACCGGGGCTACGACCAGGGCCCGGAGCAGGGCCACGAGCCCTGCCACGGGACGGGCCACGACCAGCGCTTCCTGACCCGGCTGGCCACACCGGTGACGTTGGTCATCGGCGGCTCGGCGTGCATCTCGCTGTCGGCGATCTTCGTGAAGCTCTCCGACGTGAACGCCGGCACCGCCGCCTTCCTGCGCTGCGCCCTGGCGCTGCTGCTGCTCGCCCCACTGGCGGCCGTTGAACTCCGCCGCCTCGGCCCCCGCGCCCGGCGCCCGGTGCTCACGGACCTGGCGGCCGGGCTGCTGCTCGGCGTCGACTTCGTCTTCTGGGCGGCCAGCATCCGGGACGTCGGCGCCTCCATCGCGACTGTGTTGCTCAACATCCAGGTGCTCGTCTTCCCGCTGCTGGCCCGCCTGCTGACACGCACGCCCCTGCCGCGGGGCTTCTGGCTCACCGCCCCGGTGCTGCTCGCGGGGGTGGCGCTCGCGGGCGGCGCGATCGGCGACCCGGAACCGGGCAGCAGCCCCGTCAGCGGCATCCTCTACGGCACCGCCGCCGGTGTCGCCTTCGCCGGCTACCTCTTCCTCACCCGCCTCGCCGGCACCGCCCCGGCTCCTTCCACCCCCTCCCGTGCCCGCGGGCACATCGCCGTGCCGGTGTGCACGGCGACGTTCTCCGCCGGCATCGCCTCCGGCGTCCTCGGCGCGCTGTGGACCGGTATCGATCCGACGCCCGGGCCCGCCGCCCTCGGCTGGCTGGCCGCGATGGCCGCGCTCGGCCAGGTCCTCGCCCTGCTCCTCATCACCCCCGCTCTGCCCCGGCTCGCCCCGGCCACCGGGGCGGCGCTGCTCCTGCTGCAGCCGGTGCTCGCCATCGCCACCGCCGTCGCGTTCATCGGCGAGCGGCCCACGGCGACGCAGTACGCCGGCTGCGTGCTGGTGATCGCCACCGTCTGGTACGCCACCCGCGTCGGCGCCGCCCGGGGCGCCGAAACTTCCGCGCTCCGCAGCACGGGCCGCGGCTAGGCTGCGGCCCATGCCGCCGTATCACGACGCCCTGCTCCCCGTCACCGCCCGCGCCCTGCGCCACCGGCTCGCCGTCGCGCAGAGCGAGGGACGTACGCCTTCGCTCGTCGCGGCCGTGGTACGCGACGGGGAGACCGTCTGGTCCGGTGCCCGCTCGATGATCGACGGGCACGAACCCACCACCGACACCCAGTACCGCATCGGCTCGATCACCAAGACGTTCGTCGCCGTACTGGTGCTCCGGCTGCGCGACGAGGGCCTTGTCGACCTCGCCGATCCGCTGGGGAAGCACGTCCCCGGCACTCAGGCCCCCGCGGTGACCATCGCTCAACTCCTCTCTCACAGCTCCGGTATCGGCGCCGAGCCCCGCGGCCCCTGGTGGGAGCGGACCCCGGGCACCCTGCGCCCCGAACTCGGCGAACTCTTCGACGGCGACCCCACCCGCCACCCGGCGGGCCGCCTGCACCACTACTCCAACCCCGGCTTCGCCTACCTCGGCGCGCTCGTCGAGGCACTGCGCGGCGCACCGTGGGGCGACGTGCTGCGGCGCGAACTGCTGGAGCCGCTGGGGCTGCGGCGTACGACGCTGCTGCCCGAGGCCCCGCACGCCGGCGGCTTCGCCGTCCATCCGTGGGCCGACGTCATGCAGCCCGAGCCGTTGCACGACACCGGCCGGATGGGCCCCGCGGGCCAGTTGTGGTCCACGGTCGGCGACTTGGCCCGGTTCGCGGCCTTCCTCGTCCGCGGCGACGACCGGGTGCTCTCCGCCGACACGCTGGCGGAGATGCGCACCCCTGCCGTTGCCCCCGAGGTCGCGTCGTGGGACAGCGCGTACGGGCTGGGGCTCCAGCTCATCCGCCGCGACGGCACGCTGCTCGCCGGCCACACCGGCTCCATGCCCGGCTTCCTCGCCTGCCTCCTTTCCGATGTCGACGAGGGGGTGAGCGCGGTCGCCCTCACGAACGTCACCTCCGGTGTGTCCGTCTCCGGACTGGCCGCAGATCTGATCGGCAGCGTGGTGCGGTACGAGCCGCGTGTCCCCGAGCCGTGGCGTCCGCTGGCCGCGGACGCCGTGGATCCGGAGCTGCTCGCCCTCACGGGCCCGTGGTACTGGGGCGCGAACCCGCACGCGCTGCGGCTGAAGGCGGACCGGTGGCTGGACCTGAGTCCGCTGACCGGCAACGGCTACGCCTCCCGGCTGCGCCCGGAGGCGGACGGCACGTGGACCGCGGTCGACGGCTACTGCGCCGGTGAGACGCTGCGGGTGGAGCGATCGGCGGACGGCGAGGTGTCGCACCTCGACCTGGGCACCTTCGTCTTCACCCGCGAACCGTACGACCGGAACGCCCCCGTCCCCGGCGGCACCCGCGGCTGGACGTAACCCTTCCCGTCCCACCCGGACACGCGACGCCGTCGACGTGCACAACGACAGAGCCCGGCAGCCGGCTTGGGAGACCCGGGACCCGGCCATGGCGGCCGGCCGGACACACCGGCCGCGTGAAGATCACGCCGACGGCTACGCCGTCGCCCCTATGCCGTCAACTCCTTCTCCAGCGGCGTGCGGAACCTCGGCGTTATTCGGGCGTCGCCCACCCATGCCGTCAGTCGTTCGGCCTCCGCGGCCACCGCGCGTTCCGCGTCGCCGCCCACGTCCGTGAACATCCGCCACACCACCTCCCCGTCCTGTCGTTGCGCCCAGCCGCCGACGACCTCGCCGTTCCACCACACCGTCGGCCCCACGTTGCCGCTGCCGTCGAACAGCGCCTTGCGGTAGCCGGCGTCGAGGTGCCAGTCGCGTTCCTTCCAGCCCATCGGTGTCGGGTCGAGCCCCGGGAGCAGCGCCGCCCACGGCTCCGGCTCCGCGACCGGCTCGGTGTCGTCGGGCAGCACGTACCCCGTGCCCTCGTCCAGTTCCACCGCCACGGCGCCGGTCGCGGCCAGTGCCCTGCGCGCGGCGGTCTTCGTCCAGCCGGTCCACCACACGAGGTCCGCTTCGGTGGCCGGTCCGTACGCGTACAGCCAGCGTCGGGTCAGCTCCGTCTGCGCCTCGGTGACGTCCATGCCGCCGAAGTCCTCGCCCGGCGCCCACCGGAACTGGCTCGACGTCCATGACCCGCGCGGGTGTCCGCGGCGTATGTGTCCGTCGCAGGCCAGCATCCGCAGCACGCGCGTCGTCACGCCCTGCTGCGTCTCCTGGCGGCTGCCGGGGAAGACCGTGATCTTCGTGCGGAGCAGGGGCTCGGCGGCGGATATCTCGCTGCCGGTCGCCTCGCCCTTGTCCTTGAGCACCGCCAGCGCGGCGGCTTCGGCGCGCTGGAGCCATGCCTCGTCCAGGCCGTTCCAGTCTTTGAGGTGCTTGAGGAAGGTGGCGCGCTCGCGCGCCGCTATGGCGCGCGCGGCGGCCGCGTCCACGACGGGCGCGAGCTCGCGGCTGACGGCGAAGAGCGTCCGCCGCATGGACAGCAGCTTCACCAGCGCCACTTCCTCGTAGAGCGCGCGCTCGACGGGCGTGACACCGGGATCCCTCATCCGCGCGCAGGCGGAAAGGAAGACGGTCGCCGCGTCCGTCGCATGCAGCGCGACGACCGCGTCGGCGGCGGCGACGGGCGAGGCCGCGCGGGCGATCGGAGCCAGCGCATGCCGCACGCCGATCCGGGCTCGCCGCTGCTCTGTCGTGATCTGCATAGTGGCAGTATGCCGAAGCCCACGCCGACCCGCTCGGGCCTGTGGATAACTTCGGATCGCATCCGCGGTAAGCGCTCTGACCAGGGAAGATTCAACGCGGGAAGCGAGTGCCCCGCCCGGTGACAAGCCCGCGGCCGGCCCCTCGGAACCCCGGCCCGCGCCCGCGCCCGCTACAGCATCCGTTTGAATCCCACGTGCGACGCCGCGAACCCCAGCCGCTCGTAGAAGCGGTGCGCGTCCGTGCGCGTCGCGTCCGACGTGAGTTGCACGACCGCGCACCCCCGCCCTCGCGCCTCCTCGACGGCCCACTCGATGAGCTGCGTGCCCAGCCCGCCCCCGCGCTCCTCGCGGTGCACGCGCACCGCTTCGATGAGCGCCCGCGTCGCACCCCGCCGCGACAGCCCGGGGATGACGGTGAGCTGGACCGTGCCGACGACGCGTCCGTCGCGTTCGGCGACGGCGAGGTACTGGCCGGGGTCGGCTGCGAGGCGCGCGAAGGCGTCGTCGTACGGGGCGGGGTCGTCGGGTGTCTCGCGGGTGGCGCCCAGGGGGTCGTCGGCGAGCATCGCCACGATGGCGGGGACGTCGGCGGCCGTCGCGCGCCGGATTGCCAGGTCGGTCATGCTGCCGACCCTACGCGTACCCTGGGGCGCGCCCCGTTGCCGTACGCGCCCCTTGGACGTCCTGCACGCCGCCTTCTTTCGCACGCGCTCCTACGGCACGTACGCCGGCGGGGCCTCCAGCGTCTCCACCGCCGCCACCAGCGGCGCCAGTTCCGGCCGTTTCGCGGCCTCGTCGAGCGCGGCGCGCAGGGATGCCTCGTACCCGGGCCTGGCTTCGGCGAGGAGGCGACGGCCGGCGGGGGTGACCTCGGTGTAGATGCCGCGGCGGTCGTCCGGGCAGAGGTAGCGGCTGAGCAGGCCCCGGTCCTCAAGGCGGGTGACGAGGCGGGTGGTGGCGCTCTGGCTGAGGACGACGGTGTCGGCGAGCTGGTTCATGCGCAGGTGGAACTCGTCCTGGCGGCTGAGGGCGTCCAGTACGGAGTATTCGCGGGCGCTCAGCCGGTGCGCACGCTGGAGCGTGCGCTCCACGTGGGTCTCGATGCGGGCGTGCAGGGATGCCAGGGCCGACCAGCCCCGGGCCAGTTCGTCGAGCTGCTCGGCTGTGGCCGCCATGAGCGCCTCCGCGTCCCGTGAGTGCGTGCGTTCGCCCTCCTGATCCCGAGTTTACTCCACGACCGCAATAGCCCGCGTTTGCAAGAATAGGCGTACACAATTATTGTGGGCGCTTGGTAAATGGCAGTCCCCGCACCCACCGCAGGAGTCCCCGCATGCCTCTCGCGCTGCTCGCGCTGGCCATCGGCGCCTTCGGGATCGGCACCACCGAGTTCGTCGTCATGGGCCTGCTGCCCGAGGTGGCCGACGAGTTCTCCGTCTCCGTCCCCACCGCCGGCTGGCTCACCACCGGCTACGCCCTCGGCGTCTTCGGCGGCGCCCCGCTGCTCACCGCGCTCGGCACCCGCGTCCCGCGCAAGCGGATGCTGATGGGCCTCATGGGCCTGTTCATCGCCGGCAACGTCCTCTCCGCGCTCGCGCCCGCCTTCGGCATCCTGCTCGCCGGGCGCATCGTCGCCTCGCTCGCGCACGGCGCGTTCTTCGGCATCGGCGCGGTCGTCGCCGCCGGGCTCGTCGCCAGGGACAAGCGGGCCGGGGCCATCGCGATGATGTTCACGGGGCTGACCGTGGCCAACGTCGTCGGCGTCCCCGGCGGCACGCTCCTCGGGCAGACCGTCGGCTGGCGGGCCACCTTCCTCGCGGTCGCGGCGATCGGGGTGGTCGGGCTGGCCGGCGTGGCCAGGCTCGTACCCGACCTGCCGCAGGCGCCCAGGGAGCCCTCCTCCCCCGGCGCCACCGGCCTCCGGAGCGAACTGGCCGCGTTCCTCAACGTCCAGGTGCTCCTGGCCATGGGCATGACCGTCGTCGGCTTCGGCGGAGTCTTCGCCGCCATCACCTACATCGCGCCGATGATGACCGAGGTCGCCGGCTACGCCGACAGCTCCGTCACCTGGCTCCTCGCCCTCTTCGGCCTCGGCATGGTCGGCGGCAACCTGATCGGGGGCCGCTTCGCCGACCGCGCCCTCATGCCGATGCTGTACGTCGCCCTCAGCGCCCTGACCGCGACGCTGGCGCTGTTCACGCTCACCGCGCACAGCAAGCCGGCGGCGGCCGTGAGCATCTTCCTCGTCGGGTTCTTCGGCTTCGCGACCGTGCCGCCGCTGCAGAAGCGGGTACTGGACCAGGCCGCCGCCGCACCCACCCTCGCCTCCGCGGTCAACGTCGGCGCGTTCAACCTCGGCAACGCGCTGGCCGCCTGGCTCGGCGGCCTCGTCATCTCCGCCGGCCTCGGCTACACCGCCCCCAACTGGGTCGGCGCCGCCCTCGCCGCCTCCGGCCTGGCCCTCGCGCTCCTGGCCGCAAGGCTGGAGCGCCGCACGGCCCGCGCCGCAGGCGCGGCGACCGCGTCACGCACGGTACGGGTGACGGGCAGCGCGGCAGGCGCCCAAGTCGGCGACGACCTGCAGAAGAACAGCGCCGCCGTACGGAACGAGGACAGCGCCGCCGCACGGACCCATTCGACCACCGCCGACTGACGCGCACCCCCGGCCCGCGTGCCGCGCGACCGGTGCCGACCGTCCGCATCCCCGGCGTACCGGCGCTCCCTACTCCGCCCAGGGCAGGGGGTGGCGCGTGCCGTCCTCGGTGACGGCGCCGCCGCCCGCCTCCATCGCCACCAGTGCCTCGACGGCACCGGTGTCCTCGGCCGCGCCGAGCTGCCGCAGCACGTCGGGCGGGAGCAGGACCGCCTGCCCGGCGGTGGCGGTCTCGGTGCGGCCGCCGCAGGTCACGGTGAGGGAGCCGGAGATGACCATCCAGACCTGCTCGCGGTCGATGGCGTGTACGGGCCCGGACCGGCCGGCGTCCATCCGAACCCGCCAGGTGCTGAGCGCGGCGCTGCCCCGGGAGGGGGTGGCGAGGGATTCCATGGCGGCGTTCGGGGTGGTGACGGTGCGGTCGGGGGTGGGGCTGATGACCTTCATACGTGTAAAGCTCCTTTACTCGAATAGCCTGAGTAAAGGAGTTTTACTCAACCGTGTCAAGATGTCCCCGTGACCCGCGACCCCGACAGCCCGCCGGCGCCCGAGCTGCTGTTCCTGCTCGGCATGGCCTTCCAGCTCGTCCTGACCGAGTTCAACGAGCGGGTGGCCGACGCCGGTTACCCCGACCTGCGGCCGGTGCACGGCATGATCTTCCAGATCCTCGGCGCCGACGGCGCCACCAGCAGCGAACTCGCCACCCGGCTCGGCGTCACCAAACAGGCCGCCGGCCAACTCGTCGACGACCTGGAGCGCCGCGGCTACGTACTCCGCACCGCCCACCCCGCCGGGGGCCGGCGCAAGCTCGTGGTCCTCACCGACGCCGCCCGCCGGCACCTCACCCTCGCCGGAGACGCCCTGCACGGCCTCGAAGCCGAACTCGCCCGCCGCACAGGCGCCGACACCTCTCTCCTGCGCACCGAACTCCTCCGCCTCGTCCACGGCCTCGCCGGCGACGAGCTCCCCCCGCTCCGCCCCGTCTGGTGACCCGGCGCCCGGCCGACGATCGGGGCGGCGACCGAGGGGCCTGTCCGGCATGAGCAGGAGGTCGCGGCCTCAGCTCCGCTGCACCGCCTCCACCAGCCGCTCCATCACCTCACCGTCGCCCTCGATGGTCAGCTCCCCCGCCTCGACCGCCTCGGACAGCGGGCGTTCGCGGGACAGCACCGACTGCAGCGTGTCGTGGTCCGTCGCCACCGCGACGTCCGGGGACCGCGGCTCCTCGCCACGCCGCACCGCGGTCAGCTCGCCGTCGGCGACCTCCACCCGGTACACCTCGCGATCCAGCTCTATGCGGTAACTCGCCGACCACGCCGCGTGCGGCTGCGGCTGGAAGTAGGCGCGCAGCCCGAGCAGCACGGTGTCGGACGTCAGCACCCCCTCCAGGGGTATCACCGGCGAGCGCAGCCCCCACGTGCGCAGGGCGGCGAAGACCGGCTCCAGCTCGCTGCCCCACTCCGTCAGCTCGTACACCTTCGCCGACGCGGGCGGCGGCAGCGTACGGCGCGCGAGCACACCGAAGCGCTCCAGGTCGCACAGGCGTTGGGACAGCACGCTGGGCCCGACGCCGGGGAGCGCGGCCTGCAAGTCGGCGTAGCGGCGGGGGCCCAGGCGCAGCTCGCGCACGACGAGCAGCGCCCAGCGTTCCCCGATCATGTCGAGCGCGTGGGCGATCGGGCACGCCTGCCCGTACGTCCGCCTCTCGTCGCCGCTGCCCCTCGCCATCGCCGCTCTCCTCCCACGCTGCCGATTCTGCTACGAAAAACGTAGCACGAACTCCGAGAAATGTAGTAGCCTTCGGGAAAGCCAGGTGAGGGAGGCGGGTCATGAACGGCACGGCGGAAGTCCGGCCCGAGGCGGAGCGGTTGGTGCGCGTCGGGGAGGTCGAGATCTGTACGCAGACGTTCGGCGCGGCCGAGGATCCGCCGATCTTGCTGATCGGAGGCGCGGAGGCGTCGATGGACTGGTGGGAGGACGGCTTCTGCTCACGCCTGGCCGCGGCCGGGCGGTACGTTGTCCGCTTCGATACGCGCGATACGGGCCGGTCCACGACGTTCCCGGTCGGGGCGCCGACGTACGGCGGCGAGGATCTGATCGCCGACGTGGTCGGGTTGCTCGACGCACTCGGCCTCGACTCCGCGCACCTCGTGGGCGTCTCCATGGGCGGCGGCATGGCCCAGGCCATCGCGGCGCGCTTCCCCGGCCGGGTGGCCTCGTTGACGTTGATCGCCACGAGCCCCAACGGGCCGGGCGGGCCCGACCGCCCCGAGTTGCCGCCGATGAGCGACGAGCTGGCCCGGAAGTTCGCGGAGCCCCAGCCGGGGCCGGACTGGTCCGATCGCGAGTCGGTCCTCGCGCACTTCCTCGCCGGTGAACGCACCTTCGCCGGCGCCATCCCGGTGGACGAGCAGCGTGTACGGCGCGTGGCCGGGCGGGCTTTCGACCGCAGTCCCGCCCCCGCCGCGGCCGCCAACCACTGGCTGCTCGACGACGGAAAGGAGCCGGCCGCGCTGTCCCTCGGCGACATCACCGCGCCGACCCTCGTGCTCCACGGCACGCGCGACCCGCTGTTCCCCTACGCGCACGGCGAGGCGCTGGCCCGCGAGATTCCGGGAGCCAGGCTCGTACCGCTGCAGGGTATGGGCCACCAGATGCCACCCCCGGAGCTGTGGGACACGGTCATAGCCGCGCTCGTCCCGCACACCGGCGCGGCGGGTCGGAGTCGCGGGCGGGGGTGAGACCGAAGGGTCAGAGGATGCGGGCGCGGCGGGCGGCGGTGATCCAGCCGGGGAACTGGGAGAGGAGGCGGTCGTAGAGCTGCGGATCGGGGAGTCCGCTGATGTCGTCGACGGCGAAGAACCCGACGTTGTCCACGCGGCGGCCAACGAGGCTGTCGAACCGCTCCAGTACGCCGTAGTCGGAGGCGCCCAGCCCCACGAACTGCCAGAAGATCGGCTCCTCGACCGCTTCGCGCAGCTCGCGCTCGATCTCGGCGTTGCGGTAGACGCCGCCGTCGGAGAAGAACAGCACGAGTGTCGGATCGGGGGCAGGGTTCTCGCGGACGTAGGCGCGGACTTCGGCGATGACCTTCTGTTCTTCGTTCTGGATACCGACCGTCCGCATGTCGATCTGGCCGTTCTCCAGGCCCTTGCGCTTCTTGCGGGGGCGGAAGAGGGCAAGCTGCCCGACGCGTACGTGCAGTCGTAGCCACTCGGGGAGATCCCCCAGGAGAAGGTCCGGGAGCCGGGCCGGATGGGAGGCGAAGGTCCACGCCTGCATGGCCCCGTCGTCGTCCAACTCCGCGGCGACAGCGGCCATGCGCTCGACGACATCGGCGACGACGCCTTGGGCGTAGAGGCGGGTCATGGAGCCGGAGGCGTCCAGGACGATGATGACGCGCGCGGAGATGTCGGCGGCCCCGTGCTTGCGCAGGGTGATGGCCACCTGCTCCTTGCGGAGCGACAGCCGCTTGCGCATGTCGACGGGCAGGTGCTCCTCGCCCTTGACCAGCCGCGGCCCGCCGGACGCGGCGGGTGCCGGGGCGGGGGCGGGCGACGTGCCGGGTGCCGCGGGCGCGGGCGGGGGTGCCGCCGGGGCTGCGGGCTGAGGTGCCGCCGGCGACGGTGCCGGGGAGGCCGGAGGCGCGGGTGGTGCGGTGGGGGAGGGAGGGGGCGGGGAATCGTCGACCGTGATACCGAAGTCGGTGGCCAGGCCGGCGAGCCCCGAGGCGTAGCCCTGGCCCACGGCGCGGAACTTCCAGCGGTCGCTGCGCAGGTACAGCTCGCCGCCGACGAACGCCGTCTCGGTCGTGGCCTCCATGTCGAAGCGGGCCAGTTCGGCGCCCGTTCCTGCGTCCAGGAGCCGCAGCGACAGCCCGGGCACCTGGCCGAAGGTGCCGCCGTCGGCCGAGGCGCACAGGACGACCCGTTCGATGCCCGGCCCCAGCGAGGTCAGCAGCACCTCGACGGAGTCGGTGTAACGGCCGCCCGCCTGCTGCTTGCCGAGGTGCGTGACCGCCTGGGAGGTGTGCTGCGGCTGGTTGTAGAAGACGAAGTCGCCGTCGTCCCGGACCCGGCCGGCCGCGGTGAGCAGCAGAGCCGAGGCGTCGACGTCGGGTACGCCGGCTCCTTCGGACCAGGAGAGTTCGGCGCGTACCGCGGGGGCGTCGACGGGCAGGTTGGCGCCTTTGGCGAGCGGTCCGGTGGCCATGGAATCGGTCCCTCTCCGATGCGGTCGGGCTGCGGCTGCGGTGACGTGCGGCGCACGCCCCGTGGTTCCGTCGGGAACTCCCGGCGCCGCGGCCGGGTTCCGCGGCCGGTGGCCGGAAGCCTGCCCTGGTCAGGTACAGCGTGTCATGCCGGGGAGGTAGCCGGGCCGGGTGGTGGGGCAGACCACGGGGGTACGCCGCTTGCCGCCGCGGGCTGACGCGGCGGGCCCCCGCCGCGGGCGAGGCTGCTGGCACCCGGATCGTCCGGGGCAACAGCCCTTGGGGAGCAGTTCTCTTGCGCTACGTACGCAGCAACCGCCTTCGTGTCGTCGCCCTCTCCGCCGCCCTGCTCGCGACGGCCACCGCCGGCACCGCCGCCGCGGCCGGCGACGGCAGCACCGACGACCGCGCCACCCGGGGCGCCGAAAGCACCCAGAGCGCCCCGAGCCCCCGGAGCGCCGACCGCGGGGAGCGGCCCGCCGCCTCCCTGACCGGTACCGCGAAGCTCACCCGGTCGCTCGGCGACGACATCACGTTCTCCTTCGACGCCCGCCTCGCCGCGCAGCACAACGACAACCCCCGCAAGGCAACGGGCACGTTCCGCTTCAGCCACTACCTCGGCGGCGAGGGCGCGTGGGCGGAGGCCGACGTCGACTGTCTCGTCACCGGCGGCAAGGTCGCCGTCGTCTCCGGTGTCATCACCGACACCGACCTCCCGGGCGCGAAGGGCCTGCGCGTCGGCGTCACCGTCCACGACCAGGGCCGCCACGACCGGCTCGGCTACAGCTGGGCGGGCACGGGCAGCCCGGTGGAGGACAAGGACCTGGCGCCGTGCGTGAGTTCGGCGCCGTTCGAGAAGGTCAAGCGCGGCACCGGCGATTTCCGGGTCCAGCCCTGGCAGCCGGAGCTCTGAACCGCGGAGTTCCGACGTCGCCCCCGCCCACGACGACTTCGTCGCCCCGGTCGAGCCGGTGGCCCGGCGGGCGGGCCACGACGGTGTGCTCGACCCCCGGGGCGGGTACCTGCAGCTGATGCGCCCGCCCCGGGCGTGAACACCCCCGTCAGCCGGGCAGGGAGACGTACAGGCGGGTGCCGCCGGGGCGGTAGCCGACGCGCGTGTACGTGCCGCGGGAGCCCGCGCCGGAGTACTCCAGCCACACCGATCCGGCCCCGCGGCCGAACATCGCCGCCGTCAGCGCCGCCGTCACCGCCGCCGCGACTCCGCGGCGCCGGTGCGCGGGGCGGGTGCCGACGCCGGCGAGTTCGGCGGTGTCCTCGGCCGGCGGCGAGCACGTCGCGCCGCCGGCGCAGCCGCCGTCCCCGGCCCGTACGAAACGCACCTCCCCGCCGTCCTCCCCCAGCCGCCGCAGCCGCGCCGCGCCCTCGGCCGACGCGGCGAACGCGCCGCCGAACGCCTCGGCGAGCGCCGCGTCCAGCGCCCGGAACTCCGCGTCGGTGGCGGGGGTCTCCACCGTCGGCCCGTTGCCGCGCGGGAGGGGATCGGTGTAGGTGTCCGGGGTGCAGACGAGGTACTCGTGCACGGCCTCCGTGCCGAATCCCGCCGCCCGCAGCGCCGCCGCCACCCGGGGCGCGGCCTGCGGCGCGAACTCCAGCCGCGGCAGCAGCCCCCGCTCCCGGAACGCGCCTATGAGGGCGGCGACGTCGCCGGGGGTGGGGGCGGTGCCGGGCAGCGGGGTCGCGTAGTTGAGGTAGGGGCTGTCGGTGTCGACGGCGAAACCGGCGACGAAGCCGCCGGTCTCGACGACGTCGGGGCGGCGGCGGAGATGGGCGACGGCGAAGTTCTGGACCTGCTTGTCCAGGGGGGTGGCCACGGTGGTATCGACCTCACGAAGTCTCTGACGTGCGGATACGGAAGAGAGCGTGGGGCCGCCGTACGGGACGGGCGGGTCCGGCGGATCGAGCGGGCGGCTCCGCTACCAAAACGGGCGGGCCACTCGGCGCCGACGGCGGCCGCTGACGGGCGCCGGGATCAAAGGCTTCGTTCCTCACCGTGAGTGCGCCGGCGGGCGGCCGGCGGAGGCGTCCGCGAGCGCGCGGACGGCGGCCAATGTCCCATGCCGGCTGCCCCCATGCAACGCCTTTCCGGGATGAGACCGGAATGTCAGCGGGGGGTGCCACAGTACGGGCCATGGACATCGATCGGTTCTGGCACCTCGTCGAATCGGCGCGCTCCTCCGCGGCGGCGGACGGCGTGCCCTTCGACGAGGCGCTCGTGGGACTCCTCGCGGGGCTCACCCGGCGGGAGATCCTGGAGTACGCGGAGCGGTTCGGCGAGGTGCACGGTGCCCTGTACCGCTGGGACGTGTGGGCGGCCGCGTATCTCATCGGAGGGGGCTGCTCGGACGACAGTTTCATGGACTTCCGCGCCGGGGTGATATCCCTCGGCCGCGAGTGGTACGAGCGCGTGGTGGCCGCGCCGGACAGCCTTGCCGAGCACCCGGACGTCGCCGAGGCCGCGCGGGATTACCGGGACGAGATCCTGTTCCAGGAGGAGGTCAACTACGCGGCGGGCGCCGCCTTCGAGCGGCTGACGGGGAGCAGGGACGCCTTCCACGAGGCGTGGGCGGAGTACCGGCCGGCGGACGGCGAGGGCGCCGCGGCGCATGACATGGGGGAGGACTTCGACTTCGACGACGACAGGGAGATGCAGAAGCGCCTGCCGCGCCTGGCGCGCCTGTACCTGGGGGCGGCCGACCGGGCGTAGCCGGCGGTACGCCGCGCCTGGCCGGAGCCTTCGGACAGCGCTCCGGCCAGGTCTGGGGCCGGGGTCAGTCCGCGAGGGGGAGGTAGACGCGGTTGCCCGCGTCTGCGAACTCCCTGGACTTCTCCAGCATGCCGCGTTCGATCTCCTCGGCGCTCAGCTCCACCGAGTCGTCGGAGCCGAAGCGTTCCGTGATGCTCCTGCTGATCTTCATCGAGCAGAATTTAGGGCCGCACATCGAGCAGAAGTGCGCCGTCTTCGCCGGCTCCGCCGGCAGTGTGGCGTCGTGGAACTCGCGGGCCGTGTCCGGGTCGAGGGCCAGGTTGAACTGGTCCTCCCAGCGGAACTCGAAGCGGGCGTCCGACAGGGCGTCGTCCCAGTCCTGGGCGCCCGGGTGGCCCTTGGCGAGGTCCGCGGCGTGGGCGGCGATCTTGTACGTGATCACGCCGGTCTTGACGTCGTCGCGGTCCGGGAGGCCCAGGTGTTCCTTCGGCGTGACGTAGCAGAGCATCGCCGTGCCCCACCAGGCGATCATCGCCGCGCCGATGCCGGAGGTGATGTGGTCGTAGGCCGGCGCGATGTCGGTGGCCAGGGGGCCGAGCGTGTAGAACGGGGCTTCTTCGCAGATCTCCTGCTGGAGGTCCACGTTCTCCTTGATCTTGTGCATCGGGACGTGTCCCGGGCCCTCGATCATGGTCTGCACGCCGTGGGACTTCGCGATCCGGTTCAGCTCGCCGAGCGTGCGCAGCTCCGCGAACTGCGCCTCGTCGTTGGCGTCCGCGATCGAGCCGGGCCGCAGGCCGTCGCCGAGGGAGAACGTCACGTCGTACGAGGCGAGGATCTCGCACAGCTCGTCGAAGTGGGTGTAGAGGAACGACTCCTGGTGGTGGGCCAGGCACCAGGCGGCCATGATGGAGCCGCCGCGGGAGACGATGCCCGTCTTGCGGCGGGCGGTGAGCGGGACGTAGCGCAGCAGGACGCCGGCGTGGACGGTCATGTAGTCGACGCCCTGCTCGCACTGTTCGAGGACGGTGTCCTTGTAGACGTCCCAGCTCAGTTCCTCGGCCCGGCCGTCGACCTTCTCCAGCGCCTGGTAGAGCGGCACGGTGCCGATGGGGACGGGGGAGTTGCGCAGGATCCACTCGCGGGTGGTGTGGATGTTGCGGCCGGTGGACAGGTCCATGACCGTGTCGGCGCCCCAGCGGGTGGCCCACGTCATCTTCTCCACCTCCTTCTCGATGGAGGAGGTGACGGCCGAGTTGCCGATGTTGGCGTTGACCTTCACCAGGAAGTTCTTCCCGATGATCATCGGTTCGGACTCGGGGTGGTTGACGTTCGCGGGGAGCACGGCGCGGCCGGCCGCGATCTCGTCGCGGACGAAGGCGGGCTCGACGCGCTCGCGCAGTGCGACGAACTCCATCTCGGCGGTGATCTCCCCGCGTCTGGCGTACGCGAGTTGGGTGACCGCCGCGCCGCGGGCGCGCCGCGGCTGGCGCGGGCGGCCGGGGAAGACGGCGTCGAGGTTGCGCAGGCCGCCGCGGGGCGAGGTGTGTTTGAGGCCGTCGTCCTCGGGGCGGGGCGGGCGGCCCGGGTACTCCTCGGTGTCGCCGCGGGCGATGATCCAGTTGTCGCGCAGCGGGGTGAGCCCGCGGCGTACCTCGGTGTCGATGGTCGGGTCGGTGTACGGCCCGGACGTGTCGTACAGCGTCACGTCCTGGCCGTTCGTGAGGTGCACGCGCCGCACCGGGACCCTGATGTCGGGCCGTGCGGGGTGCTCGATGTGGTCCTTGTGCCAGCCGATCGCGGTGGATTCCGCCGACTTCGCGGAATCCGCGGACGCCGCGGACTTCGCGGAGTCCCCGGTGGCGGGCGTACGTGCATCCGAAACGGTCATGGAGACCCACTCCCTACGCCGGCATTACCCGGTAACAGGTTCGGCGGTCGGCGCAGCTTGGGTCCGGATCCGGATCCGTCAGCGCCCTCTCAGCCCGGTGCTCCGAGCTCCCGCGGTGTGCAGTTCGCCGACCACGCTAACCGCTGCACGCACCGGTACGAAAGAGGGCCCCGCGCCGCTCCTGCGATGATCGGGCCGTGACTGATTCGCACGGCCACGGCCACCACCACGGCCACGGCCATACCCACGGCGCCCAGGACCCGCCCGCCTCGCACCGGCTGCGTACGGTGATCGCCGCGGTGCTCGTCCCGTTCGCGCTGGCGGTGCTCGCCGGGCTGATCGCGCTGTGGCCGGGCGGTGAACCGGCGGGCGAGCGCAGCGGCATCGGCTTCGACCAGGAGCGGCAGCGGGCGAAGGTCACGAAGGTCGAGGAAGTGAAGTGCGCGGACGTGGGCGCGCAGATCCAGGAGCAGGGGCCGCCGGCCGGCGGTGGCGATCCGGACGAGCCGCGGCCGGACGAGGACGCGGTGTGCGAGCAGGCGACGATCGAGGTGACGTCGGGCAAGCACGCCGGGCGGACCTTCACGGAGATCGTCGCGCCGGATGCGTCCCGGCGGTACGACGTGGGGCAGGAACTCGTCGTCTCCTACTCGCCGAAGGCGCCGCGTGAGCTGCAGTACGCCGTCTCCGACGTGGTACGGACCGTGCCGATGGCGGCGCTGGCGCTGGTGTTCGCGGGGGCGGTGGTCCTCGTCGGGCGGATGCGCGGGCTGGCGGCGCTCGCGGCGCTGGCGGTGAGCTTCGCCATCCTGATCCTGTTCATTCTGCCGGCGATCCTCGACGGGTCGAATCCGCTGGTGGTGGCGGTGGTCGGCGGCAGCGCCATCATGCTGATCGCGCTCTATCTGTGTCACGGCTTCAACGCGCGTACGTCGGTGGCCGCCCTCGGCACGCTGACGTCGCTGCTGCTGATCGGGCTGCTGGGCTCGCTGTTCATCGGCTGGTCGAAACTGACCGGGAACACCGACGACTTCACCGGGCTCATCCACACCCAGTACCCGGACATCGACATGAGCGGGCTGCTGCTCGCGGGGGTGCTGATCGGGTCGCTCGGGGTGCTCGACGACGTGACGGTGACGCAGGCGTCCGCGGTATGGGAGCTGCGGCAGGCCGATCCGTCGGCGCCGTGGCGGAAGCTGTACGCGTCGGCGATGCGGATCGGGCGCGATCACATCGCGTCGGTGGTGAACACGCTGGTCCTGGCGTACGCGGGGGCGGCGCTGCCGCTGCTGCTGCTCTTCACGATCGCCGACCAGGGCGTCGGCACGGTGGCGACGAGCGAGTTCGTCGCCGAGGAGATCGTACGGACCCTCGTGGGCAGCATCGGGCTGGTCGCCTCGGTGCCGCTGACGACGGGGCTCGCGGCGCTCGTCGTCTCCGCCGACCGCCGCCACGGGGCGGGGCCGGTGCCGGGCGGGGGCACGGGACCGGGTGCCGGGATGGCACCGGGGCCGGGGACCGGCGTGGGACCGGGGCCGGGGACCGGCATGGGACCGGGACCGGGTGCCCCTGCAGGACCGGGAGCCGTTTCCGGGCCGGGTGCCTGGGCGGGCACGGGCTCCGGCGCTGCCGCGGCTCCTCCCGAGGGCCGCTCCCGCCGCCGGGGCGGCGGCGGACGGCGGCGCCGGAGGTAGCGCCGGAGACGAGGGGGCGGTCGGCTACCAGTCGTTCTTCGACGACGACGCGGTCATGAACTTCCGCACCAGGAAGATCGCACCGGCGATCAGCGCCGCGGCCAGCAGCACCTTGAAGAGCAGGCCGATGATGAAGCCGACCAGCGCCATGATCAGGCTGCCGAAGACCACCAGCACGATCGCCGGGATCAGCACCCACGTCACCCACCACGGCAGTCCCGCGGTGATCTCTTTCACGGACACGGTCATTCCTCCTCCGGTACGCCGGGGTTGTCCCGGTGCCTTCGATGCTAGGACGCCGCACGGGCGGATGGGAGTGCCCCCTGCCCCGGTCCACCCCGGAACGAACCCCGAGGCGACCCTGAGGGACTGATTCACGCCTCGGGTGGAGAGAAGACCACCAGAACCCGGAGATCCTCGGTGATGTGGTGGAAACGATGCGGCACGCCCGCGGGCACATAGACGACGCAGCCCCTGCCGACCTGCAGGGTTTCGTCGCCGACTGTGACGGAGCCGCGACCGCTCATGATCACGTAGACCTCGTCCTGGCGGTGGGGCTGCTGCGGATCGGGCGCTCCGGCGTCCAGCGCGTAGAGGCCCACCGACATGTTCCGCTCGCGCACGAACTGCAGGTACGCTCCGTCGTTCGCACGGCGCTCCGCCTCCAGATCGTCCAGCCGGAATGCCTTCATCGTGCTCCGCCCTCCGCGTCCATGGTGCTCCCGACTACCTCTGGAACGATCAACACATGAAGACTTTCCTGATCAAGACCCTCGCCAACGCGGCCGCCCTCGCGGTCGCGGTCTGGCTGATCCCCGACATCGGGCTGACCGGTCACGACAATGCCGACAAGGTCGTCACGCTGCTGCTGGTCGCGTTGATCTTCGGCGTCGTGAACTTCATCGTCAAGCCCCTCGTGCAACTCCTGTCGCTGCCGCTGCTGGTGCTGACCCTCGGGCTCTTCACGCTCGTGATCAACGCGCTGATGCTGATGCTCACCTCCTGGATCGCGGACAAAGCGAACTTGAGCTTCCATGTGGAGGGATTCTGGACGGCGGTGCTCGGCGGCCTGGTGATCAGCATCGTGTCGTGGGCGACGAGCATGGCCCTCGACCGGGACTGAGAGCCGACGGTGCCGGTACGGGCACGGAGCGGCACCTTCCGGGCCGCACGACCCCGCCCGCGGTACGGGCCGGGAGAGCCCGGCGCCGGCCGGCCCGCCGCACGGGCCGGCGCGGAGCGGAGCGGCGGGCTCCGGGGGCGGGGAACCGGCCACCGGCACCGGGCGTCCGCGCCCCGGCTGAGGCAGGATGGACCGCATGCGAACGAGCGAACGCCCCCTCCCCGCGCCTTTCCGCGTCTGCTTCGTCTGCACCGGCAACATCTGCCGCTCGCCGATGGCCGAGACAGTCTTCCGCGCCCGTGTCGCGGAGGCGGGGCTCGGCGGCGAGATCGAGGTGGACAGCGCCGGCACCGACGGCTGGCACGTCGGCGAGGCCGCCGACCCGCGCGCCGCCGCCGTGCTCACCGGGCACGGCTACGAGCTGGCGCACACCGCCCGGCAGTTCACGCCCGACTGGTTCGCCGAACGCGACCTCGTCCTCGGCCTGGACGGCGGGCACGTCCGCAGGCTGCTCAAGATCGCGCCGACGCCCGTCGACGCCGAGAAGGTGCGGCTGCTGCTCTCCTTCGCGCCCGACGTCGACCTGACCGACGTCGAGGACCCGTACTACGGCGGCACCCGCGGCTTCGAAGAGGCTCTGGACCTGATCGAGACCGCCGCCGAGGGCCTGCTCCAGGCCGTACGCGACGAACTCACCGCCCGCCCGTGAGCCCCCCGGCGGCCGGCACCCCCCGGGGCGTCGAGACCCGCGCCGCCGCGCTCGCCGGCGCTCCCGTACGCGCCGCGCGCCCCGTCGGCGGCGGGGACATCTCCGCCGCGCACCGCCTCGAACTCGCCGACGGCCGCCGCGTCTTCGCCAAGACCCGCGCCGGCGCCCCCGCCGCCTTCTTCGCCGCCGAGGCGCACGGCCTGCGCCTCCTCGCGGACACCGGCACGGTCCCCGTCCCCGCCGTGCTCGGTGAGGAGCCGGGGATGATCCTGCTGGAGTGGATCGAGCCCGGCCCCGCGACCCCGGCGCAGGCCGAGCGGCTGGGCCGCGACCTCGCCGCGCTGCACGAGACCCCCGCCGCCGCCTTCGGCACCTCCTGGCCCGCCTACATCGGTTCGCTCCCGCTGCCGTCCCCGGGCGCCCCCGAAACCCCCGGCACCCCGGATCCGGCTCCGGAACCACCCCCTGAGCACGCCGGACATACGCCTGCCTCCCCCGCTGACTGGCCCGCCTTCTACGCCGGGCACCGGCTGCTTCCCTTTCTACGCCTCGCCACTGACAACGGCGCCCTCACGCCCGCGGACACCCGCGCCGTCGAGCGGCTCTGCGACGTGATCGACGAGGTCACGGGACCGCCGCAGCCGCCCGCCGTCATCCACGGCGACCTGTGGTCGGGCAACGTGCAGTGGTCGGCCGGCGACCGCGCGTACCTCATCGACCCCGCCGCGCAGGGCGGCCACCCCGAGGTGGACCTCGCGTTCCTGGAGCTGTTCGGCTGCCCGCAGCTCGGGCGGCTGCTCGGGGCGTACGAGGAGGTACGGCCGCTGCCCGGCCGGCGCGGCCGGGTGCCGCTGTACCAGCTTCACCATCTGCTCGTGCACGCCGCGCTGTTCGGCGCCGGCTACGGCGCGCAGTGCGGCGCCGCGGCGCGCACCGCACTGGAAGGAGCCGGCCGATGACACCGGACCACCCCCCGCACACCGGCCCGCCCCCGCGGGACACCGCCGAAGCCGCCGAAGCCCCCGAAGCCGCCCGAACCGGCGCCCCCCAAGCCGACGCCGACGCCACCCGCGTCGTACGCGCCGGCCTCCCCGCCCCCGAGCCGTACGAACCCGCCCTCCCCGGCCCCGTCTTCGCCGCCCACTATCACCTCCCCGGCGACGTCACCGCCGCCCCCTACGACTACGGCCGCGACGCCAACCCCACCTGGACCCGCCTCGAAGCCGCCCTCGCCGAGCTGGAGTCGCCCGGCGTCCCCGCCGAGGCGGTGGCCTTCGCCTCCGGCATGGCCGCGATCACCGCCGTCCTCATGGCCGTCCCCGGCCCGCCGCGCGACGGCCCGCCCCGCGGCCACGTCGTCCTCCCTTCCGACGGCTACAACCTCGTCCCCGGCGGCCTCCGCGCCCTCCTCGAAGAGCACGGCACCGACGTACGCGCCGCCCCCACCGCCGGCGACGCGCAGGCCGAACACCTCGACGGCGCCCGCCTGCTGTGGCTGGAGACCCCCTCCAACCCCGGCCTCGACGTCTGCGACATCCGCCGCCTCGCCGGCGTCGCGCACGCCGCCGGCGCGCTGGTCGCCGTCGACAACACCCTGCCCACCCCCCTCGGCCAGCGCCCCCTGGAACTCGGCGCCGACCTGTCCGTCGCCAGCGGCACCAAGGCGCTCACCGGCCACGGCGACGTCCTCCTCGGCTACGCCGTCACCCGCGACCCCGCGCTCGCCCGCCGGCTGCGCACCTGGCGGAAGACCGCGGGCGCCATCCCCGGCCCGATGGAGGCGTGGCTCGCGCACCGTTCGCTGGCCACCCTGGAGTTGCGTACCGGGCGGCAGGCGGCGAACGCCCTCGCCGTAGCCGAAGCGCTGCGCGCGACGCCCGGGGTACGGGACGTACGCCACCCCGGTCTGCCGTCCGACCCGGCGCACGCGCTCGCCGCGCGCCAGATGCGCGCCGGGCGGTACGGGTGCGTGGTGGCGTTCACGCTGCCGGACCGGGCGGCGGCGGAGCGGTTCCTGGGCGCGGCGCGGCTGGTCGACGAGGCGACGAGCTTCGGCGGCGTGCGCTCGGCCGCGGAGCGGCGCGGGCGGTGGGGCGGGGACGCGGTGCCGGAGGGCTTCGTCAGGTTCTCCGCGGGCGTCGAGGACACCGCGGACCTCGTCGCCGACCTGCGTGCGGCGCTGGCGCAGGCCCTCGCCCGCTGACGCCCCGCCCGACCGTAAAAGCCCAGCAAAAGGGATAAAACTCGCGTAAAACAGCAATGCGTGTGTTCATGGTGTGTGGGGGAGCCGCGGGCACGCGGGTCGAGAGCCGCGTCGAGACGCCCGTCGGCACAGCTCTCAAGGGAGATCACACCATGCGTAAGATCGCCGCAGCACTGGGCGCGGCCGGGATCATCGCCCTGGCCCCCCTGACCGGCGCGAGCGCGCAGCCCGTCGCGACCCCGGCGGACAACCCCCAGACCACGGTCCAGCAGCAGGGCCCGCGGGGCCCGAAGGGCGACAGCGCGAGCAACTGGGGCCTGCTGGGCCTGGCCGGCCTGCTCGGCCTCGCCGGTCTGGCGAAGAAGTCCGGCACGGGCAAACGCCGCGACGTCTCCGACCGCGCCGCCCAGACGACGGGCACGCGCCGCGAGTACGGCACGGAGCCCGAGCACGGGCGTGGGCATGGTCATGGGCATGAGCACGGGCACGGCAAGGAGGCCGGCCACATGCGCACGTCCGACGAGGACATGCGCGGCGGCGGCAAGCAGGACATGCCCGGTGGCAAGCACGGAAAGCACGGCATGCACCGCGGCAGGCACGGCATGTCCGGCGAGACGTCCGGCACTTCGGATGCGTCCGGCATGAAGGGCGGCGAACCCGGCGCGTCCGGCGGTGCGTCCCGTACCTCCCCCTCGCCCGACCCCGGCCGCACCACCCACAGCGACATCACCGGCGGCACCGCGCACGAGAGCACGCCCGGCACCGACGAGAGCGGCACCACGCACCGCGTCTACGGCAAGGACGAGCCGGCCCCCGGCGACGACAAGCGGCGGTGACGGCCCAGGCACCCCACCGCCGGATCCCGACCGTCCCGTCGCGCCCCCGCGCCCCGCGCGCGCCCGGCGCGGCGGGACGGGGGTGTGCCCGCCCCACGCACCGGCCCGCCGGTTTCCTCCGGCGGCCGCGGGTTTCGACCGGCGCCCCGCGTGTCACATACCTCCCATGACCGTGTCCCACCGGCCCGTGGTCAAGCGCACCGCCCGCGCCGTCCTCCTCGACGGCGACGAGATGCTGCTCATCAAGCGCACCAAGCCGGGCCGCGAGCCCTACTGGATCACCCCCGGCGGCGGCGTCGAGCCCGCCGACGCCTCCGTCGTCGCCGCGCTGCACCGCGAGGTCGACGAGGAGTTGGGCGCCCGCGTCACCGGCGTCGTCCCCGTCTTCGTCGACACCGTCCCCGAGGGCGAACACGGCGTGAAGGTCCAGCACTTCTTCGCCTGCCGGCTGGCGTCCATGGACCCGGCCCGGCGCCACGGCCCCGAAGTCGACGAGCCCCGCGGCGAGTACGAGACGGTGCGCGTCCCCTTCAGCCGCGAGGGCGTCGACTCCGTCGACGTCGTCCCGCCCAGCCTGCGCGCCTATCTGCGTACGAACATCGAGGGCGTCCTCGCCGTCCTCGCCGACGACTTCGGCTAGCGGGGCGCTGCGCGCCGGTGCGCGTCACACGCCGGTACGCGTCAGCGCGTACGCCTCCCGCAGGTCCCGCCCGCTGTACGCGTGCGAGGCGAGCCCGCTCACATGGTGGTCGGCGTTCACGGCCACCGACCGCGGCACCACCGCGAACAGGTCGGTGTCCGACATGGAGTCCCCGTACGCCACGCAGTCCGCCCGCGTCAGTCCGTACTCCGCGCAGAGCAGATCCGCGATCCGGACCTTGTCCGGCGGCCCCAGGATGCCCGCCATGTCCACCGGTTCGCGGAACGGCAGCGCCGGGAACCGCGATCCGTGCGCCGCGTGCACCCCCCACTCCAGCAGCCGTTCGACGAAGAACCCGGGAGCCAGCGAGATGACCGCGCAGTGCTCCCCGCGGTCGGTGATGTCCGCCCACACCTCGCGGATCCCCGCGAGCCACGGCGCGCCCGCGAACGCGCGGACCAGGATCTCGGGCGTGAGGCTGCTCCACATGCCGTGCGCGTGCTCGGCGTAGTCGTACGTGTCGATCTCGCCGGAACCGAACGCCGCGTCCAGCGCCTGGAACTCCGCGACCAGGCCCAGTTGCCGCGCCAGCTCGATGTTCGCGGAGGAGCCGTGCAGCAGGGTGCCGTCCATGTCGAAGATGTGCAGCCGGGACATGGCCGTGAGGCTAAGACGTGCGCAGCGCGCGGACAACCGAATACTCGCGCCGCACCGTCGGCGGGGTCAGTCCGGGTCGTGCTCCGGGCCGCCGTAGTCGGGGCTGGTGAAGTCGGGGCTCGAATAGCTCGGTCCGTCCTTCGACTGGCCGTCGTCGGGACTGGAGAACGCCGGTCGGGAGTAGCCCAGGCGCGGGGTGCGGGTGGCGGTGGGGTCGGTACGCACCGCGGGGTACGCCCCGCCGCCCCCGGCGCCACCGGCCTCGGGCCCTGCGTCCGGGCCGCCGCCGTCGGGACCGCCGGGCTCCGTGCCGCCGGCGAGCGCCTCCTCGATGAAGGGCTGGATGCCGCGTTCGAGCAGTGCCGCGCGCCACTCCTCGCGGGCGCGGTCGACCTGCTCGGTCAGATCCCGGCTGGCCGCCGCCCTGATGGACGTCGAGCCGTTGCGCACGGCCGTCAGCAGCAGCGCGACCATCGAGATGACGATGGCGGCGACCGCGAGGATCGCGAAGATCCAGCCCGCCTGGCGCATCGAGGACGCCACGGCCGGCTCGGGGTCCATCAGGTGCAGCAGATAGCCGACGAGCAGGAAGATGACCGCCGCCGTACCGGCCAGCACCGGCACCAGCACCGCAGCCGCCGCGGCCACGCCCGCGCTGGAGTTGCCGCCCTGGCCGCCGCCCCGCGCGCCGGTGAAGATGCCCTCCGCGCCGCCCAGTGTCCCGCCGCTCGCCGAGGGCCGGCGCAACTCCGTGCGCAGCCCTACGTACCGCTGGTATTCGGCCGACGCGCTCGCGGAAATCTCCGCCGTGGCACCGAGAGCGCGGGCGCGGAGCTGCTCGGGATTGAGCGGGCGCCCACGGCCGGCGCCGACCGCGAACTCGGCACCGTGCAGCGCGGTATCGAGGAGCCGCTCGAACTCCGGGCGGTCCTCTGTCAGCAGATGCGACGCACTGGTCATGTGCTTGTGCTCCCCCGGATGGGCAGGCAACAAGGCAAACGGGGACGGAGCGTGCCTGCGGCGCTAGGCCCTGGGCGGCAGAGCCTATTACCGATGGTAGAGCGCTTCACGTATGGCGGATAAGTGTCTTTTCAGAAAAGGAGGTTCCGTATTAGAGCACGCCGGGCGGACGCGCGCTACCGCCCGACCAGCGGAAGTCGCACGACAAGCAGTTTTCCGGCCATGGTGACCCCTCCGTCCATGGCGATGGCCAGGTCGTCGGCGTAGATGTGCGGGCCCTGTACCGAAGCGCCGCGCTCCTCGGGGTCGGTGTCCTCGCTGGGCACTTCCCCGAGCAGATACGGGATCGGGCTGTGCCCGTGGACGAGTCGCTCGCCGCCGTACCGGCCCAGCAGTTCCCGTACCGCCGAGGGTCCCGTCTCCTCGTCGCGGAAGGCGAAGCGCTTGGTGAACTTGCGGAAGAGATCCCACACCTCGTCCGCGTCCGAGCGGGCCAGGATGTCGTGGATGGTGTCGTTGACGCCCTCGATGGAGTCGCCGTAGTCGAGGTACGCGGTGGTGTCGGAGTGCACCAGGAGGTGGTCGTCCTCCTCGTGGATGGCGTCGAGCCGCGCCATCCACTGCAGGTGGACGTCCTCCAGCCGCTCCATGTCGGTGCGCTGGCCGCCGTTGAGCAACCAGGCGGCCTGGAAGGACGCGGTGCCGGCACCGGAGTTGACCGGCGTGTCGCCGAAGCGCTTGGCGCCGAGCAGCAGCAGCTCGTGGTTGCCCATGAGCGCCTTGCAGTAGCCGCCGGCGGCCGCCGCCTCGGCGGACAGCCGCATGACGAGGTCGATGACGCCGATGCCGTCGGGGCCGCGGTCGGTGAAGTCGCCGAGGAACCACACGCGGGTGTTCCCGGCGATCCAGCGGTAGGCCTCGTCGATGATGCCCTGGGCGCGCAGGGCGGCCCGCAGCTCGTCGAGATAGCCGTGGACGTCGCCGACGACGTACAGCGGGCCGTAGCCGCCGCTCTCGCCGGGCCTGATCACCGGTAGGTCGGCCTGGGTCGGGGTGTACCCGTCGTCGGCGTGCCCGAAGGCCTCGCCGGCGGCCGGTGCCGCGGGGACGGGGGGCGCCGCCCCGGCGGGCACCCCAGCCGTGGTCCGCAGCCCCGGCGTCTGACCGGCCCCCTGTTGCATCGAACCCCTCCACCGCCTAGCCGTTCTGCCACCGGGACACGACCCGGCCGCCATGGGACCGGGTGCCGCTCCCCCATGCAGGTGGAGGAGATCCGCGGTGTGCGTGCGCCCATCATAGAAATGCCTGTCGCGCCTTGTGCGGTACCAGGGGCCGCCAATTGGCTCCGGCTGCGGAAGACGGCGCGCGCCGGGCCACCAGAACCGGGCAAACGGGGCACGACCGGCGCGGGGGGAGCGCGGGGTGGGGGCCGTGAGGGTGCATGAGGTGTCGTACGGCGCGGGGTGCCGGTGGGTCGGAAGCGCTACGGGTGGCCCACGCGGCGTACCGCAGCGGGCGTACGGCCGCGGCGCGGGCGGCCGTACGCCCTGGGCGTGACCCCGGCCGTACGGCCCGCGCGTGGGCCGGGCCGTACGGCCGTCGCGTGGGCCGGTCGTACGGCTCTCGCGTACGGCCTCCGCGTGGGGCCGTCGCGGATGACGTCCCGTACGGCAGTGGCACTCCCCGCCGCTACGCCGGGCGGCGCGGGGCGCTGACGACCGTACGCGGCGGGCGGCGCTGCGAGGACGCCCGCACGATCAGGTCCGTCGGTATGACCTGCTCGATGGGCCGGCCCGCGTCGACCCCCTCGATGGCGTCGATCAGTAGCTGAACGACCGCCGTGCCGATGCGGCGCGGCTTCAGCGACAGGGTGGTGATGGGCGGGTCCGTGGAGGCGTAGCCCGGGGACTCGCTGCAGCAGACGAGCATCAGGTCGTCGGGCACCCGCAGGCCGTAGCGGCGGGTGGCGGCGAGGAGGTCGGTGCCGTTGGGGTCGAAGAGGCCGTAGACGGCGTCCGGGCGGTCGGGGCGGGCGAGCAGCCGGTCGGCGGCGACGGCGCCCGCGCGGGGGTCGTGGGCGGGGTAGGACTCGTACACCGGGTCCTGGCCGACGCGCTCGCACCAGGTGAGGTACGCGGTGGTGGACAGCCGGGTGTAGGTGTCCGTGCTGGTGCCGGTGAGCAGCCCGATGCGGCGGGCGCCGGCCTCGGCGAGGTGGTCGAGCAGGTCGAGGACGGCCGCCTGGTGGTCGTTGTCGACCCAGGCGGTGACGGGCAGGGAGCCGCCGGGGCGGCCGTCGCTGACGACGGGGATGCCCTGCCGGACGATCTCGCTGACGACGGGGTCGCCCTCGGCCGGGTCGATGACCACCGTGCCGTCGAGGGCCACGTTGGACCACACGTCGTGCCGCGAGGTCGCGGGGAGGATCACCAGCGCGTAGCCGCGGGCGAGGGCGGCGGAGGTCGCGGCGCGCGCCATCTCGGCGAAGTACGCGAACTCCGTGAAGGTGAACGGTTCTTCCCCGTATGTCGTCACCGTTAAGCCGATGAGTCCCGATTTGCCGGTGCGCAGAGCGCGGGCGGCGGCCGACGGCCGGTAGCCGAGGCGGTCGGCGACCTCGCGGACGTGCCGGCGGGTCGCCTCCGGCAGCCGGCCCTTCCCGTTCAGCGCGTCGGAGACGGTGGTGATCGAGACGCCCGCGGCGGCGGCGACATCCCGGATGCCCGCCCGCGCCAGCTTGCGGCTGGGCGGCCGGCTCACTTGCGGTTGGATCGAGCCGGTCATGCGCCTTCTTTCTTCAAGCACGTACGTGGTCCCCCGTGCAAGCCCGCGTAGTCAGGCAGGCTTGTCATCGCGAGCTGATAGTAGGGCTCGGATGGCTCGATTGCGGGAGAATCCGAACCGTAACTGACAGGCACGATTCTGCAGGAGCGCAACGGTCAAACGACCATGGAATGCCAAGTGGTTGCACCATTGTCGATCACCGGTCCATGGCGCAAGCTGGGTGGCACCTGCCATGGTGCGAAGGTCTCGAAGAGGTCTCAGTCACCTTCACGGGTGATGCGCGCCATGGCGTCCGCCACCCGTGCGCGCCAGGGTGGATGCGCCCCCTCGGGTGCGACGCCCGCTGCGGCGGGCAGCATGGAGCCGGCGGGAAGGCGCGTAACGGCAGGGTACGGGCTCGGTCGAGGAGGACCGCGGTGACGAACGACAAGACTCCCAGGGCTGCTGAAGCTGCTGAGACTCCGGAGGCCGGTGCGGCTCCCGGGGCTGCCGCGGCGCCCAGGCTGCGGGCTGCGCTGGCGGGCATTCCGACGTACAAGCCGGGCAAGCCGGCGGCGCGCGCGGCGGCGGGTTCCGGGGCGGCCGGGCCGGGGGCGGCGGCGTACAAGCTCTCCTCGAACGAGAACCCCTACCCGCCGCTGCCCGGCGTGCTGGAGGCGGCGGTCGCGGCGGCGGGGAGCTTCAACCGCTACCCCGACATGGCGTGCGCCGCGCTGACCGCGGAACTCGCCGAACGCCTCGGCGTGCCGCCGGAGCACATCGCCACGGGCACCGGGTCGGTGGGTGTGGCACAGCAGTTGCTGCAGGCGACGGCCGGGCCGGGGGATGAGGTGATCTACGCCTGGCGGTCGTTCGAGGCGTACCCGATCATCACGCAGATCTCCGGCGCGCGATCGGTGCAGGTCCCGCTGACGGCGGAGGAGCGGCACGACCTGGACGCGATGGCGGACGCGGTGACGGACGCCACCCGGCTGATCTTCGTCTGCACGCCGAACAACCCGACGGGGACGGCGGTGCGCCGCGGGGAGCTGGAGCGGTTCCTCGACCGGGTGCCGCGGGACGTGCTGGTGGTGCTGGACGAGGCGTACTGCCAGTTCGTCCGGGACGACGGCGTGGACGGCGGCATCCCGGACGGGCTGGAGATCTACCGGGACCGGCCGAACGTGTGCGTGCTGCGCACCTTCAGCAAGGCGTACGGGCTGGCGGGGCTGCGGGTCGGCTTCGCGGTGGCGCACGAGCCGGTGGCGGCGGCGCTGCGGAAGACGGCGGTGCCGTTCGGGGTGAGCCAGATCGCGCAGGAGGCGGCGATCGCGTCGCTGCGGAGCGAGGCGGCGCTGCTGGAGCGGGTGGAGTCGCTGGTCGAGGAGCGTACGCGGGTGCGGGAGGGACTGCTGGCGCAGGGCTGGACGGTGCCGGAGACGCACGCGAACTTCGTCTGGCTGCGGCTGGGGGAGCGGACGCTGGACTTCGCGGCGGCGTGCGAGGCGGCGGGCGCAGTGGTCCGGCCGTTCGCGGGCGACGGAGTCCGGGCGTCGGTGGGCGAGCGCGAGGCGAACGACATCCTGCTGGCGGTGGCGGAGGAGTTCCGGAAGGAGCTGTAGGGCGGGGCGGGGGCGGCTGCCGCCTGGGCGGGGGCGGGCTGCCGCCTGGGCGGGTCCGGTGCGGTGCTCGCGGTGGTGAGCACTGCCCTACGTCGAGAGCAGCGCTCTCGGGGCGGAGCAGCGGTGGCACGCGAGAGCACCGCTCTCCGTGCGGAGCACCGCCCCCCACACCCTCACCCGACCGCCCGCAGAGCACCGCTCTCCCCTGCGAGCACTGCTCTCGCACGCTCCTCCCATCCACCCCTAGACCTGCCGAAACGAGACGTAGGGGACCCCCCTGAAGGGCCGGAGACAAGCTATGCCACACTGGGCCTTGTGAATGTGAACGCATTCACGAGCGACACTGTTCGTGGGGGTTCACCCCCGTATGCCATGTCGCCGCGGCCCCACCCGGCCGACCGGCGCGTGGATCATCGTCAGTGCCGTGCCCGTGATCGCGGAGAGGAGCCCTCGTGGATCTGGCACTCGCCCCGGAGACCCTGGCGCGTTGGCAGTTCGGCATCACCACCGTCTACCACTTCCTCTTCGTCCCCCTGACGATCTCCCTCTCCTCCCTCGTCGCCGGCCTGCAGACGGCCTGGGTGCGCACGGGCAACGAGAAGTACCTCAGGGCGACGAAGTTCTGGGGCAAGCTCTTCCTCATCAACATCGCCATGGGCGTGGTGACGGGCATCCTGCAGGAGTTCCAGTTCGGCATGAACTGGTCCGACTACTCCCGCTTCGTCGGCGACGTCTTCGGCGCCCCCCTCGCCTTCGAGGCCCTGATCGCCTTCTTCTTCGAGTCCACCTTCATCGGCCTGTGGATCTTCGGCTGGGACCGGCTGCCGCAGAAGATCCACCTCGCCTGCATCTGGATGGTCGCGGTCGGCACCGTGCTCTCCGCCTACTTCATCCTCGCCGCCAACTCCTGGATGCAGCACCCCGTCGGCTACCGCATAAACGAGGAGTCCGGCCGCGCCGAGCTGACCGACTTCTGGCACGTACTCACCCAGAACACCGCCGTCGCGCAGTTCTCCCACACCATCACCGCGGCCTTCCTCACCGGCGGCGCGTTCGTCGTCGGCATCGCCGCCTACCACCTGATGCGCGGCCGGCGACCTCGTGACATCGCAGTCATGCGCAGTTCGCTGCGGCTGGGCCTGATGACGATGGTCGTCGCCGGGCTGCTGACCGCGTTCACCGGCGACCGGCTCGGCAAGATCATGTACGAGCAGCAGCCCATGAAGATGGCCTCCGCCGAGGCCCTGTGGGAGACCGAGGCGCCCGCGCCCTTCTCGCTCTTCGCCATCGGCGACGTCGACAAGGGCCACAACAGGGTCGCCATAGAGGTCCCCGGCGTGCTGTCGTTCCTCGCCCACGACAACTTCTCCGACGAGGTCCCCGGCATCAACCCCACCAACGAGGAGCTCAGGGACAAGTACGACGACAAGTTCGGCCTCGGCGACTACCGGCCCAACATCCCCGTCGCGTACTGGAGTTTCCGCTGGATGATCGGCTTCGGGATGTCCTCCCTCGCCCTCGGTGCCCTCGGGCTCTGGCTCACCCGCCGCCGCTTCTGGCTCGCCGACCGGCTCCGTACCGGCGAGGACGAGGTCCCCCGACTCGCGCTCACCAAGGACCGCGAACTCAGCCCCCGCCTCGGCGGCTGGTACTGGCGCCTCGCCCTCTACACCCTCCTCTTCCCGCTCATCGCCAACGCCTGGGGCTGGATCTTCACCGAGACGGGCCGCCAGCCCTGGGTCGTCTACGGCGTCCTGCCCACCTCCTCCGCCGTCTCCCCCGGCGTCTCGCAGGGCGAGGTCATCACCTCGCTGAGCGTCTACACCCTGCTGTACGCGGCCCTCGCCGTCATCGAGGCCAAGCTGATGATCAAGTACGTGAAGGCCGGACCGCCGGAACTCACCGAGTCCGACCGCAATCCGCCGACGAAGATCGGCGGCCACGACCGCGAAGACTCCGACCGGCCCATGGCCTTCTCGTACTGAGGGAGGGGAGACCACGCCATGGAACTGCACATCGTCTGGTTCGTCCTCATCGCCGTCCTGTGGACCGGCTACTTCTTCCTGGAGGGCTTCGACTTCGGCGTCGGCGTCCTCACCCGGGTACTGGCCCGCGACCGCGCCGAGCGGCGCGTGCTCATCAACACCATCGGCCCCGTCTGGGACGGCAACGAGGTCTGGCTGCTCACCGCGGGGGGCGCCACCTTCGCCGCCTTCCCCGACTGGTACGCCACCCTCTTCTCCGGCTTCTATCTGCCTCTTCTCCTCATCCTCGTCTGCCTCATCGTCCGCGGGGTGGCCTTCGAGTACCGGGCCAAGCGCCCCGAGGAGGACTGGCAGCGCAACTGGGAACTGGCCATCTTCTGGGCCTCCCTGCTGCCCGCGTTCCTGTGGGGCGTGGCGTTCGCCAACATCGTGCGCGGGGTGCAGATCGGCCCCGACAAGGAGTACGTCGGCGACGTCTTCGACCTGCTCAACCCCTTCGCGCTGCTCGGCGGGCTGGTCACGCTCTTCCTCTTCACCTTCCACGGCGCGGTGTTCACGGCGCTGAAGACCGTCGGCGACATCCGGATGCGGGCGCGCCGGCTGGCCACGGTCCTCGGTACGGCGACGGCCGCGCTGGCGCTCGGTTTCCTGCTGTGGCTGCAGTCGGACACCGGCGACGGGCGGAGCCTGGTGACGCTGATCGTCGCGGTGGCGGCGCTGTTCTGCGCGATCGGCGCGGTGGCCGCGGGCCGGGAGGGGTGGTCGTTCCTCTACTCCGGGGTGACGATCGTGGCCACGGTCGCGACGCTGTTCCTGGCGCTGTACCCGGACGTGATGCCGTCGAGCCTGAACCCGGCGTGGAGCCTGACGGCGGAGAACGCCTCGTCGACGCCGTACACGTTGGAGATCATGACGTGGTGCGCGGGGATCGCGACGCCGGTGGTGCTGATGTACCAGGGGTGGACGTACTGGGTGTTCCGCAAGCGCATCGGTACGCAGCACATCGCGCCGGAGGCGCACGCGGCCGTCACCGCGGGCGGTGCGGGCGGTGCGGGTACGGACGGTCCTGCCGCGGGCGGCACGGGTGCCGACGGCGCGGGGTCCGAAGGGTCGGGGACCGGCGGGGCGGGCCGGTGACATGAAGCCCGTCGACCCCCGCCTGGCCCGCTACGCCCGCGCCACCCGGCTGTTCCTGCTCGCCACGGTCGCGCTGGGCGCGGCCGGTGCGGGGCTGGTCATCGCGCAGGCCGTGCTGATGGCGGAGATCGTCGTCGGCGCCTTCGAGGACGGTCTGTCGGCCGCCGCCCTGCGCACGCCGCTGCTGCTGCTCGCGGCGGTCGCCGTGGGGCGGGCGGTGGTGAGCTGGCTGACGGAACTGGCCGCCCACCGGTCGAGCGCGGCGGTCAAGTCGGAGCTGCGGATGCGGCTGCTGACGGAGGCGGTACGGATCGGAGACTCCCGTACGCCGACGGGGCCGGGCGCCGCGGAGGGCGAGGTCCGTACCGGCGAACTCGCCGCACTCGCCACCCGCGGCATCGACGCCCTGGACGCCTACTTCGCCCGCTACCTGCCCCAACTCGGCCTCGCCGTCGTCGTCCCCGCGGCCGTGCTCGCGCGCATCGTCACCGACGACTGGGTCTCCGCAGCGATCATCGCCGGCACCCTGCCGCTGATCCCGGTCTTCATGATGCTCATCGGCTGGGCCACCCAGGCGGCCACCGACCGCCAGTGGCGCACCCTGTCCCGGCTCTCGGCCCACTTCCTCGACGTCGTCTCGGGCCTGCCGACGCTCAAGGTCTTCGGCCGCGCGAAGGCGCAGGCCGACAACATCCGCACCATCACCGCCGACTACCGGCGCGCGACGATGCGCACGCTGCGGATCGCCTTTCTGTCGTCGTTCGCGCTGGAGTTGCTGGCGACGATCTCGGTGGCGCTGGTCGCGGTCACCATCGGCATGCGGCTGGTCCACGGCGAACTGGACCTGTACACCGGGCTGGTGGTGCTGATCCTCGCCCCGGAGGCATACCTGCCGCTGCGCCAGGTCGGTACGCATTACCACGCCGCGGCGGAGGGCCTGGCGGCGGCGGACGGGGTCTTCGCGATCCTGGAGCGGAGCGGGTCCCGCGACGGCCAGGCCGGCTCAACCCCCGCGGCCACGGGCACCGGCACGGCCACGGGCACCGGCACGGCCACAGCCACGGGCACGGCCTCAACCGCAACGGATACAACGGCCCCGACGGACTCAACCGCCTCGACGGCCCCCGCCCCAACCCCGCACGCCCGCCCCAGGGTAGGCGCCCCCACCGACAACGCCTGCCCGGACGCCCGCCGCGCCGACCTGGTCCTGGACGGTCTCGTCGTACGGCACGAAGGACGGGCCGAGGACTCCCTTCCGCGTACGGACCTCACCCTCCGCCCCGGCGAGACCGTAGCGCTCACCGGGCCCTCCGGGGGCGGCAAGTCCACGCTGCTCGCGGCGCTCCTCGGCCTCGTGCGGCCCACGGCCGGCCGGGTGCTCATCGGCGGGCAGGACCTCGCCGCACTGGATCTGCCGAGCTGGCACGCGCAGGTCGCCTGGGTACCGCAGCGGCCCGCGCTCTTCGCCGGCACCGTCGCCGACAACGTCCGCCTCCCCCGCCCCGACGCCACCGACGCCGAGGTCGCGCGGGCGCTCCGCGACGCCGCCGCCGGCGACCTCGACCCCGCCGCCGTGCTCGGCGAGGCGGGCGCCGGCCTCTCCGCCGGCCAGCGGCAACGGGTCGCGCTCGCACGGGCGTTCCTCGCCGACCGGCCCGTGGTCCTCCTCGACGAGCCGACCGCCGCCCTCGACGGTGACACCGAGGCCGCCGTGACCGCCGCGATCGCCCGGCTGGCCCGGAGCCGCTCGGTGCTGCTCGTGGCCCACCGCCCCGCACTGCTGGGCGTGGCGGACCGGGTGGTCCGGCTGGGGGAGGGCCGCGGGCCGGTGGCCGCGAAGGCGGACGCGGCACGGGCGGCGGCGCCGGCGCCGGCGACCGTCCCCGTACCGGAGCACGGTGCCGAGGGCGCGTACACGGAGGGCAGCGGATCGTACGAGCGGGAGCCGGCGCCCCGCGGCGGCAGCGCGCTCCGCAGCACCACCGCCCGCGGGCGGCTGGCGCTCGCCGCGCTGCTCGGCGCGCTGGCTCTCGCGTCCGCCGTCGGACTCATGGGCGTCTCGGGGTGGTTGATCTCCCGCGCCTCAGAACAGCCGCCGGTGCTTTACCTCATGGTCGCGGTGACCGCCACCCGCGCGTTCGGCATCGGGCGCGCCGTCTTCCGCTACACCGAGCGCCTCGTCTCCCACGACGCGGTGCTACGGATCCTCGCGGACCTCCGCGTCGCCGTGTACACCCGGCTCGAACGCCTCGCCCCCGCCGGCCTGGCCCCGCACCGCCGCGGCGACCTGCTCACCCGGCTCGTCGCGGACACCGACACATTGCAGGACCGCTACCTGCGCTGGCTGCTGCCCGTCTGTGCCGCCGCCCTGGTCGGCGCCGGGTCCGTGGGGATGGCGGCCGTGCTGCTGCCCGAGGCGGGTGCCGTGCTCGCGGCCGGGCTGCTGGCGGCGGGCGTCGGGGTGCCGCTGCTGGCCGTGGCCACGGCACGGCGGACGGAGGCCCGGCTCGCGCCGGCGCGGGCGGCGCTCGCGACAGAGGTCGTCGACGTCCTCACCGGCACGGCGGAACTCGCCGTCGCCGGCGCCCTGCCCCGCCGCCTCGCCGCGCTCCGCGACGCCGACCGCCGGCTGACCCGTATCGCCGCCCGCAGCGCCGCGGCGCTCGCGCTGGGCGCAGGGCTGTCGGCGCTGATCTGCGGGCTGACGGTGGTGGGGGCGGCGGCGGCCGGGGCGCAGGCGGTGTCCGAGGGACGGCTGCCCGGGGTGTGGCTGGGGGTGGTGGTGCTGGGGACGCTCGCGGCGTTCGAGGCGGTGAACGGGATGCCGCTGGCGCTGCAGCAGCGGGCCCGGGTGCGGCGGAGCGCGGCGCGGGTGGACGAGATCCTGGACGCGCCGCCGCCGGCCGCGGAGGGTACGGGGCGGCCGCCGGCTGATCCGTACCCGGTGACGCTGGCGGGGGTGTCGGCGCGGCATCCGGGGCAGGCCGGGCTTGCGCTGGACGGGGTGGATCTGACGCTGACGCGGGGGCGGCGGGTCGCGGTGGTGGGTGCGTCGGGGTCGGGCAAGACGACGTTGGCGCACGTGCTGCTGCGGTTCCTGGATCCGGTGGCGGGTGCGTACCGGCTGGGAAGGGACGGGGAGAGCACCGCTCTCGCTTCGGAGCACCGTTCCCCGGAGCACCGCTCTCCCGCGAGAGCACCGCTCTCGAACGAGAGCACCGCCGACGCCCTCGCCTGCGACTCCGACGCCGTACGCCGCCTCGTGGGCCTCTGCGCCCAGGACGCCCACCTCTTCGACAGCACGCTGCGCGAGAACCTCCGCCTCGCCTGCACCGACGCCACCGACGGCGACCTGCGCGCCGCCCTCGCCGCCGCCCGCCTCCTCGACTGGACCGAGACCCTGCCACTCGGTCTCGACACCCCGGTAGGCGAACACGGCGCCCGGCTCTCCGGCGGCCAGCGCCAGCGCCTCGCCCTGGCCCGCGCGCTGCTCGCCGACTTCCCCGTGCTCGTCCTCGACGAACCCGCCGAGCACCTGGACCTGCCCACCGCCGACGCGCTGACCGCCGATCTCCTCGCCGCCACCGCGGGCCGGACGACGGTGCTGATCACGCACCGGCTGACGGGGCTGGAGGCGGTGGACGAGATCGTGGTGCTGGAGCGGGGCCGGGTGGTGCAGCGCGGTACGTACGCGGAGCTGGCGGAGGTGGACGGCCCGTTCCGGCGCACGCTGCTACGGGAGCGGGCGCACCCGTCTCCGTACCCGCACGAGGGCACGGACGGCCGCGACGCACCCGGCGTAACCGACAATCCCGACTTTCCCCACCGAGAGCCGCTTATTACCCTCGGGACATGACCGCTGCCGACTCCATGGACGCCGCCGCCCGCGCCACCCGCGGACTGCAGGGGGTCTCCAGCGAGCTGGCCGAGCGCGTGACGCAGTTGCTGGCCGCCATGCGGTCCATCGGCACGGGGCTGCAGCTCCACCCCACGCTCGACGTGATCGCGCAGACGGCGGCGGAGCTGGCAGGCGCGCGGTACGCGTCGATCGTGGTGATCGACGAGCAGAGCGGTGATCTCGACGAGTTCGCGTCGTACGGCGTGGACGAGGTGGACCGGGCGCGGCTCGACGCGATCCCGGACGCGCCGGGGACGACGCTGACGGTGCCGATCGACGTGGACGGGCGGTACTTCGGCGACCTGGTGCTGTCGGAGAAGCGCGGCGGCGGCCGGTTCCTGGACGACGACCTGCACCTCGTCCGGATCATCGCCACCGAGGCGGGCATCGCGATCGGCAACGCGCGGCTGCACCTGGAGACGCGGCAGCGGGAGCGGTGGATCGACGGGGCGCACGCCGTGACCACCGCGCTGCTGTCGAGCGCGGACGCGCGGGATGCGCTGGGGGTGATCGCGGAGCAGGCGCGGGGGCTCGCGGACGCGATGGCGGGGGTGGTGCTGCTGCCGCGGTCGGGGGGCGAGGTGACGGCTGTCGCCGGTGGTGCGGGCAGGGCCGCCGGGCCGGAGTGGCTGGAGGTCGTGGCGGTGGCCGGGGAGGGGGTGGACGACCTCGTGGGGCGGGTGCTGCCGTCGTACAGCCCGACGGTGCGTGCGCTGCTGGCCGGCAAGGAGGTGTTCCTCGACGACGCGAGCGCCGACCCGCGGGCGGTGAGCGACGGCGCGGAACGCTTCGGGCCGTGCATGATGCTGCCGCTGCGCAGCGGGAAGCGGGTGCTGGGCGCGCTGTCGCTGCCGCGGGCGCCCGGGGCCCGGCTGTACCGGGAGACGGAGAAGCAGTCGGCGACGCGGTTCGCGGGGCAGGCGGCGCTGGCGCTGATGCTGTCGGAGGTGCAGCGGGACCGGGAGCGGCTGGCGGTGTACGAGGACCGCGACCGGATCGCGCGGGACCTGCACGACCTGGTGATCCAGCGGCTGTTCGCGACGGGGATGCAGTTGCAGGGGGCGAAGCGGCTGGAGCGGGCGCCGGAGGTGCGGCAGCGGATCGACGCGGCGGTGGACGCGCTGGAGCTGACGATCGAGGAGATCCGCGGCACGATCTACGCGCTGCAGCAGGAGCCGGCGCAGGCGCCGACGGGGCTGCGGGCGCTGGTGCTGCGGGAGGTCGCGACGGCGGCGGCGGCGCTGGGGTTCCAGCCGTCGACGAGCTTCGTGGGCGCGGTGGACGAGCGGGTGGACGAGCGGATCGCACGGCATCTGCTGGCGGCGCTGCGGGAGGGGTTGTCGAACGCGTCGCGGCACGCGGGGGCGGGGCAGGTGGGGGTGGTGGTCGATGCGACGGCGGAGCTGCCGGACGGCCGGGACGCGGTGCGGCTGACGGTGGCGGACGACGGGCGGGGGCTGTCGCCGTACGGGCGGCGGAGCGGGCTGCGGAACATCGAGCGCCGGGCGGAGGAGCTGGGCGGCCAGGCGACGTACGGGCCGGGGCTGGGGGACTGCGGCGGGGGGACGTCACTGATCTGGGAGGTCCCGCTGACGGCACCGGGCGGCGAGTCGGGTGGCGGACCGGGCGCGGCGGGGGCGGTCGCGGCGTAGGGGACGGGCGGGGGCTCCGGGTAGGGAGCACTGGTCACGTAGGAGAGCACTGCTCTCGATACGGAGCACCCGCGCGGACGCCCGCTCTCGCGGTGGAGCGCCGCTCCCGTTTCGGAGCAGTGCTCTCGTTCCGGAGCGGCGCTCTCCCTCACAGACCGTGCAGCAACTGCTCGATGACCAGCGCCACCCCGTCCTCCTCGTTGCCCGCCGTGCGGTTCGTCGTCGCGGCCAGGACCTCCGGGTGGGCGTTGGCCATCGCGTACGACCTGCCCGCCCACGTCAGCATCTCGATGTCGTTCGGCATGTCGCCGAAGGCCACGACCTCCGCCGCCGTGATCCCCCGCGCCTCGCAGTAGCGCTCCAGCGTGCTCGCCTTGCTCACGCCCCTGCCGCTCACCTCCAGCAGCGCGCTCGGCGTCGAGCGGGTGAACTCCCCGTGCTCCCCCGCCCCCGCCCGCGCCGCCTGCAGGAACTCGTCCGCGCCGAGGCCCGGGTGGTACGCCAGCAGCTTCAGCAGCGGGTCCCCCGCCCGTTCCCCGTCCTCCGCCAGCAGCTTCTCCACCGGCGCTATCGGCCCCGGCCCCCGGTGCAGCGGATACCCGGATTCGCGGCCGAAGCCGCCCGTGTGCTCCGCCGCGAACGCCGTACCCGGCGCGATCGTCCGCAGCACACCGACGACCGCCACGGCGTCGGCGAGCGGCAGCGGGCAGACCTCCGCCAGTTCGAGCCCGCGGTGCAGGTCGACGACCGCGGCGCCGTTGGCGCAGATCGCCATCCCGTGTCCGTGCACGTGCTCCGCGACCACGCCCATCCACCGCGCCGGCCGGCCCGTGACGAACACCACCGCCACCCCCGCCTCCTCCGCCGCGGCCAGCGCGGCGACCGTGCGGTCGGAGACGGTCTTGTCGTCCCGCAGCAGGGTCCCGTCGAGGTCCGTGGCGATGAGCCGGGGACGGGCCGGCGGACGGAAAGCGGAGGTGGAGGCAGCGGCGTCGGTCACCCGGCCATCATCGCGTACGGCCCGCGCAGGCCGTCCAGGCGTACGGACCGCCACCGCCCCGCACGAAGCGCCGAGCACGAGGCACGACGCACGAAGCCCGAAGCACGCCGCACGACACCCGCCGCCGACCGGGCACCCGCCCCGCCGGCGCAACGGCCCCTCACCCCACCGCCTCCAGCACCTCCCGCACCACCGGCCCCGCGTCCCCGGAACCGCTCTCCGCGTCCTCCACCACGCACGCCACCGCCACCCCGTCGCGGTACGCCACCAGCCACCCGTTGTTCGGCCCCGTCGCCGTCACCTCCGCCGTCCCCGTCTTCGCCCCCACATCCCCCGGCAGCCCCGCCAGCACCTGCGCGCTGCCCTCCGTCACCGTGTCCCGCATCAGCGCCCGCAACTGCTCCACGACTCCCTCCGGAAGCGCCGAGGCCGACGCCGAGGGCTCCTGCCCCGCCACGATCACCGGCTGCCGGAACGTCCCCGTCGCCGCCGTCGCCGTGACCGACGCCATCACCAGCGGGTTCGCCCGCAGCCGCCCCTGCCCGAAGAGCGACGCCGCCTTCTCCGTCTCGTCCCCGGGCACCGGCACCTCCCCGTCGAACGACGGCACCCCCGTGCTCCACTCCTCCCCGATCCCGAAATACTGCCGCGCGACGTCCGTCATCTCCTCGTCGCCGAGCGAGCCGCGCAGCGCGACGAAGGCGGTGTTGCAGGAGTGGATGAAGTCCTCGCGGAAGGTCGCGCCGGGTATCTCGGAGGTCTCCACGTTGTGGAACTGCTTGCCGACCGTCAGGTACTTCGGGCAGTCCACCGTCGTCTCGGGGCTGACCGCGCCCTTGTTCAGCAGCGCGGCCGTCGTCAGGATCTTCCAGGTCGAGCCGGGGGCGTACGTGCCCTGGAAGGCCCGGTTGAAGCCCGTGGCCGGCGAGTTGGCCGCGGCCAGCACCTCGCCGCTGTCCATGTCGAGCGCGACGAGCCCGGCGTTGCGCCCGCCGACGTGCCGCTCGACGGCGGCCTCGGCGGCCCCCTGCAGCTCCGCGTCGACCGTCGTACGCAACGTCCCGTCCCCCGCACCGCGCCGCGGCCCGAAGCGCGCCTCCGTACTCCGTACGTCCCCCGTGTGCCGGTCGACGACCTGCACCGCACCCTGCGGCCGCCCGCCGCCCAGGCCCAGCACGCCCGCCAGCGACGGGTGGTCCGCGGCGGAGACGGCGCCCCCGTCGCGGTCGACGGCGTCCAGCTCCGCCGACTCCTCGCGGACCAGCCGGAACTTCTCCGTCTCCGTCAGCTTCGGATGCACCACCCCGAGCTCCCACCGCACCCGCCACGCCCCGCCGTCCTCGCGGACCAGCGGCAGCGTCGCGTCGTACGTCCAGGTGCCGAGGCCCCGTACGGGCATCTTCGCGGTGTACGTCACCTGCGCCCCGCCGTCGCCGTCGGCCCGGTCCCGGCCCGCCGTCAGCTTCGGCTTCCCGATCTCCAGGCCCTCCGTGAAGCTCGCGAGGATCCGCTCCGCCTCGGCCGGCGAGTCCGTCAGCCGGGCCGCCGCCTTCATCCGCCCCGCCGACCAGCCGTCGAGGAACCGCTCCGCGGTCCGCCGTGCCTCCGGATCCGCGGGCCCGCCGCCGTCCGCGCCACCGTCGAGCGGCCCGGCCGTCGCCGCCCAGTACCCGCCGCCGGCCAGCACCACCGCCACTACGGCGAGCACCGGGCCGCGCCGCCGTCGCCGTCGCACGTGCGGGCGCCGCTCCGGCACGTCGTCGTACGGATCGGCCCCGTACGCATCGGCGCCGTAGGGGTCCGCTCCGGGCCGGTCCGCCCCGTAGTACTGATCCGGGCCGTACCGGTCGACGCCGTACGAGCGGTCGTGGGCACCGCCCCCGTACGTGTCCCGCGCCTCGTCCCCGTACCCCACCCCATGTCGTGTCATGCCGGACAGCAGATCACTCGCCCCGAGCCTCGGTCCAAGACCAATATCTTCATCGATCCGATAGGCGATTGACTATCCTCCCTGTTCATGGACCTCCTCCGGCATCTGCGCTACTTCAGGGCGGTCGCCGAGGAGCGCCACTTCGGCCGCGCCGCCGAGCGGCTGCGCATCGCGCAGCCGTCGCTGTCCCAGCGCATCCGCCGGCTGGAGCGCGAGCTGGGCGTGCGGCTCTTCGACCGCGGCAGCCAGGGCACGGCGCTGACGCCCGCCGGCCGGCTCGTGCTGGCGGAGGCCGACCAGGTGCTGGCCGCCGCGGACCGGCTCGCGGCGGCGGTGGCGCGGATCGGGAGCGGCGCGGCCGGTACGTTGCGCGCGGCCGTGCCGCCGCATCTGGGCCCGGCGGCCGTCGCCGCGCTCATCACCGGCTACCGCGCGCGTTCCCCGGGCGGCGAGCTGGAGCTGCGCGAGCTGACCACCACGGCGCAGGCCCGCGAACTGGCCGCCGGCACGCTGGACGCGGGCGTCGTACGGCATCCGTGTCCCGCACCCGGGCTCACCTTCGGGCCCGTACTCCACCAGCCGCTCGGCGTGCTCCTCGCCGCCGCCGACCCGCTCGCCGCGGTGGCGCGGCTGACCGCCGCCGACCTGAGCGGGCGCGCGCTCGTCCTCACGCCGCGGGCCGACGACCCCGCGCTGTACGACGAGGTGCTCACCGCCTGCGCCCGGCACGGCTGCACTCCCGCCGCCGTCCACGAGGCGTCCGGCGGCGACTTCACCCGCGCCCTCGTCCTGTCCACCGCCCATGCCGCTACGGCCGCACCGGCCACCCCGGCGGCATCCGAAGCACCCGCCCCGCCCGAAGCACCCGACCCGGCCGCAGCACCCGCACCCCCCGGCGGCGCCGTCGCCCTGCTGCCCCGTACCACCGCGGGTCCCGGTACGGTGTGGCGCCCGCTGGCCGGTGATCCGATCGGCTGGCGTACGTCCGCGGCGTGGCCGGCGGACGGCCACAACCCGGCCGTGGCCCGCTTCGCGGAGGCCGCCCACGAGGCGATGCGCGACCACGCCGGCATGCGCCCCGCCCGCGCCGCGGCCGTCCACCCCCGCCCCGCATCGGAGTTCCCGCTGTGACCCCGCCCCAGCCGCCTCCCGCGCAACCGCCGCCGCCCCCGGAGCACCCCGGGCCGCCGCGCCCCCCGGGGGGGGGCCGCCGCCGCGGCCGGACCCCGGCGCGGCACCACACCTCACATTGCACCCGCGAGCCTTGTCGTACAGGTACACGGACGCATCACAAAG
>NZ_JBDPMI010000034.1:0-91022 GCF_039871555.1 Streptomyces sp. B5E4
CCCGCGGGCCCACCCCCCGGCGCGGCCCCACCCCCCGCCGCCCCGTCCCCCCAACCCCGTGCTGTCCGTCCCCCTCGGAGGTCAGAGCGTGACCCGGGTTCTCGTCGTCGAGGACGAAGAATCGTTCAGCGACGCACTGTCGTACATGCTCCGCAAGGAGGGCTTCGAGGTGGCCGTGGCCACCACGGGCCCCGAGGCGCTCGACGACTTCGACCGCAACGGCGCCGACCTGGTGCTGCTGGACCTCATGTTGCCGGGCCTGCCCGGCACCGAGGTGTGCCGCCAGTTGCGCGGCCGGTCCAACGTCCCCGTCATCATGGTGACCGCCAAGGACAGCGAGATCGACAAGGTCGTCGGGCTGGAAATAGGAGCCGACGACTACGTGACGAAACCCTTCTCCTCCCGGGAGCTGGTCGCCCGGATCCGCGCGGTCCTGCGCCGCCGCGGCGAACCGGAGGAGGCGGAACCGGCGGCCCTGGAGGTCGGCCCGGTCCGGATGGACGTCGACCGGCACGTGGTGACGGTCGCCGGCGACAAGGTCGACCTGCCGCTGAAGGAGTTCGACCTGCTGGAGATGCTGCTGCGCAACGCCGGCCGGGTGCTGACCCGGATGCAGCTCATCGACCGGGTCTGGGGCGCCGACTACGTCGGCGACACCAAGACCCTCGACGTCCACGTCAAGCGGCTGCGCGCGAAGATCGAACCCGACCCGGGCGCGCCGCGGTATCTGGTGACGGTCCGCGGCCTGGGCTACAAGTTCGAGCCGTAGGCGGGCCGGTGGGGCGGGTGCGCGTGTGCGTCCGCCGTACGGAACGCGAGGGCACCCGGCCCCGGCGCGCGGCAGCGCCGGGGCGCCCGGGGCGTACGAGCGCTGCCGCGCCCCCGGGACGTCCGGCCTACTGCTCGGTGACCGGGCTCTCGGAGGACGTCGCGCCGTCCGTGCCTTCGGCGCCTTCGGTGGCGTTCTCCGTGGCGTCGGCGTCGGCGTCGGCGTCGGCGTCCGGCGAGGTGGAGGCGTCGGTGCCGTCCGTGCCCTCGTTGGCGTCCGTACCTTCGGTGGCGTCCGTGCCCGTGCCCGCATCCTCGCCCGGCTCGGCGTCCGGGGAGGACGTCCCGGTCTCCACCGGGGTCGGCGACTGCGTCGCGGCCCAGGGCGCGTACTCGCCGTCGTCCGCGACGATGAACGCGGCGAGCCGTACCTCGCCCTCCTGGCTGAACTCGAAGGCGAGCTTCTTCGTCGCGCCGTGCCCGGCGTCGTGCCCGTCGGGCAGCACCGCCGAGGCGTGGCCCTCGCCGCCCAGCATCACCGAGCCGCCCGCCGGCACCACCACGCCGCCCCGGCCGTTCTTGCCGGACAGCTCCAGCTCCTGACCGCCGTCCGCGAGCGTCAGCCGCTCCAGCGTCTGGTCCCGGTCGCCGTTGTTGAAGATGCGCGCGGAGACCGCGGCGGGACCGCCGGCCTCGTCCGCCGGCGTGATGACCACCGCGTTCTGGATCTTGATGTGGCCTGCGGTGACCCGCGCGTTGTCGGGGTTGATCTTCAGGGTCTCGGCGTTGTTGCCCGCCCCGCACGCGGTGAGGGCGGCGAGCGAGAGAGCGAGGGCGGTCGCGGCGAGCGTGCCGCGTCGAATGCTGCTGCTGCTCACGGCGGCGGCATCTCCTTGGACGTGAGGGCCGGTTCGGCTCGGGTGCGGTGACGGTGGTGCTGGGGGGAACAGTACCGACCCCCTTCTGGGGGCACGGACCCGACCCGCCCTCTCGCCTGCCCGTGCGCCTTCGCTCACGTCCGGCGTACGGCCGTGCTAATGCCCGGCAATATCCGCGCGGGAAGCGGTGTGGGAAGAACCGAGGGAACACCGGCGGAGGGAGAACGGGGATATCGATCACAGCCCGCGTGATCAATTCTGGGAATCCGGCCGGATTCGTTCGTGATCGGCCGAACGGAGCAGCACGACTTCACCGGCCGACTCCGACAAATCGGGACGTTCGCCGCCCTGTCGAACCTTCTGACGGCGGGTAACCTTCGCGTTTCGGGTTTCCGGCAGGGGCCGTCCCACCTGCGGAAACCATGATTCCGGTGGCGGACGAAGCACGTTCGAGGGTCGATTGTCAAGCCCCGAGACGGGCCCTGACCTGCGAAAACGCCATTCAGAAGCGGCCTGTGCCGTGTTACCCTGGATAGCCACGGAAGGGGTACCTGTCACATGACGTTCAAGGTTGGCGACACCGTGGTCTATCCCCATCACGGGGCCGCGCTGATCGAGGCCATCGAAACTCGCCAGATCAAAGGTGTGGACAAGACCTACTTGGTGCTGAAAGTCGCGCAGGGCGACTTGACGGTGCGCGTGCCGGCGGACAATGCCGAGTTCGTCGGGGTACGCGATGTGGTTGGCCAGGAAGGGTTGGAGCGGGTCTTCGAGGTGCTGCGCGCGCCGTATGCGGAAGAGCCCACCAACTGGTCCCGGCGATACAAGGCGAACCTGGAGAAGCTCGCTTCGGGTGACGTGATCAAGGTTGCGGAGGTCGTCCGGGATCTGTGGCGCCGGGAGCGCGAGCGCGGTCTCTCCGCCGGGGAGAAGCGGATGCTCGCCAAGGCCCGCCAGATCCTGGTGAGCGAGCTGGCGCTGTGTGAGAGCACGAACGAGGACAAGGCGGAAGCCCTGCTCGACGAGGTGCTGGCGTCCTGAACGGTGCCTGACCGCGCCTCACGTCACGACAGCGGTGCCCTTGGCGCCGTGCCGTGACGGCTGCGGCAACGCCCGGTTTCCGGGTGCCGTCGCGGTTGCCCGGTGAGGTTGCTCCGGCTCTGTTCGGCGCCGGCATCGTCGGCACCGTCGGAGTCGCCGTCTCGGCTCGGTGGCGGGTGCCCGGCTCCGGTCGTCGACGGTCGCGTGTGTCGTACGACACGCGCTCTCCGTCGATCCCGGTCCTCATCCCGACGCCGGCGTCGCGGCGTTGCCCGGTGACGTCCCTCGTGGTCCGTCCGTTTGTCCCCGCTCGTCCTTTCGCGTCCGTCCGACGGCCTGAAAGCGTGCCGGGTTCCGGGGGCAGCCGTAGGCTCCCGCGCCGCGCGTGCGTATGCTCGCGTGCGGCGCGCCGGGCCGACGGCTGTCCCGCTTTCATGTGGACAACCGTGCCGGGCCCGGGTAGCTACTGCGACCATGTGCGTCACGGAAGGGGGTCGTCAGCGAGCTCCGCGGTGGGGGCACGAAGCACGTGCCCGGCACGCTTTTGGCCATACCCATGTCGTCCAAGGACACAAACCTGAACACCGCAATGTCTCCGTCAGGCACGTCCGACTCGCCCGCCGCGTCCGTACGGACCCGGCCCGGCCACTCGGACCCGTCCGGTCCGTACAGATGCGCCGCGGTGATCCCCGCCGCCGGCCGCGGAGTGCGGCTCGGCCCGGGCGCGCCCAAGGCCCTGCGCGCCCTCGGCGGCACGCCGATGCTCGTGCACGCCGTACGCGCCCTCTCCCGCGCTCGCGCGGTGTCCCTCGTGGTCGTCGTCGGCCCGCCCGGTGAGGCGGCGCAGGTGCGCACCCTGCTCGACGACCACCTGGAGCACCTCGACTCGACCGAGATCGTCGTCGTCTCCGGCGGTGACACCCGCCAGGACTCCGTACGCCTCGGGCTGGCCGCGCTCCCCGACGACGTCGACGTCGTGCTCGTGCACGACGCCGCCCGCCCGCTGGTCCCGGTGGACACCGTGGAGGCCGTCGCCGCCGCGGTACGGGCCGGGGCGCCCGCCGTCGTACCGGCGCTGCCCGTCACCGACACCGTCAAGCAGGTCGTGCCCGGCGGCGAGCCGGGCCGCCCCGAGCCGGTCGTCGCCACCCCCGAGCGGGCCGCGCTGCGCGCCGTGCAGACGCCGCAGGGCTTCGACCGCCGGGTGCTCACGGAGGCCCACGAGAAGGTGCCCGCCGCCGGTGAGGGCGCCACGGACGACGCCGGCATGGTCGAGCGGCTGGGCGTCGAGGTCGTGCTCGTACCCGGGCACGAGGAGGCGTTCAAGGTGACGCGGCCGCTGGACATGGTGCTGGCCGAGGCCGTACTGGCGCGCAGGAGGGCGACGGATGCCTTCTGACGCGACCCCGCCGTCCGGCGGCACCGGGCAGTCCCCGGCCGCCGGTGCGCCCGGTGCGTACGGCGTGCTGCCGCGCGTCGGCGTCGGCACCGACGTGCACGCCTTCGCGGAGGGCCGCGAGCTGTGGTGCGCGGGCCTGCACTGGGAGGGCGAGAGCCACGGCCTCGACGGCCACTCCGACGGCGACGTCGCCGCGCACGCCGCGTGCGACGCGCTCTTCTCCGCCGCCGGCCTCGGTGACCTCGGCGCGCACTTCGGCACCGGCCGCCCCGAGTGGTCCGGCGCCGCGGGCGTCGCGCTGCTGGGCGAGGCGGCCCGTATCGTGCGCGCCTCCGGCTTCCACATCGGCAACGTCGCCATCCAGGTGATCGGCGTCCGGCCGAAGATCGGCAAGCGGCGGGCGGAGGCGCAGGAGGCGCTGTCGGCCGCCGCCGGTGCGCCGGTGTCGGTCTCCGGCACGACGACCGACGGTCTCGGGCTCACCGGCCGCGGCGAGGGCCTGGCGGCGATCGCCACCGCGCTCCTCCTGCCGCCGCCCGGGTGACGCGGACTTCGCGCCGCCGCGCGGAAGGCCCGCGGCGGGCCGGTTGTTGGGTACGCAGGTAGTGCCCACGAGCGTGAACCCCAGAGGAGTACTCACCGTGTCTGTCGCCCTCTCCGCCAACCTCAAGCAGGTACTCGACGGCCAGGTCTTCGTCACCGTCGCCACCGTGCAGCCCGACGGCGCCCCGCAGGCGTCGCCCGTCTGGGTGAAGCGAGACGGCGACGACCTGCTCTTCTGCACCACCGCCGAGCGCGTCAAGGCCCGTAACCTGAACCACGATCCGCGGATCAGCGTCGTCGTGATCGACCCGGCGGCCCCGTACAACTACGCCCAGGTGCGCGGCACCGCCAGCGTCACCACCGAGGGCGGCCGGGAGCTGATCGACGAGCTGTCGGTGAAGTACACGGGCAAGGACTACGACACCTTCAGCGGCGGCCACGCCGAGGACGGTACGCGGGTGGTCGTCCGCGTCACCCCGGAGAAGATCTCGGGCCAGGGCAACCTGCACTGAACGACGAAACCGGGCGTGGGACGGCAGCCGTCCCACGCCCGGTCGTCAGTGCGGCGGCCTACCCTGGGGCGGGTGCGCGGGGGAGGTCTGCGGGAGCCCTGAGGGCGAGGCCGGCGGGGGACGTCCGGGGCGAGCTGCGCGGGGAAGGCTCCCCGGGCGGGGCTGCCGGGCGCCTCTACGCGGGCTGCGGCCCTCGGGGGGTCCGGGTCCTACTACCCTTGAGGGGTGACCATTCGCCTGTACGACACCAGCACCCGGCAGATCCGTGACTTCACCCCGATCGTCCCGGGTTGCGTCTCGATCTACCTGTGCGGCGCCACCGTGCAGGCAGCCCCCCACATCGGGCACATCCGGTCGGGGCTCAACTTCGACATCCTGCGCCGCTGGCTGCTCCACCGCGGCTACGACGTGACGTTCATCCGCAACGTCACCGACATCGACGACAAGATCATCTCCAAGTCCGCGGACCAGGGCCGCCCCTGGTGGGCCATCGGGTACGAGAACGAGCGGGCCTTCAACGACGGCTACGCGGCGCTCGGCTGCCTCCCGCCCACGTACGAGCCGCGCGCCACCGGGCACGTCCCCGAGATGATCGAGATGATGCGCGCGCTCATCGAGTCCGGGCACGCCTACGCCGCCGACGGCAACGTCTACTTCGACGTGCGCTCGTACCCCGGCTACCTGGCCCTGTCCAACCAGGAGCTGGACAACCTCCGCCAGCCCGAGGGCGAGGGCGAGACCGGCAAGCGCGACCCGCGGGACTTCGCCATGTGGAAGGCCGCCAAGCCCGGCGAGCCGTCCTGGGAGACGCCATGGGGCCGCGGCCGACCCGGCTGGCACCTGGAGTGCTCCGCGATGGCCCACAAGTACCTGGGCTCCCGCTTCGACATCCACGGCGGCGGCATCGACCTCGTCTTCCCGCACCACGAGAACGAGATCGCGCAGTCCAAGACGTTCGGCGACGACTTCGCGGACTACTGGATGCACAACGCCTGGGTGACCATGAGCGGCGAGAAGATGAGCAAGTCGCTCGGCAACTCGGTGCTCATCTCCGAGATGGTCAAGCGCTGGCGCCCCATCGTCCTGCGCTACTACCTGGGCACCCCGCACTACCGCTCCACCATCGAGTTCAGCAAGGAGGCCCTGCGCGAGGCCGAGTCCGCGTTCTCGCGCATCGAGGGCTTCGTCCAGCGTGTGGCCGAGAAGGCCGGCGGGCCCGTCGCCCCGGCCGCGGACGTGCCGCCCGCGTTCGCCGAGGCGATGGACGACGATCTCGGGGTGCCGCAGGCGCTCGCGGTCGTGCACACCACCGTCCGGCAGGGCAACGCCGCCCTGTCCGCCGACGACAAGGAAGCCGCCGTCGCCCGCCTCGCCGAGGTACGCGCCATGCTGGGCGTGCTCGGCCTCGACCCGCTCGACCCGCACTGGACGGGCGCGGACGGCGCCGACCGCGGCGCGGATCTGCACGGGGCCGTCGACACGCTCGTCCGGCTGGTGCTGGAACAGCGCGAGGCGGCGCGGGCGCGCAAGGACTACGCGGCGGCGGACGCCATCCGCGACCAGCTCCAGCAGTCGGGCCTCACCATCGAGGACACCCCGGACGGGCCGCGCTGGACGCTCTGCTGACCGCCCCCGACCGGGCCCGCCGGGCCCCCGTTGTGCCGCCCGGCGGACCGGGCGGCACACTCATGACGTAGAGAACGACGATCGCAGAAGCAGGTGGAAGCCCCATGGCCGGGAACAGTCAGCGCCGAGGCCGGAGAACGGCGAGCAAGAAGGGCGCGACCAAGGGCAGCGGCGGCAAGGGCCGCCGCTCCCTCCAGGGCAAGGGCCCCACGCCGCCCGCCGACCAGCGCCCCGGGCACGCCAAGCAGCGTGCCGCCAAGGCGCGGTCGAGGAAGGCCGCCACCGCCCGCCCGGCCGCCGGGCGCCGGGGCGGGAAGGGCAGCAGCGAGCTGGTCGTCGGGCGCAACTCGGTGTACGAGGCGCTGCGCGACGGCGTGCCCGCCACGACGCTCTACGTCCAGCAGTACGTCGACAGCGACGACCGCGTGCGCGCCGCCCTCCAGCTCGCCGGCGACCGCGGCGACGTCCACCTGATGGAGGCGCCGCGCCCCGAGCTGGACCGGATGACGGACGGCCTGAACCACCAGGGCCTGGTGCTCCAGGTCCCGCCCTACGAGTACGCCCACCCCGAGGACCTGCTCGACGCCGCCGCCGAGGACGCCGAGGACCTGCTGGCCGTCGCCCTCGACGGGGTCACCGACCCGCGCAACCTCGGCGCCGTGGTCCGCTCCGTCTCCGCCTTCGGCGGCCACGGCGTCGTCATCCCGGAGCGCCGGGCGGCGGGCATGACGGCGGGGGCGTGGAAGTCCTCCGCGGGCACCGCGGCGCGCACCCCGGTGGCGCGGGCGACGAACCTGACGCGCGCGCTGGAGGCGTACCAGAAGGCCGGCGTGATGGTCGTCGGGCTCGCGGCCGACGGCGACGTCGAGCTGCCGGACCTCGACCTGCTGGACGGCCCGGTCTGCGTCGTGGTCGGCAGCGAGGGCAAGGGCCTGTCGCGGCTGGTGGGGGAGACGTGCGACGTGCGGGTACGGATCCCGATGCCCGGCGGTGCGGAGTCGCTGAACGCGGGCGTCGCGGCCGGTGTGGTGCTGTACGAGGCGGCGCGCCGGAGGGCGTGACGGCCGTACGGGACGGCGTGCTGCGCATCGGAACGAGCCCCGGCGAAGGGTGTGTTTGACCGGCCTCCGACACAAAAGGGTGGTGTCAGGCAGTGTCTTCGCGGCGTGTCACTCGGTTAGTGGAGCGTGGACACCAGAACTCCGCCCACCCCCACGGGTGGTAGCGCGCAGGAACCCGAGGACACCGGCCGGCTGACGATGGTGCGGGTGCCGAGCGAGCCCACCCGGATCAACGTCGACAACCCCAGTTTCCGGGTGCAGCTCGGGCCCTCGTCCCACCGCACGCTCGCCGCGGCGGGCGCGCCGCTGTACGGGGGCGGCGGGTTCGCACCCGCCCTCGTCGGCGCGGGAGTGGGCGCCGGGGCCGTTGGCGCCGCCGGGGCGGGGCGGCGGCGGGCGCCCGTGGTGTGGACCGGGCGCGTCGACGACACCGCCGCGGGACGGCTGTTGCAGGCCATCCCCCGGGGCGCCGCGGGACGGCACCCCGCGGGCGGCGCCGACGCGACGGCGACGCAGCTCCTGCCCCGCTACGACGGCGCCACGCAGGTGCTCCCCACCCTCGACGACGCCACCCACCGGCTGCCCCGCATCGACGGCTCCGGCCCGCCGCCGGGGGCCACCGCCGACGCGACGCAGGTGATCCCGCGCATCCCGGGGCCCGCCGGTCCGTACGAGCCGGGCGGACCCCGGACGTACGGACCGGGGGAGGGTCCGTACGACGGCGGGCAGGGCGGTTACGACGCGCCGTACGACCCGTACGCCGAGCCGGGCGAAGCCGCCCCCGACGACGGCCGCCGCACCCAGCGCCACGGCGCCGACCCCGTACGGCACGCCTACTACCCCGGGCGCCGGATGAACCTCGGCGTCGTCCTGCTGCCCCTGCGCATCGTCCTCGGCCTCGTCTCCCTCTACGCCGGCATGGGCAAGCTCAGCGACCCGCTGTTCTTCGACGGCGGCGAGCGCGGCTCGATGCGGAGCTGGCTGGAGCGGATGGACCCGTGGTTCGTCGCCCGGCCGCTGTACGACTTCGGGCTCGCCCACCCCGTCGGCACCGGGCTGACGGTGGCCTTCCTGCAGATCATCGTGGGCGTGCTGACGATCTGCGGGCTGTGGCAGCGGCTCGCGGCGGCCATCGGCGGGCTGCTCGCGCTCGGGCTGCTGGTGACGGTGGCGTGGCAGACTTCCTCCGCGTACGACGCGGCGGACGCCCTGTTCCTCGCCGCCTGGTCCCCGCTCGTGATCGCCGGCGCCCCCGTCTACTCCCTCGACGCCCGGCTCGCCGGCGAGGCGTGGCGGACGCTGGGGCCGCGTTCGGAACTGTGGGAGCTGCGCCGCCGGGTGCTGCGCCGCGGGACGGTGCTGGCCACGGTGATCGTGGGGCTCGCGCTGCTGGTCGGGTCGATGCTGGGGGCGGCGGTGCGGTCGTCGAGCACGGTACGGGTACCGGGCCCCGACGAGCCGCCCGTCAACCACCTGCCGGGCACCCCGCTGCCCGAGACGCCCGGCGGCAAGGGCCGGGGCGGTGACGCGGGCTCGGCGACCCCGTCGCGGGACGGCTCCGCGGAGCCGGGCGGCGAGGCGTCCACCCCCGGCGCGGAGGGCGAACGGGGTACGGAGGAGGCCGGTCCGGCGACGGAGCCGGGCAGCGTCCCCCCGGAGCGGCAGCCGGCGGCGCCCCCGGCGTCGCAGCAGGCGCCGCCCCCGTCCGCCGAGAATCCGGCGCCGCCGCCCTCCGACGCGGGGCCGGGCGCGGACCCGGCGCCGGGCGGGGGTGCGCCGGAGTCGGGTGGAGACGGTGCGGGGAGCACGGGGGGCGGCGGCTCGCCGGACGGCGGGTCGACGGGCGGCGGCGGGGAGGAGAAGCCGCGGGGTCTGGTCGGCGGGTTGCTGGGTTAGCCGCAGGGCTGCGGGCCGGGGCCCTACTCCGTGGCTGCGGGGAGGGGCCCCGGCCCGGGTGCGCGGGGGCACGGCGGGGTGGTGCCGTACGGGGCGGCAGGGCCGTGCCGTACGGGGCGCCGGAGCCCTGGCCCGTACCGTTGCCGGGCCCTATCCCCGGCGCAGTTCCTTCGCCGCCTCCGTCAGGTCCTTCGCCGTGTCGATGGCCCGCCAGTAGGCCCCCTGCGGCAGCGGGAAGCCCGCCAGGCGGCGCTGCCGCGCCAGCCGCGGGAACGTCGCGCGCTCGTGGTCGCCGCGCTCCGGCAGCAGGTCGCGGAAGGCGGCGGAGAAGACGTAGACACCCGCGTTGATGAGATACGGCGACGGCGGCGCCTCGATGAAGTCGATGACGTGCCCGAACTGGTCCGTCTCCACCGCGCCCCACGGCATGTGCGGCCGGGCCAGCGCCAGCGTGGCGTCCGCGCCCCGCTCCTGGTGGAACGCGGCCATCGCGGGCAGCGAGAACCGGGTCCAGATGTCGCCGTTCGTCGCGTACCACGGCTCGTCGGGCCGCGGCAGCGACGCCGCCGCGAACTTCAGCCCGCCGCCGCGCCCCAGCGGCTCCTTCTCGACCACGCAACTCACCTTCAGCGGCAGCTCCGTGGCGTCCAGCCAGTCCATCAGCACCTCGGCGAGATGCCCGCAGGACACCACCGCGTCGGTGACGCCCTCGGCCGCCAGCCACGCCAGTTGGTGCCCGATGATGGGCACGCCGGTGCCGGGGATCTCGACCATCGGCTTGGGGCGGTCGTCGGTGTACGGACGAAGCCGTGACCCCTGCCCCCCGGCAAGGACCACGGCTTGAGTGGGTAGTGCTGCGGCTGCGGTCATACCCCGCACCCTAACCGGCCGGTAGCAAAAGGCCGCAGGTGCGGGGTCCTCTGCTCCCGGCCGGTGCGGAACGTCCTTACTGGGCCGCGACGACCCCGGACGCGAACGCGGTGTCGCACACCGGGCGCGAGAACGACTGCGCGCGGGCGACGCCGTACTTGGCGACCGCCGCCTCGCCCAGTGCGCGGGCGATGCCGGCGCAGTGCCGCGCGAGCGACGGCCGGGCGTGCACCTCGCGCTGCAACTGCGTGAGCACGGCGCCCGGGTCCTTCTCCTGCAACTCGGCGATCAGCCGGTCCCGTAGCACCTCCTGCGGGGCGCGGGCGCCGGACTTGGCCGCGGCGCTCTCCGCGGAGGCGCTGAGCATCCGGGCGTCGGTCGAGGGTGACGCCCAGGGGACGGTGGCGACCGCGAGCGTACCCGACAGAACGAGTACGACGGGGAGGACGAATGCGATGGTTCTGCCGATACGGCGGGCTGCCTGTTTCACGAGGGCGATCGTAGCGATCGGTAGTGATGCGGTGGCAGCGGGTCACTCCAATGAGCGCGGTTGGGCGGGACATTCGAATTCCGTGTTGACGTGGACGTCGAACGAAGTGGCGGACTTTCCGACGTACTTGCCGTTATGCCGCGCATGCGCGGCGTACTTGCCGTTATGCCGCGCATGCGCGCACGGATTCCCCGCGGATTCCGTACGGGCCGGAAACGCGGGAACGGCGCCGCAGCCCCGTCGGGGCTGCGGCGCCGTTCCGCAGGAACTGCCCGGCTCGGTCGCTCAGTCGCTCAGTCGCTCAGCCGCGCGCCGGTGGAGGTGGAGAACACGTGCGTCTCGCCGGAGCGCGGGATGATGTGCAGCGTGGCGCCCTTGTCCGGCACGGCGCGGCCGGAGACGCGGACGACCAGGTCCTTGTCCTCGCCGCCGACGTTCGCGGAGCCGTAGACGTAGGCGTCGGCGCCCAGCTCCTCGACGACGTTGACGGTGACCGGCAGACCGGCCGGGGCGCCGTCCTTCTCCTTGGACAGGGTCTTGTCCGCGGGCGTGTCGCCGTTGGCCAGGTCGAAGTGCTCGGGGCGGACGCCGACGGTGACGGTGCGGTCGCCCTTGTCGGCGGCGGCGGCCAGGGCCTCGCGGCTGACGGGCACGACGCTGTTGCCGAACTTGACGCCGCCGTCGGTGATCGGGACCTCGACGAGGTTCATCGCCGGGGAGCCGATGAAGCCCGCGACGAACAGGTTCTCCGGCTTGTCGTACATCTCGCGCGGCGTGGCGACCTGCTGGAGCAGGCCGTCCTTGAGCACCGCGACCCGGTCGCCCATGGTCATGGCCTCGACCTGGTCGTGGGTGACGTACACGGTGGTGACGCCGAGGCGGCGCTGCAGGCCGGCGATCTGCGTACGGGTCTGGACGCGGAGCTTGGCGTCGAGGTTCGACAGCGGCTCGTCCATGAGGAACACCTGCGGCTCCCGGACGATCGCGCGGCCCATCGCGACACGCTGCCGCTGACCGCCGGAGAGGGCCTTCGGCTTGCGGCCGAGGTACTCGGTGAGGTCGAGGATCTTCGCCGCGTCCTCGACCTTCTGCCGGATCTCGGTCTTCGGCACGCCGGCGATCTTGAGCGCGAAGCCCATGTTGTCGGCGACGGTCATGTGCGGGTACAGCGCGTAGTTCTGGAACACCATGGCGATGTCCCGGTCCTTCGGCGGCAGGTGCGTGACGTCGCGGTCCCCGATGTGGATGGTGCCGGCGTTCACGTCCTCCAGACCCGCGAGCATGCGCAGGGAGGTGGACTTGCCGCAGCCGGACGGGCCGACGAGGACGAGGAACTCGCCGTCCTCGATGGAGATCTCCAGCTCGCTGACCGCGGGCTTCTCGGAGCCCGGGTAGATCCGGGTGGCCTTGTCGAACGAAACCGTTGCCATGGTGTTTCCCTTCACCGGCAGGAACGTGCCGGACGATCCGAGTAAAGGATGTGGTGTAGTCCACTGAGTGAACCCTGGCGCCGACCGTACCTGCCGGTCAGGCCCCTTGTCACCACCTCGAAGGTCCCGAAAACGCATCACCGCCCCGCCCGGCGCCCCGGTTACACTGACGGGCGCGCCTCCTTAGCTCAGCTGGTCAGAGCAACGCTCTTGTAAAGCGTAGGTCGTCGGTTCGAATCCGACAGGGGGCTCAGACACCCCAGCTCAGAAGCGCTCTGAGCTGGGGTTTTCCGCTATCGGATGCGTCGTCGGCGCCGTGCGCGGGCGGCCCGGGTGTCCTTGGTCTCAGTCCTGGTCTCAGACGTGACTCCGGGGCGGGGCATGAAGGTGTTGCCCATGCGGCGCATGGCGTCCTTCGAGAGGTGGGATCGGCCCTTGACGTACCGCCGCGTCTGGCTGATCTGGGTGTGTCGAAGGATCTCCATGATGGTGGGCATGTCCACCCCCAGCTCGTTCAGGATCGTGCCGGCGGTGTGGCGGCTGCCGTCGTATAGGCGCCGGTCATCGATGCCCGCTTCGGCGAGCAGCTCCTTGAACTCTTCCCAGTCGGCCCGCGGGTCCAGCGGGCGCCCGTCCGGCCGTGTAAACACCGCCCTGTGCTCCTGCCACAGCTCGCCCGCGGCGGCCCGCGCCGCCTCCTGCTGCGCCTTGTGCTCGTGCAGGTGCGGGATGAACGGCGGCGGGATGGGCACGGGGTTCGTGCTCTTCTTCGTCTTGGGCCGGGTGAAGGCGAGTCCGCCGCCCTTGCGCTCGGGGCACGTGCTGGCGTGCCGGGTGCAGAGCTTCGGGCACGGCTTAGGACAGCCACGCGTGTACGACTTATGCCGGGTGCAGTCCTCTGCGCACGGCTCGAAGCGGTGGAGCCGGGCGCCGCAGGCGTGCGGGTCCTTGCAGCCGTGTCGCCAGTTCAGCCGCTGTAGCTGCCACTGCGGGTGGATCAGCTCGTTATCGAGGTCGACGTACGGCCAGCGGAGCCCAAGCGTCTCGCCCTGCCGGAAGCCCATCCCGACCCCGACGACCCACCGCATGAACGTGGGCCGCTTCGCCGCAGCTTCGAGGAACGCCTTGGCCTCTTCCTGGGTGAATGGGTTCGCCTCGGTTTCCTCCTGGGTGGGCGGATCAACGAGCGTGGCGACGTTCTCGGCGATGATGCGGCGGCGGTGGGCGATCTTCAGCGCTCGGGACAGGATGCGGTGCACCTTGAGCACGTGGGACGGGGCGTGCCCGTCGGCGAGCATCGCGGCGTACATGGTCTCCAGGTGTTCCGGTGCCAGCTTGTCGAGCCGGTGCTTGCCGACGCCGGGAACGATGTCGTTGCGGGTCTTGGACCAGTAGTCATCCAGGGAGCGGGGCCGGAGCTTCAGGCTCGCGATGGTGGTGAGGTAGGTCGTCATCCACTGCTCCACGGTGGGCACCCGGCCCGCCTTGGGCGCCCGGCCGTCGTCCCGGAGCTTCTCCAGGGCCCGGACCTTGCGGCGCACCTCCGTCTCGGTGCGGGCGCGGCGATGCCGCCGGTCGGTGCTGCCGTCAGCCTTGACGCCCATGGTGACGCGACCGTGCCACCATCCGTCGCTGCCGAGATAGACGGATGACTCCATGTTGGGCTTGCGTGGGCTCATGCACTTCCTCCATGCAGAGAGGCGGCCCCGGACCGAAGCCGGGGGCCGCCTCGTGTTCGGTGCGGTTCAGGCGGCGGGGGAGAGTCCCGCCACGTAGCTCTCCAGGTCGCTGCGGCGGATGCGGCGGCAGCGGCCCAGCTTGATGTACTTCACGGCGCCTGCCGCCATCAGCTCGTAGAGGGTGGAGCGGCCAATGGCGAGCACGCCGGCGGCTTCCTTCGGGGTGTAGAGGAGCCGGTCAGCAGGGGCAGTCATGCTCATGCGGTGCAGCCTCCTTGGCGTGGCTCGCTCCTGTCCGAGGTGCGGATTTCTGCGTCACTGCGTCATCCGCGTCACTCATGCCCCCTGGTCTGCGGTTTTGCGTGACGCAGGGGGTGGGTGTCTGCGTCACCGGTGACGCAGGCGCCGCGTCATCGGTGACGCAGGTGACGCGGGGTGACGCAGGATTCGCCGTCCTGCGTCACCGCCGTTGCGGCAGGTCACCGGCCGTTTCCGGGCCGCGTGTGACGCAGGTGACGCAGCGTTCTTCTCTTCGGACAAGAGAGGGAGATCTCTGTACGGGGTGCGCTCGCGTCAGAGCGTGAAGAAGGAGCCGCTTCGCGGCGCGACCATCGGGCGGCGGCAAGCCGCCGAACAACAAGAAGAGCACCCGCCACGTGGTGCTCTTCTTGCTTGTGCGCCGCGCCGCGCGGCAGGTCAGTGCATCTGCTCCTGCTGGTGGGGCGGCGGCGCGCCGCGGCTGGTCATCTCGATGTAGCGGGCCTTGTTGATGCGTCCCCAGTCGATGAGTACGCCGCGGGCGGCGAGGGTGGGCTGAAGGCGCTTGAGGCGGTCTGAGAGGACCTTGCCTGTGGTCGGCCACCCCTTGGGCAGGGGACGCAGCTCCTCGCCCGTGTACAGGCGCGTGAGGCAGTGCAGCCACTCGGCAGAGGTCATCCGCTCCTCAGCTCCCAGGGCGAGGCTGGCGGCGTGCTGCAACACGGTCTGCGCCAGGAGGTCGCCCTCGATGACGTCGTCGTTGAGGTCGTCCAGGCTGGCCCGGTAGGCGCTGAGGGCTCCCAGGCCGGTCGCGGCGTCGAGTTGCGCGCACAGGTGTGCGAAATCGGCCATCCGCAGGTCCGTCGGGATCTCGGCTTCGGCGGCGCGGACCTGAACGGTGAGATCCAGGAGCGAGCCGAGGACGACCGGCAGAACTTCGCCGAACTCGGCCCACAGCTCCGCTTCCGTCCGCCGGGTGCGAGGTCGTTCGAGGCGCAGCGGGAGCAGCCGTTCGGCGAGGTCGGGTCGGATGACGCCCACGTCGATGCCCGTCAGCAGCAGCGGCCGGCGGTAGCGGGCGCGTACGACATCGCCATCGGTGTACAGGGCCCGCTTGATGGTCTCGGCTCCGGTGACGATGCAGCACATCAGGTCGGACAAGTCCGGAGCCACATGGGAGAGGTTGTCCAGCGCGGTGACCCATCCGGCGGCCACGGCCGCGATCAGGTTCTCTTCATCCTTCGGGGCGCGCCGGAGATCAGCGCTCATGCCCTCGATGATCCGCACGAGCATCCGCCCGCCGGTCGACTTCCCCGCACCCTGCGGGCCCGTCAGGAACGGCGCAGGCACGGGCACGGACGGCCCGAGACAGCCGATGAGCCAGGCCACGGCCAGGCACTCGGTCTCGGCGGTGGCGAAGTTGCACAACCTCAGCAAGAGGTCGATGCCCTTGCCGTCGGTGTCCTTCGCCGGCAGCGGCAGCTCCCCGGTGAGCTGCGTTCGGCGCCAGCACACCTCTGCCGGGTCGGGGGTGACGATGTCCCACCCTGTGGGGTGGATGCGTACTGACATGCCGTCGTTGCGGCCCAGGTCCAGCCACGTCGCGCCGTCGAATCCCGGGGCGACGCGGATGTGGACTTGCTGGACTTCCTGGCTCATCGCGAGTGCTTCGATCAGGTCCAACGCCTCTTTGAGCGCGGTCCCGTTGAACACGCCGTATCCGTCGTGGAACAGGCCGACCATGAGTTCCTGCCGGTGGCTGCCCGACGTGCCCTGAGAGCGGATCGGACGGGCCACGGGGTGGCCGTTGCGCTGCGCGAACACGGTGCCGTCCGCGGTGCGGAAGTACCGGAAATGCTCTTTCGCGTACTCGGCGATGATCTCGCGTGCCGGTGTCTTGTCGTCGTCGGACATGGTCACAGTCCCAACTTGGTGCGGGCGTTGGTCCATGCGTCGGTGCAGTGCCGGGGTGACTCGCCCTTGGCCTGCGCGGCGGTGAACAGCCGCGCGACGTGCGCGTCGGTGAGGCAGCCGCACCGGCCGTGCACGGACAGCACAGCCAGGAACGTGCTGTACACGGTCGCGTGGATGCCGTTGGATGCGTCGGCGATGCGCTGCACGGCCATCGCGATACCGCGCTCAAGGAACGCGGGCGTGCGGTGCCGACACGGACCCTGCCCGCCCGGCGCCGCCGCGGTGGCGACCGCCGCCGGGCGGGCCGGGGGCCGCTCCTTGGCGGCCAGCTCACGCACGGCATCCGGCAGCGCCGCCATGGTGCCGGTGCCGGTGCCGAGCCACCGCGCGTACGACATCGCGGACTTGATGTCGATACCCTCGCGGACGGCGTTTACCGATCGCATGGTGCCCTGGTAGATCCAGTGCTCCCCGCGGGTGCTGGCCACGGTCCGGGTGCCCGGCAGGGTCCGGGTCGCCCACGTGACGGCGGTGGGGGTGTCGAGGTCCACGACGGTCAGGCCGGCGCCGCCGGGGTGGTAGGCCACCGCCGCCGCGGCGCGCCAGGTCCGCGCCCACGCGGGTGAGGTGATGACGTGCGGGTCGGTGGTGGCGGCGGCCCAGCCGTGGCACACCGCCGGGCACGCGCACGCGCCGGGCGTCTTCATGTTCGGCCGGCCGCCGCAGGCGTTGCCGGCGCAGGCGCGGCAGTTCCCGAACGGGACCTTCCCGGCCCGCAGCGGGAGCACGGGCAGGCCGCCGGCGGCGAGCCGGACGGCGGTTTCCAGATGCACTCGCGGGTTGGCGTCGGGTTGGGTCATGCTGGAGTCCTCCAACAGGTCCGATAGGGGCTGGTTGGCCGGGGCGACCGCGTGTCTTTGGCGAGAGAGGCGGTCGCCCCGGGCGTGCCTAGAAGGGGGCGTTGTACCGGCAGCGTGCGGCGGCCACGATCTTGCCGTGGTCGAACGCGAGCGAGCCGGTGTTGTCGAGCGGCGTCCAGCGGACGGCGGCGGCGTCGTCGGCGGCGTGCGCGGTGGTGTCGTCGGGGACCACCACCAGGTAGGCGGCCGTGACGTATCGGCCGCGCGGGTCGCGGTCGGGGGCGTCGTAGATGCCGATCAGGTCGAGGTCGTCCGCGTCGACGTGGACGCCGGTCTCTTCCCCCAGCTCGCGCGCGGCGGCGGCGCGGGAGGTCTCGCCGGGGTCGACGTGCCCGCCCGGCAGGGCGAGCTGTCCCTTGTGGGGCGGTCCGCCCCGTTCGATCAGCAGGACGGAGCCGCTTCGGATGCACACCACGTCGGCGGTGTAGCGGATCGTTTCGTGGGTTTCGCTCATGGTTGAGTCCTCCGGGTGTCTAGAACGGGGCTGCGTCGCCTGAGCCGTTGGTGGCCCACGGGTCGCGGTGACGGTCACGGTGACGCCGGAAGTGGCGGATCACGGGCCACAGGCGCGGCGGCAGCGCGGTCCAGCGCGGCAGGGGCAGCAGCGTGAAGCGGCGCCCGGCGTTCCAGCAGCCGCAGAACTCGAAGTCGCTTCCGGCGTACTCGCCGGTCTCGTCGCCGTAGGGGTGCTCGATCTCGCCGTAGCCGTCGCAGGTGGTGCAGTCGGGCCGTGGCGTGTCGGTGAGCACGAGCGCGTGGTGCGGGCAACCGGTCCGCTCAATACGCAGTCGCATGGGTGTTGTTCTCCTCTCGGTCGTTGGCGATGGCCAGCAGCACATCGGCGTGGCACGGGGAGGCGGGCGCACACCAGCACATGAGGTCGCGTCCGGCCAGGTGGGCGCGGATGGCTGCGCGCAGCGCCGGGGACGCTTCGGTGTGGGCGCGGAAGAGGCGCACGGCCTCCTGCCGGCCGTAGTCGGCCACGGAGTAGGGGTTTCCCCAGCGGGAGGGGCGGCCGACGTAGACGGCGCCGTGCGGTGCCTTCCAACCGGCCGTCCGGCGGCGCTGGATGCGGCGCGGGCCGGTGGTGGACTGGATGCGCAGTCGAGTCACGGGGGTGTCTTCCTAGTCACAGGTGCAGTCGGGGAGTTCGCTGCTGCCGTCTGCGCCGCACCCGCAGCAGTGCGGGTACGCCTCGCCGCTGTCGTACTCGAACTCGCAGGTGGGGCAGTCGGGGAACTCGTCGGCGTACATGTCGTACATGGGGTGCCTTCCTGGTGTCAGTTGCCGGTGGTGGAGCGTCCCCACCACCGGTTGTGGTTGGTGACTTCGCGGTGGTGTTGCACGACGGGCCCCGCGTAGTGGTGGTGGTGCTCCTGCGGGGCCGTGTCCTGCGCGGCCTTCCCGAGCGCCTTCACCAGCCCTTTCAGGGACAGCAGCGCGACGGGCGGGGTGGCGCAGAGGAGGCCGACGACCAGCGGGTCGGCGTATCCGGACGCGACCAGCACGAGGGACACGGCGCCGCCGACTCCGAGGGAGCCGACACCGGCGGCGAGCATGAGCCCGCTCGCGTCGGTGGCGGCCTGGGACATCGGCGGCCGGCCGGGCTGCGCGACCGGCGGCGTCGAGCCGACAGCGGGCAGGGGGCTGTCGTCGCGGTAGGCAGTCGGCCGGGTGGCCATCGCCTCCTCGACGGCGGCGACCAGCTCATCGGCGTCGGGCCGCCGCTGCCCCTGTTTGGGACGCGGCTCGAACGGCGGAGCGGACATGGCGCGGCCTCCTGTCAGTTGCCCAGGGCGCTGGCCGCTTCGGCGGTGGCCTGGACTAGGTCGCGGATGGGCTCGTACGCGCCGGTGCCGGCGGTGAAGAACCCGAAGAGGAACACCAGCAGCGCGGCACCGGCGCCGGCGGCCTTGGTGCGGACGGCGAAGAACGACGCGACGCCGAAGAGCAGTACGGCGGAGACGGTGAAGCTCATCGCGTGACCTCCGTGCGGGTGGTGCCGGCGCGGTGGATGCGGGCCCAGCGGTTGTAGAGCCAGCGGCCGGCGCGTATGCGGCGGCCGGTGGCGCGGCAGCGGCCGCAGCTTCGGCCGCGCTTGAGCTGTCCGCGGCGGTTGGTGCGCGTCGCGTAGCCGAATCCGCGGCACTTGCGGCAGGCTCCGAACGGCGAGACGGCACACAAGCCGCTGTAACCGAGAGTGACGGCGAGTAGGCAGGTGATAGCGAGCAGGGCAGGCGTCATGAAGGGCCCTCCCAGGCGGTTTCGTGGGGTTGTCGCAGGTGGGCCGCTATCCGCTAGCGGCCTGATCAGGTGCGGTTTGGGGTGCTAGCGGAGCCGCTAACGTTAGCGGGATGTGCTGCTAGCGTTAGCGGCTCCGCGGGATCAGCTCGCGTCCCGGTTTCCGTCACGCTCCGCAATCGCGGTGGTGATGTGGGAGCGGTCGATACCGCGCCGGTTGACGACCTTGCCGCCCTGGCGCCGGCCCACCTGAACCGTGGTGATCCCGTGCGGCTTGAGCGCGGCGGCGAGTGCGTCAGGCTCCCAACCGTCGTACACGTCCGGCCGCAGCTCTGCCAGCCGGGTCACGACGGTCTCGGACCACACCTTGGCCTCACCGGCGGGAACAACGGCGAGGATGTCGGCGAGCAGGTCGTACGCGGGCGCGGCAGGCTCCGGGGCCTCCCCGAGCGCATGCCCGGACAGGGTGCCGGCCCGCTCGCGGGCGGCGCGGGCCCGACTGGCGATGTCATCGGCGTCGCGGCCGTCGACGTAGATGCAGCGCACGATGCGGGCGTCAGAGCCTTCGCCCACGAAGTAGTGGATGCCCTTGTCTTTCCAGTTGAACATGGTCGCCCGCACGCCGCGCTTGTACGCGGACGTGCCCAGGACCATGTCGTTCTCCAACTGACCCATGACCTTCAGGCACCACCGTGCGCTCGCGTTGGCCGAGATGCCGGTGGGCAGTGCCTTGGCGTCCGGTCGCTGCGTGGCGAGCAGCAGCACGATGCCGGTGGCCGGACCGCGCTTGACCAGGTCGGTTGCGATCTCCTCGAACTCCTTGGCGTGCTCGGGGTGCTCGAAGAGGACTTGACACTCATCCACCCCGATCACGATGGGGTGCAGGCCCAGGGAGCGCTTCGAGGCGAGTTCGCTGGTCACCTTCGACTCCGGGCAGATGTCCCGCGGCAGAGAGCGGATCACCTTGGTACGGCGCCGCAGTTCCTCGCGCAGCGCCCGGAAGTCGTTCAGGCAGTACGCGATGGACTGGTCGTCATCGCCCGCGGCGTGGCGGTGGCTGACGGCGTCGCCGACCGGGTCAAGGTCGCCGGTGCCCTTCATGTCGTAGGTGTGCAGCTCAGCTCGCGGGTCCAGTGCCGCGATGAGTAGCAGGAGGCGGAGCAGGAACGTCTTGCCCATCCGGGGGATGGCGCCGATGACGCCCGCGATGTACATCAGCGTCGCTTCGACCCAGCGTCCGCGCTGGTCAGTGCCGTAGGCGACCGGCTTGAACAGGTCCACCGAACCCGACTTGCGCAGCGGCCACTTGGGCTGCTTGGCGCGGGACATGTCCTGATCCCCGACCCACAGCACCAGGCGCCCCGTGTGCTCATCCGGCACAGCTTCGGGCCAGACGCAGCCCAGCGGGCGGCGCAGCCCGGACGCCAGGCGCTCGCGACGTTCGATGATGTCGGTGACCGTCACGCCGTGCGGCAGGTCCCCCTCAGCGCGCCAGCCGGGACCGTCGCGGGTGATCGGGGCGCTGAACTCGAATCCGTCCCGGCCCTTGGCCTGCGCCTGGTTGATCGGGGAGATCCCGAGCGATCCCAGCGCGCGCAGCACGATGTCCGAGGTGAGCTTGGTCGCCTTGGGCAGTTCGACGGCGCGGTGGATGACGGGGTCGTCGGCCTTGCGGCCGGCCGTGCCGAGGGCCAGTGTCACCGCGCCCACCGACACGGCCTGCAACCAGCCGGGGGCGAGCACGTAGATGGCCAGCGCGGACCCCAACCCGACGAACGCGGCCAGCACCGCGACGAGGGTGCGCAGTCGCACGCGCCCGTCGCGCTGCCGGGACAGCTTGAGATAGCGGTCGGCGTCCTCGGCGTGCACGGCGGCGAGTCGGACCGGCTCCCCTTCACGGTCGGCCATCCACCGCAGCGTGCCGCCGACGAACCGGGCGGTGCCGGTCGGCGCCTGCAACGCGAGTCGGGCGGCGTAGACCGGGGAGCGCAGCGCGTGGTAGCCGGCGGCGTGCGCGTAGTGCCGGGCCACCCAGGACGCGGCGGTCTTCAGCTCCTCCTTGGACTTCAGCCACGGCGGAACGACCGCCCGCCGCTTGGCGCCCAGGAGACGACCGAGGTAGCCGGGCCCGGCCGACTTCGGGGTCGGCATATCCACGTACGGGCGGGCGGTCGGGTCGGCCGACTCGTCACCCGACCGGGTCGGGTCGGAGTCGGCCGACCCGGCCGGGGCGAGTCGGGTAGGCGAGTCGGCCGACCGGTCGCGGGCGGAACGGGCCTTGTCGAGGTCGACTACCTCGCCCCCGGAGTCGGCCGCCATCTCTGCTTCGAGTCGGTTGAAGAGTTCGTGGTCGTCGTCGGGGTGCTTCACTGGCAGTGTCCTTCCGGATCAGGAGGGAAGGCGGGTCCCGGCCGCTCGCTTTGGTCGGGGAGTCGGCCGGGTCCCGCGGCTAGATTTCGAACAGGCAGTTCTGGTCCGGGTCGGGTGCCGACTTCCGCGCCCGGTCGGCCGCCCGGCGGGCGCCGTCGAAGCACAGCGGGCACCACGCCCGCAGCTCGCCCGTCGGCAGGCCGGCGGCGAGGTGCGGCGGGGTGAGCGGGTCGGCGGGCGCGGCCATCAGCCGCACCGGACCCGTGTGCTTGCTGGCGTGCCGGTCGTGCTCACGCACACAGCGGCCGTCGCCCTTGGTGTGCGGCTGACCGCACTCCCCCTCGCACTCACATCGCCCGCCGACCGCGCCGATGACGGCACGGAACAGCTCGGCGGCGACGATCGGAGCACTCATGCCGCCGCCTCCCCGCCGGCCGCCTCGACGAGCCCGGCGGATGCGGCCAGGGCGCGCAGGGCGGGGGTCGCTTGCTGGGTGATGACGCCGTTGCCCAGGATCTTGAGCTGTGCGGTGCGGGACAGGCCGGGAATGTCGGTGACGTGCCCGGCGGGCAGGCCCATCAGCCACTCCACGAAGACCGGGTTCAGCCGTCCCAGATCGTCAACTGCCCAGGGGGCGGACCGGCCGAGGACCGTCTCCCACCGGCGGACCGCCGGCGCGAAGACTCCCCACCCGGGCGCGGGGCCACCGCGTCCGTCAGCGTCGGTCCCGCCCCGTAGGTCTCCTTCGACCGGGCCGAGGTCCGGGCGGCTTTGGCGTCCGTCGCCTTCGGTGTCGGCAGCAGTTGGACCGCTGTTTCCAGCCGGTTGTGTGGGTTGCCCGCTTCGATCTCCCGGCGGGACGGGCCGTTCATGTTCGCCAGCGGCGTCGGGAGCAGGTGCTCGACCTCGTCGGCCAGGGTCGGGCCGTGCCCGCCCGCCTTGCGCTTGTCCGGGTGCTGGCTGCCCCCGTTGATGGCCAGTTGCGCGGTCGGGGTCTTGAGCAACGGCGAGGATGAACAGCCGCTCACGGCGGTGAGCAGCGCCCACCTGGTCCGCGCGTACAGTGCACCACTCCGCATCGAACCCGAGCGCGGCAAGGTCGGACAGGACGGTGTCGAACCCGAGTCGAAGGTGGTTCGCGACGTTCTCAAAGACCGCGATGCGGGGTCGTAGAACCCCAAGGGCACGGGCAATGTCGGGCCAGATGTGGCGCTCATCGGCAACTCCAAGCCGCCGTCCGGCGGTGCTGAAAGGCTGGCAGGGGTAACCGCCGCAGACGATGTCCACCGGCTCCACCGCGGTCCAGTCGACGCCGGTCAGGTCGCCGAGGTTGGGCACCTGCGGCCAGCGGTGGGCCAGGAGCCGGCAGGCGCCCGGATCGATGTCCGACACCCACGCCGTACTCCCGCCGAACACCGCCTCAACGGCCATGTCCAGGCCCCGGTAACCGGAGCACAGCGACCCGATCCGCGGCGCTTGTAACGCACCCCGGACGGCACTCATGCCGCATCACCGAGGGCGTGCAGCGGCGGCTCCCCGCCGCGTTCGCCCTTGAGGGTGTCGCGCAGCTTGCGGGCGTTGGCCTGCGAGCAGCCCACCGCCGTGCGGATACGGTCGGCCGTCAGCTCCGCCACCGCCCACCCCGCGGTCGCCTCACGGGCAGCGGTCAGCAGCTCCTCGAAGCTGCGCGGCGGCTTGCTCGCAGCCTTGCCTGCGGCCCCCTTGCGGCGCGCCGGGCGCGGCTTCGACCGACCGTCCCCCGCGGGCGGCTTGGTGTCCTCGGCGAGCGGCGGCGCGGGCGGGGCCGGGTCGGCGGCGGGGGCGAGGTCGCCCATGCGCAGCAGGACCCGCTCACGCCGCGGGGCCTTGAACCGCCAGCAGCGGCCGTGCTGCTCGCGCAGCGCGGCACGGGCAAGCTGGCGCTTCTTCTCCCGTGCCAGGGCCTCGCTGTAAGAGGTGATCTCCCACAGCGTCATCCGGCGCCACAGCCCGAACGTGGAGCGCGGCGCCAGCAGCCACCGCGAGAACCGCACCTTCTCCATGCGCCGGCCGGTGACCGCGCCGATGCGTACGGCGTAGATGTGGGCGCCGATCTCGGAGAAGACCACCCACAGCAGCGGCATCGTGCCGTGCGCCAGCCGGGCGGACAGGGTGTGTCCGGCGGCGACGTTGAGCCAACAGGTGATCAGGGTGAGGATCCAGGGCACGAACCGCACCCACGCCAACGCCATATCCATCCGGATCAGCAGCAGGTTGGCGACGGTGAACACCGGGATCGCGATGTCGATACCGACCGGCAGCATCCACGGCGTGCCGAAGCCCCACCGCTCAGCGGCGGCCGACACCGCCTCGAACGAGGACGCCAGACCCAGCACGCCGACACCGGCCGCTGCCAACGCGGCGACACCGGCAAGACCCGTCTCCGGGCGCGTGAGCGGCGGCACACGCCGTTCCTCGGGGGTCATGGTGATGCTCATGCGGCACCTCCCAGCGTGAGCAGCGCAGCGGCGAAGAAGAACGCCCCGGCGGTGCGGATGAGGTCGACGGCGCGGCCGACCGCTTTGAACTTGACCAGCGCGATGCGGGACAGGTTCGCGATGTCCGCGGCCTGGTCGTCGGGCAGCAGGGTGCGGATCTCGTCGGGGGTGAGGGTCGCCCACAGCGGGAAGCCGTGCCCGCCGCGCGTGTTCGGCCGTACCGCCCGCAGCAGCAGCGCGACAGCGACCACCAGCAGCCCGACACCCGTACCGCCCAGCACGCCGGCCGGTACGGTCAGCGGCGCGCTGCTGCCGACCGTCCAGGCCCCCGCGAAGACGGCGGCGATGAGCGCCAGTAACAGGCTGGCCTTGGTGTCGATACGGGCAATCTCCGCCTTCACCTCCGCATGAGCGGCGGCAAGGCTCGACTCGCGGGTACTCATGCCGTCCACTCCCTGCGGCGGTTCTCGGCGTGGCTGCGCTGGTTCGGCTGCGTCCGCGGGGCGCCCTCGTTCCAGACGAACGGGGGGATGGCGTCCGCGGCCGTGGACACCCGCAGGGCGGCACCGGCCGGGGCGTCGGGCAGGGTGTAGACCCTGCCGTCCTGAAGGGAGGCCAGCAGCCGGGCGGCGTGGTGCTCGCAGCCGTCCGCGCCCGTGTTGTGCACGTCGAGGACGGTCGCGACGGCCGGCCCCTCGCACGGGGTGGGGTCGTCGGGGTGAGCGGCCGGACAACGGGAAACGTCGCTCATGCCGCACCTCCCGTCATGCCGGTGGTGCAGCCGTTGGCCAGCTTGCGGCGAGCGGCCAGGACCCGGCGGCGGGCCCGGCGCAGACGCCGGGTGTCCAGCTCGCCCGGCACCCGGTCCAAGGTGGTGATCAGCGCGTCCAGGAACGCGACTTCGGCGTGGATGACGGGCATCTCGGCTTCGATCGCGGCCAGCTCCGCCGCGGTCGGCTCACGGCCGGACGTGTCGTCGGAGTCGGCGACTTCAGGTGCGGCAATACTGTTCATGGGTCGTGTTCTCCCTAGCAGTAGGAACGGCCCGAACAGCACCCCCGGAGTAGCCCCTCCGGGGGTGCGCGCCGTTGTGGGTGAACCCGCGCGGCAACGCCGTGCGGGTGAAGCGCCCCGAGCGGGATTCGATCCCGCACCCTCACGGCGTGGATGCCGGGGCTGTCGAGCAACCGGGCCGGCGGGTGCCGGGCCCGGAGTTAGGACTGGTCGGTCAGGTGTGCAGCGTCCGTCTGGGCGGTGCGCGCCTGCTCCTGCGCCCAGGCGAGTTCGCTGCCCGCCATGGGCGGGTCCGCGCTGGCGATCCACGCGCTTACGGACTCGCCGTACTGCTGCGAGTGCTCTGCCGCCGGGTCAGGGGTGTATCCGGAGCCCGCCATCAGCCGCGACCCCGCGCACGTACGTCATCCTCGGACCGCTTGTTCGCGTCCTTGACCTGCCGCGAAAGCTCTTCGCGCTCCGCTTCTGTCAGACTCGTGACCACAGGTGCCTCCTAGGCAAGGTGCCTGCCGCACGGCCTCGGGGTGCCACCCGGGGCCGTGCACGTTGGTGCCGGACCTTCCGACTCCCCGCGCCCCCGACCGTCCCCCCGCCGCATCTGCGGGCCGGGGTACGGGCGGGAGAGGCAGCCGGCCGCGACGGACCGGAGCCCGGTCCGTCGCGGCGAGGTCGCAGTGGGCGTGACCATCGGTCACGCGGTCCGTCTTTTCGAGAGGGGCTGACGGGGCCCGCGATCTTTGCCCTTGTCTCACCTGTGCGCGTGGATCACGTGTTCGCCCCGTGAGGGGCGGCATGTCTCGTCTCCGCGGAAGAGGCGCGTACGAGTCGCACAGGCAGGGCCTACGGCTTGTCGCTGTTGCCTGATCCCGGGTGACCAGAGGACGCCACCTGTACGACGCCCCTCCGCAGATCTCTTGCTCGGAGGCGCCAGCGCGTCATGGCTCCGGGTGCATCTGTTCAGTTGAGAAGGAACCTGCGCTTCTCTCAGGGGCCCCGGGGCGGGGCACCTTCAAGGCGTTGTAGTACCTGTTTTACAGGTCTTGCATTGGAGGGTCAAGCGCACCGACCGAACTTCCTGGTCTTGTGCCGGGACTTCTTGGTGCACCATCAGAATCGGTGCAGGTCAGGGGAGTTGGTCACCCCATACGTGGACACCTCGGGTGGATCTCGCTACCGTCAAGAGGTCCCTAGAAGTCCCCTCGGGGGTGCAGATGTCCAACGAGCGCCTTCGGTCGGCTCTCTTAGCGCAGAACATGACTGTGCAGCAGCTCGCAGAAGCGATCGAAGTGAACCCCAAGACCGTCGAGCGATGGATCACGAAGGGCAAGGTGCCGTACCGGCGCCATCAGTACGCCACCGCGTCTCTGCTCAAGGTCGACGTAACGACGCTGTGGGACGATGCGCGCGCGGTCGACAGCGCCACCGACCTGTGCAAAGCGGAGATCCTTACGGCGTATCCCCACCGCCATGTCGTCCCGACGGACCTGTGGCGGCAGATGTGCGAACGCGCAACGCGGCAGATCGACATCCTCGTCTACGCAGGCATCGGCCTAGCGGAAGATCCGCGTTTCTTGTCGGCCCTCAAGGCGCAGGCGCGGAAGGTCGACATTCGCGTTCTCATGGGCGATCCCGAGTGCGAAGCCGTCATCCGCCGCGGGGTCGACGAAGGACACCGCATCATGGACGGCAAGATCCGCAACGCACTGTTCAACTACCGCCCGTTGTTCACCAGCCACCCCGAAATCGCCTTCCGGCTGCACGACACCGTGCTCTACAACTCGGTCTACCGTGCGGATGACGAGATGCTCGTGAACACGCACGTGTACGGTATCGGTGCCTACTTGGCCCCGGTGCTCCACCTGCGGCGACTCCCCGGCGGGGGGCTCTTCGACACGTTCGCCAACAGCGTTCAGCAGACCTGGGAAGGCGCAAGGCCAGTGACCGAGCACGACATCACAGGAGCTTGAGGCATGGGACGCATCGACTACCTTCACGACCCCGACGCCCCGCCGGCAAACTCCGTGGTGCCATCGGTCGTGGCGTTCGTCCAGAACGACGCGGGACAGGTGCTGATGATCCAGCGGTCCGACAACGGCCGGTGGGCTCTCCCCGGTGGTGGACACGACGTAGGCGAGTCGATCTCTGACACCGTGGTTCGCGAAGTCTGGGAAGAGACAGGCATCAAGGCCGAGGTGGTCGACATGTCCGGGATCTACACGGATCCTGGGCACCTGATGCAGTACGACGACGGCGAGGTTCGTCAGCAGTTCAGCATCTGCTTTCGAGCCCGGCCGGTCGGCGGCGAGGTGCGTACCAGCAACGAGACGACACAGGTCCGCTGGGTCGACCCAGCGGACCTGTCGCAGCTCGACATCCACCCCACGATGCGGCTCCGAATCGAGCACGCTACGGACCGGACCCGGGCGGCTCCCTACATCGGCTGACGCTTCACAGCAGCGACCCGTTCGAGCACCCGCGACGTGCTCGCGAGGATCTCGGGCTCCGCTCGCCGGATGAACTTTCCGATCAGGCTCTCTGGTCCGTACCGTCCGGCGATCTCGTTCACTCGGTCGATGGGGTTCGTCGGCGTGCCGTCCGGCGTTGTGTTCATGTCGCAGAAGCACAGGGCGTCGTTCAGGTGCGCACGCTCGCGAGGGAACTCTTCCAACTCGTCGCGCAGACCGCGCGCATCCCCTTCCATCCACGCACAGGAGTGGTGCGCGACCAGGTTCACAACCCGCTCGTCGGCGTTGGCCACGTCCCGGAGATAGCGGGCTCCGTCAAGCGGATGGAAGCCCGTCTTGGCCAGGTCTGGCGAGTACCCGATGTCGTGCAGTACCGCCGCCGCTTCCAGCAGCGCGGCGTCCTCCCCGAGTACGGGCGCGATGATGCGCGCCCGTTGTGCCACCCCCTGAGAGTGCGCCCACCGGCGCGGCAGCGGGTCGGCAAGCAGCGACTCGGCGAGCGGATAGGCCCACTCCACCAGGTCCGACAATCTAACCCTCCTCCTGGGCAGGTACGGCGCGGACGGTCCGCGCCTTGCCCTGACCTTCACTCGCTAGCACGCCGGCGGCTTCCAGCTTGTCGAGCGCCTTGGTCACGGTGGGGCGTGAGACTCCGAACCGCCCGGCCAGAGCAGAGGCGCTAGGAAATGCTTCCCCCGCTGCGAGCCCATCAGCCCTGATGACATCTGCGATGCGCTCGTCGAGCGGGCGGCGGTCGATCTGCTCGCCGGCCCGGATGACACGCCAGCGTCCACCCGGCACAGGTTCCGCGATGCCTTCCTCTCGGAGCACGTCGAAGGCCCGGAGCACGACTCCACGCGAGACCCTGCGACGCTGCATGAGGTCTGCGACCGTCGGCAGCCTTGTCATCTCCGGATCGTCCGCAATCTCGCCCTTCACCTCTGCCGCGATCTCCAGGAAAGTCCCCCGAGCGCTCGCTTGGTCCGCCACTCGTCTCCCCTTCTACTGGCCTAGGCCACGCTCTACGGGTCAAGAGTCGCACGTCCCAGTGTCAATGTGGGGCGGCGAGGGACGAGGTCAGCAGGGTCTCAATCGCGGTCTCGATTGCCGTTGGTTCCGCGGCTGTCCGCCGTCGTCCACCTGCGTCCGGCGTCAGCTCTGAGCAGGGGCAGGGCCTATGGCGCGGACGCCCACGGACGCCCCCGGATCACGATCGGACAACTTGTAAAGCGTAGGTCGTCGGTTCGAATCCGACAGGGGGCTCCAGAAGCGATCTGAGCTGGCATTTTCGGCCAAATGGAGGGGCGGCCGCGGTCCGCGGCGGGTCAGGAAGGCGTCGCCCGCAAGGGTGCTCCCCGCATGCGCGGGCTCCTCCGCTGCCGCCTCCCGGCCCCCGCCCGTCCCTGATCTGCGCTTGTCGGCGTGTGCGGGCACCGCTGTCACCGGGGCGAAATACAGCGGCGGGGCGCCCTGGGACGTGCGACTCTCGACAGGCCGATGAGTTCCGGCGTGTCCGCCGGTCTGTCCTGGTGGAACCACCGAGCCATCCAGTCCGCGGCCCCCGGCTGCGAGGTGACTGTGATCAGGAACCCCAGCGAGGAGCTGACGTGCGAGTTGCGATGACCAAACGGTTCTCCGCAGACGAGGCCGCGGAAGGCCGGACGCCGACCGTGGTGCGGCTGCTGGTGCTGGCGACGTTCGTGGTGATCCTCAACGAGACCATCATGATCAACGCGATCCCGCGGCTGATGGAGTCGATGGACGTCACCGAGCAGGCCGCCCAGTGGGTGTCCACCGCGTTCATGCTCACCATGGCCACGGTGATCCCCGTCACGGGCTGGTTCCTCCAGCGGGTCACGACCCGCCGCGCGTACGCCGTCGCGATGAGCACCTTCCTCGTCGGCACCGTCGTGTGTGCCGTGGCGCCGACGTTCGCCGTGCTGCTCGCCGGCCGGATCGTGCAGGCCGCGGGGACGGCGGTGATGATGCCGCTGCTGATGACCACGCTGATGGCCGTGGTGCCCTCGGACCACCTCGGCAAGGTGATGGGTCACGTCACCCTGGCGATGTCGACCGCGCCCGCGCTGGGGCCGACCGTGTCCGGGGTGATCCTCCAGGCCGGCTCGTGGCGGCTGCTGTTCGTCGTGGTGCTGCCGATCGCGGCGCTGGTGACGGTGTTCGGGCTGCGCAGGCTGGAGAACGTCGGCGAGCCGCAGGTCAGCTCCATCGACTGGGTCAGCGTCGCCGTGGCGACGCTCGGCTTCGGCGGCCTGGTGTACGGGCTGAGCCTGATCGGCGAGCACGACCGCAGGAGCCTCGGCATCGGTATCGCCGCCGCCGGCCTCGTGGCCATCGGCCTCTTCGCCGTCCGCCAGCTCCGGCTGCAGCGGACGGGCACCCCGCTGATGGACCTGCGGACCCTGCGGTACGGGGCGTTCACCCGGTCGCTGGCCGTGATGTCCGTCGGCTTCCTGGCGATGATGGGCTCGATGATCCTGCTGCCGCTGTACCTGCAGAACGCCCGCGGCCTCAGCCCGCTGGAGACCGGCCTGCTGGTCATGCCGGGCGGCCTGGCGATGGGCCTGCTGGGCCCCACGGTCGGCAAGGCGTTCGACCGCTTCGGCAGCCGCGGGCTGGTGGTGCCCGGCTCGGCCGGCATCGCGGCGGCCCTCCTCGGCTACACCCAGATCTCGACGACGACGCCGTACGCGCTCATCCTGTTTCTGCACGTCGTGCTGATGGTCAGCCTGGCGGCGACCTTCACCCCGGTCTTCACCCTCGGCATGGGCGCGCTGCCCTCGCACCTGTACTCCTACGGCAGTTCCGTCCTCGGCACCCTGCAGCAGGTCGCGGCGGCCTTCGGGACGGCGCTGGTGGTGACGGTGATGTCGTCGCGCGCCACGAGCCTGGTGGACGACGGCATGGCCCCGATCCCCGCCCAGGTCAGCGGCATGAAGCTGGCCTTCGGTGTGGCGGGGGCCCTGGCCGTGGTCATGATCGCCCTGGCCGCCACGCTCCCCCGCCGGGTCGAGACCCCGCCTGAGGACGACTCCGCTGCCGGCACCGAGCCGGACAAGGCCCCCGCCCCCGACGACCGGGTCCCCGCCTGACGGGCGGTCGGGAATCTCCGTCCCGGGGAGGGGCGGGAACCCGGCGGGGGCGCCGGTGCGTCGCTCTTCTTGAGGGACGTGGCGTACCCGGGGATGGGGTGGTTCGGGTGGATCCGGTTTCTGTGGGGTTACTGGTGGCGCTCGCCGGTGGGGCCGGCGGCGAGATCGGGCGGGGTGCCTGGGCGGGTCTCGTGCGGCTGGTGCGGATGCCGTTCCGGCGCGACGGCGGGGACGCCGCCGCCGGGGGCAGCTCCGCGGAGGTGGAGCTGACGCGGCTCGCCGAGGAGCCGGAGGACGAGGCGCGGGCGCAGGCGCTGAGTACGGCGCTGGCCGTACGGGCCGCGCTGGACGCGGAGTTCCGGGCCGCGCTGCGGACCTGGCACGAGGAGCTGCCGCCGCTGCCGGGCGACGGCGCCGGCTCGGTGAGCAACAGCGTCAGCGGCCGGGTCCACGGCCCCGTCGTCCAGGGGCGTGACTTCCACGCCGCCGAGGGCATTCACATCCGGTCGGGCACCCCGCCGCCGGACGCCCCTCAGCGGTAGCAGTACGAGTCCGACGACGCGTCCCTCCCCGCAGATGCGTCTGGTGGACGCGGCGGCCCCGGAAGTGCGCTCCGTGCGGGAAGAACCGGCGGTCCACCGTCAGGCCGCCCGCCGCCGGGCCGGCGTCCAGTCCGATCGGCCACGGCTCCACGCCGTCCGGGTAGAACTGGTCGTCCCCGGAGCCGTAGAGGGAGTTCGTCAGGTACACCCGCCGTCCGTCGCGGCTCAGTTCGACCATCTGCGGCCCGCCCGACAGCGGCGTCTGCGGCGCCGAAGGGTGCGGCGCGCGGGCGGCAGTCCCCCCGGGCCGGCGGGCTCGGCGGGGATGGCGATGACCTCGCGAACGGTGAAGTCCCCGCCGGCCGGATCGCGGTGCCGCGGAGGCCGGATCGGTGCCGAGGGTGAACAGGCGCCGGGACCCGGACCCCCGCGGGGAACGGGGCGGGCGGCAGGGCCGGGCGGACGACGGCGACCAGCAGGTCCCGTCCCACCGCCGGCCCGACTGCCGCCCGCCCGCGTCCGCCGTTCCCGTACGCCTACGCCTCGCAGATCTCCGGCGCGCGCTCCTTGATCCCCAGCAGGTCGAAGTAGTTCTGCCCGAGCGCGATCCGCCGGAACGCCTCGTCGCCCATCGCCTTGTTGATCCGGCTGGTCACCTCCAGCTCCTCCTTGTAGATCCCGAAGTTCTTGTCCCGCGACGCGACGAAGTCCGTCCCCGGGATCGCCTGCTCCGGATACGCGTCGAACAGCGCCGCGTACTTCTCCCGCACCCCCGGCCTGCCGAAGTACATGTCCTCCAGCACCCGCCAGCTCAGGTCGAGCGTGAGGTTCGGGTGGCGCTCCAGGAGCCGCTCCATGATGCCGATGTGCTCGTCGGGGTCCATGGCCGACAGCTCCTTGGAGAGCCCCATGTGCGCCCAGACGACCTTGTTCTGCGGATAGAGCCTCAGCACGCGCTCCATCAGGTGCAGGAACTGCGTCGGATCCCGGTCGTTGCCGAGGTCGGAGTGGATGGTGATGGGCATGCCGCGCCGGCGCAGCTCGTCCATGAACGGCGCCCAGGCGACGATGTCCGCCGCGTCCGCGGGTTCGTGCCTGTTGGGCAGGAGGGCCTGTTTGATGAGGTTGACCTCGCCCATCCACTGGAACATCCCGGGGAACTCCTTGTCGAGCTGCCGCATCCCGTCCATGACGGTCCCGGGGTGGGCGAGGTCCGGGTACGTCATGGACAGGGCCAGGTCGACGTCCTCCTGCTTGTGCTCCACGACGTTCTCGGCGTTGACGAAGTCGTTCTTCATGCTGGGGAGCACGGGGGTGCCGGGGCAGTTCAGGTAGTACGTGCAGGGGGAGTCCGCGGGGAGCTTCTGCCCGATGCCGAAGACCCCGGCGTGCCGTACGCCGGTGCGCTTGAGGTAGCCGACCACTTCGCGGAACGGAACGGCCTCGCCCCCGAAGGGCCGGAAGTGCAGGTGCCCGTCGACGACCGAGGTGTACGGCCCGGTGCGGCGGTCGAAGCAGTCCTCCTCGGCCGCGGACGCGGCGGACCCGGCGGTGGGCCCGAGGACGACGACGGCGGCGAGCCAGGTGGTGGCGGTGACGGCGGTCCTGCGACTCACGTACGGCACACGGATCCCCTTCGGCGGTGGAGCGGGTGGAGTGAAGACGAAGGGATTGTGTGATCACCGGGAGGTGAGCGGGAGGGCGCCCCGCCGCGTGACGGGACAGACAACCGGAACGGGTTACGGGCACGGTGCCCGCGATGCGGGAGGGGCGTACGTACGGCGCCGTGCCGTACGTACGCGCGGGGGCGCGGGCGGGCCGGCCGCGGGGCTCACACCCGGGCCACCGCGTCCGCCGGGACCCGCCCCGCGCCCCGCGCGGCCCGGAGCGCCTCCCCGTGCTCCCGCGTCGCCTCCTCGCGCAGCGCCTCCGTGCCGGGCGGGCCGGCCGCCGGCGTCAACTCGCGCTCGATCACGGTGAGATCCGCCTGCCACATGTCGGCCAGGACCCGGCGCAGGTAGGGGGTGGAGTGGTCCCGGCCCGCCCCGTGCAGCCATACGAGAACACGGGCGTGTCCGTCGCCGTACGGGACGCCCAGGTGGAGTTGCGGGGGTGATCGAGACCTGGAGCCTGATCCCCGTCATCGTGCGGCTCTGCAACTCGGTGGACGGCGTGGTCGGCGTCTCCGATCACCTGCCCTTCCGGGTCGTCGACGTCGGCGACACTCCGCTCGCGGCCTGAGCCTTCGCAAGAGAACGCCGACGGCGCGGCGCCTGGCTGCGGCGCCGGCGGGGGGCGTTCAGGCGTGGAGCCGGGCCGGCGGGACTTCGCCCGGCTCCGGTTGACGGTGCGGTCGGGCAGGACGTGGGTGAGCGGCGGCTACGTGGACTGCGGTACGGAGGTCAGTGGTGGCCGCCCGCGTACACGCCGCGGCAGAAGGCCGCCATCTGCTCGTCCGTCAGGCCCCTGGTCAGGTCGGCCTCGCTGATCATGCCGACGAGCCGGTGGTCCTCGATGACCGGGACGCGGCGCACCTGGTGCTGCTCCATCGTGCGCAGCACCTCCTCGACCGGGGTGCCGGCGTCCACGTACACCGGGCGACCCTCGGCCAGCTCGCCGGTCATGCAGGTCGTCATGTCCCGGCCCTGGGCGACGCACTTCACCACGATGTCGCGGTCGGTGATCATTCCGGCGAGCTTGCCGTCCTGGCCGCACACCGGCAGGCAGCCGACGTCCATGGAACGCATCTTCGCGGCGGCGATGGCGACCGACTCGGTCGAGTCGATGCACTCGCAGCCTTCGTGCATGAGGTCGCGGGCGGTACGCGCGGTGGTGGGAGCGGCCATCGTGGGTCTCCTGTCGAGAGGTACGCAGGGGGGTGTACGGGTGAGGTTCCCGCACCGCCATGGTCCGGGCCCGCGGCCCGCCGGGCGACACACGCGCCGCCAAACTGGTGACCGGTACGGAAACGAGGCCGTATCGCCGCTCGGAAGGGGAACTGCCTCCGCCCGTGCTGGACGGACATCCGGGTCTGGTGGCCCTGCTGGGCACGCTGGCAACCATGGCCACTGCGGTTGAAACCTTCATCCCGGACACGTTCGCTGCCCTGCGCGACGCCGTCGCCGCGTGGCTCCCGCCGGGGCGGCCGGCCGGCAGTACGAACTCGTCGGTGCGCTGCGGGCGGCCGTGCTGGACTACGCCCGCCGCGCGGTCGACGCCAGGGCACATGCGTGATCCCCGGACCGCATCGCAGCAAGGGCGGCGTCGCCCAGCTCGGCACCCGGCCCGGCGAGCCGGGTCGTGGACCCTCCGGTGTCCACCGCGACGGCCAGGACGACGAGGCCGGACCCCTCCGGGGTGGGGACGCACAAGACCAGCGGCACCCAGGCCATCGGCGCGGATTTCGCACCCGACCCGGAGCTTGCCCTCGCGGCGCCGGAGTGGCAGGCCCCGTTCTCTCCGGGCCCACTTCCACCGGACACATCGCCGACGCCTGCGACCCTGGCCCCGACACCGCCCCTTCACAAAGGTCATCCTCACCATCACGGCACGCATGACAAACGCACACCGCGCGAGGCTCGGTGGGCGTGCCGTCGGTGGACCGGTCATGCTGAATCCGTCCGCCGGTTCGTCCGGAGAAAGCAGCGGGAGGCGAGCGGGATGCGCGGGAAGAAGGGGATGGAAGGGGGTGCGCGGTCAGACGGTGGGGTGCCTGGCCGCCTGCCGAGGGCTGTGTACGGCGATGAGCTTTTCCGCCTCCAGACTGAGCTGGTCAAGCTCCAGGAGTGGGTGCGGGCCGAGGGCGAGCGGCTTGTGGTGGTCTTCGAGGGGCGTGACGCGGCCGGGAAGGGCGGCACGATCAAGCGGGTCACCGAGCACCTCAACCCGCGCGTCGCCCGTATCGTCGCCCTGCCGGTGCCCACGGAGCGTGAGCGCACCCAGTGGTATTTCCAGCGGTACGTGGAGCAGCTTCCGGCTGCGGGAGAGATCGTGCTGTTCGACCGCAGTTGGTACAACCGGGCAGGCGTCGAGCGCGTCATGGGCTTCTGCACGTCGGAGGAGTACCAGCGCTTTCTGCATCAGTGTCCCGTCGTGGAGCGGATGCTGGTGGAGGACGGGATTCTGCTGCGCAAGTACTGGTTCTCGGTGAGTGACGCGGAGCAGGAGGCGCGGTTGCGCAGGCGGCTGGACGATCCGACGCGACGCTGGAAGCTCTCCGCGATGGATCTGGAGTCCTTCACCCGTTGGGAGGCGTACTCCCGGGCGAAGGACGAGATGTTCACGCGCACCGACATCCGGGAGGCGCCCTGGTACGTGGTGGACAGCGACGACAAGCGCTCGGCGCGCATCAACATGATCGCCCATCTGCTGTCGACCGTGCCGTACGGCGAGGTCGAACCGCCGCGGCTGCGGCTGCCGCCACGGCCCGCGTCCACCGGGTACCGGCGGCCCCCAAGAGATCTCCAGACGTATGTGCCCGATCACGCGGCCACGCTCCTGCCCCCTCGCTAGGGTGCGGTGCGCCGCGAGACCGTCGAAGGCCACCCCCGTACGGCGCTGCTGCCGGTGCCCGGCCCTGCGCGGTCCGCGTGATCGCGGCCCAGGCGACGCGCAAACGCGGCAAGACCGTCGGCGGGGCGGGCGTCACCGACGACGGCTATCTGAAGGCGTTGGCGGAGGGCTGGAAGATTCTGGTCACGCGGGTCTGCCGGCCCTGATCGGAGGGCGGGCCGGTGCCGGTACGGCGGCTATCGCGCGATGCCGGCTCTCAGCCGGCGGCGTACGCGCACCCTCGGCGGTACGCGGCTACCGCCGGGGCGGTCGGGGCGGTGGCCGGGCGACCTGGGTGTGCGTTCAGTACGCGAGGGTGAGGTCGATGTCGATCTCGTACGGGAGCGTGAGCTTCAGCCGGTCCGTGTGAATCCCCGTGAGCATGTAATTCCGGGTGGCGTCGTCCAACTGGTAGACGTGCACGACCGCATGGTTGCGCTTGTTCTCGATCCGCCAGAAGTGCTGGATACCCGCCTTCGCGTACTTCAGCGGCTTGGTCTCCCTGTCACGGTCCACGGATTCGGGCGAGACGACCTCGACGGCGAGGAGAACGTCCTCGGCGCGGCAACTGGTCTGCTCCAGCTTGGTCACCGCCTCGCTCCGGACCGCGATGAGGTCGGGTTCGGGCCGCTGCTGCTCCCCGAGCACGACCGTCACCTCACGCAGAATCTTCAGGTCGTCCGGGACCGTACGCCGTAGGCCGTTCTGCAAGATCAGGATGATCTCCGAATGGAAAATACTCTGCGGCGTCATGAAAACGAGGCTCCCGTCGATCAGCTCCGTGTGCGGAGGCAGGTCGGGGAGCGTGTCCAGGTCGTCGGCCGTATAGCCGCCGGAAGGCGGCATCGGCCATGCCGGGGTCGTGTGCTCCGGCTTCTTCGGTGCCACGCTCATAGCAGGTGCTCCCATACGACGGATCCTCGCCCGTACGACCAGCGTACCCACCGGGAACGCCGATCTTGCCCCTCGAACGAGTGACCTACAACCGCGGGCTTGACGTGCGGCCACGGCGTGGACGGAGAGAGGATCCCGCGGAGGCCCGGCAGGGACCTGCCCGCCGGGGGCGCCGGTCCCGCCGACCGGCGCCCCCGTGCCGGGCCTGGCCCCTGCCGGGCCCGGGCCCGGGTGTCAGATGCCGCGGGCCGTCAGGATGCGGTCGGCCGCGTTCACGGAGTCGACCAGCGGGTGCAGGGCCACCGCCCGGAGGGCCTTCGCGCGGCTGCCCGTGTCGGCCGCCGCGATCGTGGCGCGCTCCACGTCCTTCAGCGTCAGCATCAGGCCCAGCTGGTCCGCCGCGGCGGGGCGCGTCGGGATCGGGTGGGCGCCCCGGGCGTCCACGCGGCAGGGCACCTCGATGACCGCGTCCGCGTCCAGGCCCGGGATCGTGGTGCGGTTGGGGACGTTGAGGATCAGGGTGGCGTGCTCGTCGCGGGAGATGGCGCGCATCAGGGCCAGCGCGACCCGGTCGTAGCCGCCGCCGTCCAGGTCGCACGTGTCGCGCTGCCAGCCGCCGGTGCTCTCCCGGCTCTCCGCCATGTACGTCGCCTCGCGCTCCTTGCGCGTGCGCTCCCACACCGCCGCCGCGTCGGCCGGGTCGGCGGCCGCCGCGGCGTAGAACGCCGCCTGCTGCTCGCGCAGGAACTCGCCGCGGGTCGCGGGGGCGTCGCGCAGGGCGGCGATGGCCTCGCGGTTGAAGTAGTAGTAGTGCAGGTACTCGTTGGGCAGCGAGCCCAGCGACTGCAGCCACTCGGCGCCGAAGAGCTTGCCCTCCTCGAAGGACTCCAGCGTCGCCGGGTCGGCGAGCAGCGACGGGAGGCGGTCCTCGCCGTCGACGAGGATGCGCCGCAGCCAGCCGAGGTGGTTGAGGCCCACGTAGTCCAGCTCGGTGCGCTCCGGGTCGACGCCCAGCGCGCGGGCGGCGCGGCGGGCCATGCCGACGGGGGAGTCGCAGATGCCGATGACGCGGTCGCCGAGGAGGCGCTGCATGGCCTCGGTGACCATGCCGGCGGGGTTGGTGAAGTTGATGACCCAGGCGTTCGGGGCGACGGCCGCGACCCGCTCGGCGATGTGCATGGCGGCGGGTACGGAGCGCAGCCCGTACAGGACGCCGCCGGCGCCGACGGTCTCCTGGCCGAGCAACCCCTCGGTCAGCGCCGCGCGTTCGTCGCGGCTGCGGCCTTCGAGGCCGCCGGCGCGGATGGCGGAGAAGACGAAGTCCGTGTCGCGCAGGGCGTCGTCGAGGTCGGTGGTGGTACGGACCGCCGGCGGCCGGGCGCCTCTGGCCGCCCCGTCCGCCGCGTGCTGCGCGAGGACGGCGCCGATGGCTTCCAGGCGCCGTGGCTCCGTGTCGTACAGGACGAGCTCGGTGCACCGACCGGACTCGTCGCCGCTGTCTTCGAGCAGGGCCCGGAACACCAGCGGCACGCGGAACCCGCCGCCGCCCAGCACTGTCAGCCTCATACCGTGATTACCTCCACACCGGCCTCGCCGAAGGCGGCGAGGGTCACCGGGTCCGATGACGTGTTCGTGATGAGCATGTGCACGTCCTCGGGGCCGCAGATGCGGACGAGCCCCGAGTCGCCGGGGAACTTGCCGGCGCTGGCGAGCAGCACCACCTGCCGGGACGCCTTGATCATGGCGCGCTTGACGGGGACCTCGACGTGGGTGCTGTCCAGCACGCTGCCGTCGGGGAGGATCCCGCTGGCGCCCAGGAAGAGGCGGCCGACGTAGAGCTCACGGAGGTTGGACTCGGTGAGTACGCCGACGACCGAGCGGTAGTTCCGCCGGACCTCGCCGCCGAGCAGTATCAACGTGACCGCGTGGTCGTCGCGCAGTTCCTCGTAGACCGCGAGATTGCTGGTGACGATCGTCACAGGGCGGCCCCGCAGCCGCTGGGCCAGGGCCAGCGTCGTGGTGCCGATGTCGAGGAGCACCACGTCGCCGTCCTCGATCAGTTCCGCGGCGCGGGTCGCGACCGCCTCCCGGCCGCCGGGGTCGTCGTCCGCGACCTCGGCGAAGGGTCTCTCGTCGTCCGCGCGGGCCGCAACGGCGCCGCCGTAGACCCGGGTGAGGCGGCCGGCGCGGCCCAGTTCGGTGAGGTCGCGGCGGGCCGTGGCCTCGCTGACGCCGAGTCGCTTGGCGATCTCCCGGACGGGCAGCACGCCCTCGTCGCCGAGGATGCTGAGCAGCTTCTCGTGGCGCGTCTCTCGCAGCATGGACCGCAATGTACTCCACGTGAGCGAGTTTGCGCGAGTGTGAGTGACCTCTTGCAAAATCCGTCGCGGCGGTGCAAGGTGTCGCTCAATGTGAACCACGAGCAGGAAGGGCACGCCGTTGAGCACACCCTCGGCGGTCCGCACAGCGATCGACCCGCTGGCGGGCACACGCGCTCCCGGCGATCCTGAGCACGACGTTCTCCTCACCGGCACCGTGTTCATGGACATCGTCTTCACCGGACTCGAAGGCGCGCCCGTGCGCGGCAGCGAGAACTGGGCCCGCGGCATGGGCTCCAGCCCGGGCGGCATCGCGAACATGGCCACCGCGCTCGCCCGCCTCGGGCTGCGCACCACGCTCTGCGCGAGCTTCGGCACCGACCTCTACGGCGACTACTGCTGGGAGAGCCTGTCGGAGAGCGAGGGCGTCGACCTCGGCCCGTCGCGGCGGGTGGCCGGCTGGCACTCGCCGGTCACGGTCTCCATGGCGTACGAGGGCGAGCGCACCATGGTGACGCACGAGCACCCCGCGCCGCCCCCCGTCTGCGCCACGCTCCCGCGCGCCCGCTCCGTCGTGGCGTCACTGGAGCCGGGCCGGGACGAGGAGTGGGTACGGCACGCGCACGAGCAGGGCTCGCAGGTCTTCTCCGACGTCGGCTGGGACGAGACCGGCCGCTGGGACCTGGGCGCGCTGACCGGGCTGCGCTACAGCCACGCCTTCCTGCCCAACGCCGCCGAGGCGATGCAGTACACCCGCACCGACTCCCCGGAGCAGGCGGTACGCGCCCTCGCCGAGCTGGTGCCGATCGCCGTGGTGACCAAGGGCCCCGACGGCGCCGTCGCCGTCGACGGGGTCACCGGTGAGACCGCCGACGTCCCCGGGCTGCTCGTGGACGCCCTCGACCCGACCGGCGCCGGCGACGTGTTCGTCGCCGGCTTCATGACCGGAACACTGGCGGGCTGGCCGCTCGCCGACCGGCTCGCCTTCGCCAACCTCACCGCCGCGCTGTCCGTGCAGCACTTCGGCGGCTCGCTGTCCGCGCCCGACTGGACGGAGGTGGCCGCGTGGTGGATCGAGGCCGCCGCCCGTGCCAAGGCAGGCGACGCGGACGCCGCCGAGGTGGCCCGGCGTTACGACTTCCTGGACGGCCTGGTCCCGGCCCTGGTGCGGCAGCGGCCGCGCCGGCGGGCGATTCCGACCATCGGCTTCCGGGACGAGTAGAACGAAGGAGTTCTGATGGGATTGCGCAACAAGGGCGGCGGTAGAAAGCGGACCAAGGCACTCGTGCCCGCCGCGCTCGCCGCGGGACTTGCCGTGATAGCCGCCGGCTGCGTGCCCGGCACCGACGGCTCCGGTGCCGTCGATGGCGGAGGCGCCGGCGGCGCGGGCGGCCTACCGGACCCGGCCAAGGCGGGGAACGTGACGCTGACCGTATGGGACCAGGAGGTCCGCGGCGGCACCAACGCCGAGATCGAGCAGCTCAACAAGGAGTTCCAGGAGAAGTACCCGAACGTCAAGATCAAGCGGGTCTCCCGGAGCTTCGATGACCTCAAGACGACGCTGAAGCTCGCGCTGTCCGGCAACAAGCCGCCCGACATCGTCCAGGCCAACCAGGGCTACCCCGACATGGTCGCCTTCGTGCAGGCCGGGCTGCTCATGCCGCTCGACAACTACGCGGGTCTGTACGACTGGAACACGCGCTATCCCAACACCCTGCTGAACCTCAACCGGGTCTCCGCCGACGGCAAGCAGTTCGGCACCGGCAGGCTCTACGGCGTCTCCCAGACCGGCGAGTTCATCGGCGTCTACTACAACAAGGAGAAGCTGGCCGACGCGGGCATCGAGCCGCCGAAGACCTGGAAGGAGTTCACGGACAGCCTCGCCACCCTCAAGGAGGAGGGCGAACTGCCCATCCAGTTCGGCAACCTCGACCAGTGGCCCGCCATCCACAACTTCGGCGTGCTCCAGGACCAGCACGGCGCCGCCGAGGCGCGCGACACCGTCCTCGGCCGCGGCGACGGCTTCGACAACGCGTACACGAAGGACGCCGCCGCCGAACTCGCCGACTGGATCGACAAGGGCTACCTGCCCAAGGACGCCAACGGCCGCGGCTACGACGACTCCTACAAGCAGTTCGCCGACGGCGACGGCGGGTACCTGATCGCCGGCACCTGGTTGCAGGCCGACCTCAAGAAGCCCATGGGCGACAACCTCGGCGTCATGGCGCCGCCGCCCGCCGGCGAGGGCGGCAACCCGACCACCACCGGCGGCCAGGGCCTCTCGTGGTCCGTCACGTCCAAGTCCGCGCACCCCGACGTCGCCGCCGCCTACCTCGACTTCATCACCAACGAGCACGCCGCCGACGTGATGACCGAGAACGGCGTGCTGCCGGCCGTACCCGGCAAGGCGGCCGACGAAGTCGACCCCGAGAGCCCCGACGGCCAGATGATCGCCGCCTGGAAGCGGCTCAACGCCGACGACGGCCTCGTCCCGTACCTGGACTACTCGACGCCCACGTTCTACGACACCGTCTCCGCCGGACTCCAGGACCTCATCGCCGGCAAGACGTCGCCCGACGGCTTCGCGAAGACGCTGCAGGACGACTACGGGCCGTTCATGGAGAAGCAGCGCGGCGACGGCGCCGGCTCCGAGCCTGCGGGGTCGTGATGAAGTCCCTCACCGCCGGCTACGGCCGCCGCGCGCCGGGCGAACCACGCGCGGTCGGATACCTGTACGTCCTGCCCGCGCTCGTCATCTACGCGCTGTTCCTGCTCGTCCCCTTCGGGCAGTCCGTCTGGCTGTCGTTCCTGCACTGGGACGGCCTCACCGGGGCCACCTCCGCCGGGTTCTCCAATTACTCCGACATATTCACCGACCCGTCCCTGCGCGCCCCCTTCGGGCACGCGCTCGTGCTGCTGATCTTCTACTCGGCGCTCCCGGTCTGTATCGGCCTGCTGCTCGCGGCGGCCATGTCGCGGATACGCATACGGGGCATGACGTTCTTCCGCACCGTGCTGTTCCTGCCGCAGGTGCTGGCGATGGTCGTCGTCGGCGTCGCGTGGCAGTCCATCCTCGCGCCCGACGGGCTCCTCAACGACGTCCTGCGCGCCGTGGGCCTGGACTCCCTGGCCCGGCCCTGGCTCGGCGACTACGACTGGGCACTGCCCGCCGTCGGCATCGTCGGCACCTGGGTCATGACCGGTCTGTGTCTCGTGCTCTTCCTCGCCGGTGCCCAGCGCATCCCCAGGGAGCTGTACGAGGCCGCGCGGCTGGACGGCGCGGGCGCGTTCCGCGAGTTCTTCGCCGTCACGCTGCCGGCGCTGCGCGCCGAGATAGCCGTCGCGCTGACCCTGACGATCGTCGCCGGACTGCGCAACTTCGACCTCATCTACGTCATGACGAGCGGCGGCCCCGGAGAGGCCACCTCCGTACCGGCGTACGAGGTCTACCACCGCGCCTTCGAGCTGAACCAGGTCGGTTCCGCCGCCGCCGTGGGCGTCGCGCTCACCGTGCTGATCTTCACCCTGACCGTCACGGTCTCCCGGCTCGTCGAAGGGCGGCGCTCATGAGCACCAGGATCGAACGCACCTTCACGTACGGGATCCTGTCGATCTTCGCCGTCATCTCCCTGACGCCCGTCATCGGCATCCTGTCGACCGCGTTCGGCGAGAAGGGCTCGCTCAACACCGGATTCTCGCTGCCCGAAGGCGGCCTGAACTGGAGCAACTTCTCCGACGCCTGGAGCCAGGGCAACTTCGGCACCTACCTCGGGAACTCCGTCCTCGTCGCCGTGGCGGTGGTCACCGTCGCCACCGTGCTGTCGATCCTGGCCGCGTACGCCTTCGGCGTGATGCGCTTCCCGGGCTCCAACGTGCTGTTCTACGTCTTCGTCATCGGCCTCACGCTGCCGCAGGAAGCGCTGGTCGTACCGCTCTACTTCGACCTGCGGCACTACGAGATCACCGACACGTACTGGGCGCTCATCCTGCCGCAGACCGCGCAGTCCCTCGCGTTCGGCGTGTTCTGGATGCGGACCTACTTCCGCAACAGCGCACAATCCGTCGTGGAAGCCGCGCGCGTCGACGGCGCGAACAGCTTCACGACGCTGTGGCGGGTCCTCGTCCCCATGGGGCGGCCGGCGATCACCACCATGATCGTCATCACCTTCATGTGGACGTGGAACGAGTTCCTGATGGCGCTGGTCATGATCAGCGAAGAAGGACTGCGCACCGTACCGCTGGGGCTGGCGTTCTTCCAGGGACAGCAGACCTCCGACACCTCGCTGCTCGCCGCGGCGGCCGTGCTGATCGCACTGCCCGTGGTGATCGTCTACATAGCGCTGCAGCGGCGGTTCATCGAGGGAATGCTCACCGGAGCAGTGAAGGAATAAGGGAGTTGGGAGTGGCAGTGCCGAAGCCGTACGACGTGGTGACCATGGGGCGGGTCGGAGTGGACATCTATCCACTCCAGACCGGCGTCGGCCTGGCCGAGGTCAGCACGTTCGGCAAATACCTCGGCGGAAGCGCCACCAACGTCGCCGTCGCCGCCGCCCGCTACGGGCACGGCGCGGCGGTGATCACGAAGACGGGCGCCGACCCCTTCGGCACCTTCATCCGCGACGCACTGCGCGGATACGGGGTCGGCACCGACTTCGTCGGCACCTCACCGGGACTGCCCACACCCGTCACGTTCTGCGAGATCTTCCCGCCGGACGACTTCCCGCTCTACTTCTACCGCTACCCCAAGGCACCCGACCTGGACCTGGCGGTCGACGAGCTGGACATGGACGCCGTACGCGCCGCCCGCGTGTTCTGGATGACCGGCACCGGGCTCAGCGAAGAACCCTCCCGCACCGCGACCCTCGCGGCGCTCGAAGCACGGGGCCGGGCCGCCCACACCGTCTTCGACCTCGACTGGCGGCCCATGTTCTGGCCCGAGGGCGCGGGGGCGTCCGCCGACGGCCCGGCGCGCGGGTTCTACCGGCAGGCGCTGGCCCACGCGACCGTCGCCGTCGGCAACCTGGAGGAGTGCGCGGTCGCGACGGGGGAGCGGGAACCGCGCGCCGCCGCGCGGGCCCTGCTGGCGACGGGGGTGGAACTGGCCGTCGTCAAGCAGGGCCCCCGCGGCGTACTCGCCGTCCACCGCGACGGCGCCGAAGCGGAAGTGCCACCGGTGCCCGTGGACGTCGTCAACGGCCTGGGCGCCGGCGACGCCTTCGGCGGGGCACTCATCCACGGCATGCTCGAAGGCTGGGAACTGGACCGCACCATCGCCTTCGCCAACGCGGCCGGAGCCCACGTGGCGGGCGAACTCGCGTGCTCCGACGCCATGCCCACGGCGGCACAGGTGGAGGCCCGGCTGCGCGCGGCGGAGAGCCAGGCGTGACCCCACCCCCACCTCCCCCACGCACCCGCCCCAGGGTAGATCGCCCCAGTGACAGCACGCGCACGAAGCGTACGCGCCGTACGCGGTCGACCAGTGCGACGATCGAAGTCCGCACCGCAGCCACGACCGCACCCGCCCGCGTACGCGCCCACTCCCCGGAGACCCAGGCATGACCGTTGACAAGACCGGCGACCTCACCGCCACCCGCGTCCACCACCCCGAGGCCATCGCCGCCGCGGCAGCCGCCCGCCGCCCCGCGGCCTCGCCCCTCGGCGACGGCGACCCGGGCCGGGCCATGATCATCGCCGCCGACCACCCGGCCCGCGGCGCCAACGCCGTCGGCGGCGACGCCCACGCCATGGCCGACCGCGGCCTCCTCCTGGAACGGCTCTGCCTCGCCCTGGAACGCCCCGGCGTCACCGGCGTCCTCGCCACCGCCGACATCCTCGAAGACCTCCTCCTCCTCGGCGTCCTCGACGGGAAATCCGTCTTCGGCTCCATGAACCGCGGCGGCCTCGCCGGCTCCGCCTTCGAAATAGACGACCGCTTCACCGGCTACGACGCCGAGGCCATCGCCGCCATGGGCTTCGACGGCGGCAAGATGCTCACCCGCATCGCCCTGGACGACCCCGCCACCGCCGCCACCCTGGAATCCAGCGCACGCGCCGTCGACGCGCTCGCCGACCGCCGGCTGATCGCCATGGTCGAACCCTTCCTCTCCCGCTGGCAGGACGGCCGCGTACGCAACGACCTCACCCCCGACGCCGTCGTCACCTCCGTCTCCATCGCCTCCGGGCTCGGCCGGCGCAGCGCGTACACCTGGCTGAAGCTGCCCGTCGTCCCCGACATGGAACGCGTCGTCGCCGCCACCACCCTGCCCGTCCTCCTCCTCGGCGGCGACGCCGGCGGCGCCGACGGCCAGCGCGCGGTCTTCGACGCCTGGCGCGGCGCCCTGCGGCTGCCCGGCGTGCAGGGACTGGTCGTGGGCCGCTCGCTGCTCTACCCCGCGGACGGCGACGTCGGCGGCGCGGTCGACCGGGCGGTGAGCCTGCTGTGAACGGCGCCGACGGCATGAACGACAAGCTGTACGTACGCGGCGAAGACGCCGCCTCCGGCCCGTACCGCACGGACATCAGCCCCCGGAGCGCCGGCTGGGGCTACTCCGGCCTGCGCGTCCTCGAACTCGCCCCCGGCCAGAGCCACACCCTGGCCACCGGCGACGCCGAACACCTCGTGCTCCCCCTCGCCGGCGGCTGCACCGTCGAAGCCGACGGCCACCGCCTCGACCTCACCGGCCGCCCCGGCGTCTTCGGCGAGCCCACCGACTTCGCCTACGTCCCCCGCGACACCGACGTCCGCATCACCAGCCCCGGCGGCGGCCGCTTCGCGCTGCCCTCCGCGCGCTGCGAGCGCCGCCTGCCCGTACGCTACGGGCCCGCCGCCGACGTCCCCGTCGAACTGCGCGGCGCCGGCACCTGCAGCCGCGAAGTGCACAACTACTGCCTGCCCCAGACCTTCGAAGCCGACCGGCTCCTGGTCTGCGAGGTCCTCACCCCCGGCGGCAACTGGTCCTCCTACCCGCCGCACAAGCACGACGAGGCACGCCCCGGCGAGGAAAGCGAGCTGGAGGAGATCTACTACTTCGAGGTCGCAGAGGGCCCCGACGGCGGCCCCGGCATGGCGTACCAGCGCGTCTACGGCACCGCGGAACGGCCGTTGGACGTGCTCGCCGAAGTCCGCACCGGCGACACCGTGCTCATCCCGCACGGCTGGCACGGTCCCTCCATGGCCGTGCCCGGCTACGACCTGTACTACCTGAACGTCATGGCCGGACCCGGTGCCGAGCGGGCCTGGCTGATCTGCGACGACCCGGCCCACGGCTGGATCCGCAGCACCTGGGACGACCAGGACACCGACCCGAGGCTGCCGTTCGGAGGAGGGACGCGATGAGCGACACGACGAGCGACGTTACGCACACGGAGCACACGGAGACCGTCAGGCTCACCACCGCCCAGGCGCTGGTGCGCTTCCTGGCCAACCAGTACAGCGAACGCGACGGCGCCGAACAGCGGCTCATCCCCGGCATGTGGGGCATCTTCGGCCACGGCAACGTCGCCGGCGTCGGCCAGGCGCTGCTCCAGGCGACCCGTACCGGCGAGGCCGACCTCCCCTACCACCTCGCCCGCAACGAGCAGGCCATGGTCCACTCCGCCACCGCCTACGCCAAGATGGCCCATCGGCTCCAGACCTACGCCTGCACCTCTTCCATCGGCCCCGGCGCCACCAACATGGTCACCGGCGCCGCGCTGGCCACCACCAACCGCCTGCCGGTCCTCCTCCTGCCCGGCGACGTCTTCGCCACCCGCGCCGCCGACCCGGTGCTCCAGCAGCTCGAAGACCCCCGCAACGGCGACGTGTCCGTCAACGACGCGCTCCGCCCCGTCTCCGCCTACTTCGACCGCGTCGAACGCCCCGAGCAGCTCATCCCCGCCGCCCTCGCCGCGATGCGGGTGCTCACCGACCCCGCCGAGACCGGTGCCGTCACCCTCGCGCTGCCGCAGGACGTGCAGGCCGAGGCGTACGACTGGCCCGTGGCGTTCCTGCGCCGCCGCGTCTGGCACGTGCCCCGCCCGGCACCCGAGCCCGCGGCGCTGGCCCGCGCCGTCGCGCTGCTGCGCGGCGCCCGCCGGCCGCTGCTCGTCGCCGGCGGCGGCGCGGTGTACTCCGAGGCGTGGGAGGAACTGCGGGCCTTCGCGCTGCGCACCGGCATCCCCGTCGCCGACACCCACGCCGGCAAGGGCGCCGTGCCCTGGGACCACCCCTGCGCCGTCGGCGCGCTCGGCTCCACCGGCACCGCCGCCGCCAACGCGCTGGCCGCCGAGGCCGACGTGGTCCTCGGCGTCGGCACCCGCTACAGCGACTTCACCACCGCCAGCCGCACCGTCTTCGCCCGCCCCGACGTGGCGTTCGTCAACCTCAACGTCGCCCGCCTCGACGCCGTCAAGCACGCCGCGGAGCCGCTGGTCGCCGACGCCCGCGCGGGCCTCGAAGCGCTCGACGCCGAACTGGCCGACTGGCAGGCCGACGACGCCCACCGGGCGCGCGTACGCGAACTCGCCGACGCCTGGCGCCGCACCACCGACGCCGTCTACCACCCCGAGCGCGGCCACGGCCCGCCGCCCGCGCAGACGGAGATCCTCGGCGCCGTCAACGACCTGGCCGGCGACCGCGACGTCGTCATCAACGCCGCCGGCTCCATGCCCGGCGACCTCCAGGCCCTCTGGCGGGCCCGGGACCCGAAGGCGTACCACGTCGAGTACGCCTACTCCACGATGGGCTACGAGATCGCCGCCGGCCTCGGCGTGAAGCTCGCCGCCCCGGACCGCGAGGTCGTCGTCCTCGTCGGCGACGGCTCGTACCTGATGCTCTCCCAGGAGATCGTCACCGCCGTCGCCGAGGGCCTGAAGCTGATCGTCGTCCTCGTCGACAACGGCGGCTTCGCCTCCATCGGCGCGCTGTCGGAGTCGCTGGGCTCGCAGCGCTTCGGCACGCGCTACGCGGGGCGCAACCCCGACACCGGCGAACTGGACGGCGGGCCGCTGCCGGTGGACCTGGCGGCGAACGCCGCGAGCCTCGGCGCGGACGTGCTGCGGGCGACGACGGTCGCGGAGTTCCGGGACGCCTTCGTCCGGGCCAAGGCGGCGGAACGCACCACGGTGGTGCACGTCGTCACCGATCTGACCGGGCCCAACCCGCCGGGTTCGGCGTGGTGGGACGTGCCGGTCAGCGAGGTCTCGGAGCTGGAATCCACGCGCAAGGCGTACGAGGAGTACCGCGACGGCAAGCGCGCGCAGCGCCCGTACCTCTGACAGCTCAGCAACCCCCGTACGTCCCCGGCAAGTTAAGCGAGACCCTCATGCACACGATCGAGCACTGGATCGCCGGCGGCGCCACCGCCGCCACCTCCACCCGCACCGCCCCCGTCTACGACCCGGCCACCGGCCGCGAGCAGGCCCGCGTCCTGCTCGCCGAGACCGCCGACGTCGACGCCGCCGTGAGCGCCGCCGCCAAGGCGTACGACACCTGGCGCGACAGCTCGCTCTCCCAGCGGATGCGCGTCATGTTCGCCTTCCGCGAGCTGCTGGTCCGGCACGAGGACGAGCTGGCCCGCATCATCTCCGCCGAGCACGGCAAGATCATCTCCGACGCCCGCGGCGAGATCGTCCGCGGCCGGGAGGTCGTCGAGTACGCCTGCGGGATAGCCGACGCCCTCAAGGGCGGCTACTCCGACCAGTACTCGCGCGGCGTCGACGTCCTCTCCTTCCGCGAGCCGCTGGGGGTCTGCGCGGGCATCACCCCGTTCAACTTCCCCGCGATGGTGCCGCTGTGGATGCACCCCATCGCCATCGCCACCGGCAACACCTTCGTGCTCAAGCCCAGCGAGCGCGACCCGTCCGCCTCCCACCTGATCGCCCGGCTCTACGCGGAGGCCGGGCTGCCCGACGGCGTGTTCAACGTCGTCCACGGCGACAAGACCGCCGTCGACGCGATCCTCGACCACCCCGGCATCTCGGCCGTCTCCTTCGTCGGCTCCACGCCCGTCGCCACGTACGTGCACGAGCGCGGCACCGCTGCGGGCAAGCGCGTCCAGGCGCTGGGCGGCGCGAAGAACCACGCCGTCGTCCTGCCGGACGCGGACCTGGAGTACGCCTCCGACCAGCTCGTCGCCGCCGCCTACGGCTCCGCGGGCGAGCGCTGCATGGCGATCTCCGTCGCCGTCGCGGTCGGGGACGCGGCGGAGCCGCTGGTCGAGGTGCTGGAGCGGAAGGCGCGCGCGGTGCGCGTCGGTCCCGGCGACGACCCGGCCAGCGAGATGGGCCCGCTCGTCACCCGCGCCGCGCAGGAGCGCGTCGGCGGCGCCGTCGCCTCGGCGGCGGCGCAGGGCGCCACGGTCGTGGTCGACGGCCGGGACCTGAAGGTCGCCGGGTACGAGGAGGGCTTCTTCACCGGGCCGACGCTGCTGGACCACGTCACCGCGACGATGGACGCCTACCGTACGGAGATCTTCGGCCCGGTGCTCGCGGTGATCCGCGTCGCCACCCTGGACGAGGCGATCGCGCTCATCAACGCCAACCCGTACGGCAACGGCACCGCGCTCTTCACCGGCGACGGCGGCGCGGCCCGGCGCTTCCAGCGCGGGGTGCACGTCGGGATGGTCGGCATCAACGTGCCGGTGCCGGTGCCGATGGCCGCGTACTCCTTCGGCGGCTGGAAGGACTCGCTCATCGGCGACAGCCCCGTGCACGGCCCGGAGGGCGTGCGCTTCTACACCCGCCCGAAGGTCGTCACGACCCGCTGGCCGGCCGGCGGCAACCCGGCGGCCCGCGGCGCGGCGTTCGCGTTCCCGACCGCCAACTGAGCCGCCCCGCAACCCGTCACGAGCTCCCGAGACGTACGAGCCCCACCCACCGAGAGGCCGCACCCTCATGACCGACGCACCCGGCGCCCCGCGCCCCGCCGCGGGACCCGCCGCCGGCAATCTGTGCTTGGGCTCCGCCCCCTGTTCCTGGGGGGTGTGGTTCCCCGAGGAGGAGCACCAGGTCCCGTACACCCGCTTCCTCGACGAGCTGGCCGAGACCGGCTACAAGTGGCTGGAGCTGGGCCCGTACGGCTATCTGCCCACCGACCCGCAGCGCCTCGCCGGCGAACTCGCCGAGCGCGGCCTCCAGGTCTCCGGCGGCACGATCTTCGGCGCCCTGCACCGCCCCGCCGAGTGGGACGAGACGCTGGCCGCGGTCCGCCGCGTCGCCGAGCTGACCGCCGCCGCGGGCGCGCACCACCTGGTGCTCATCCCGCCGCTGTTCCGCGACGAGAAGACCGGCGACTTCACCGAGCCGCCGGAGCTGACGGCCGCGCAGTGGACGGCGCTGGGCAAGGCCGCCGACGTCCTGGGCAAGATCCTCCTGGACGACTACGACGTCCGTCTCGTCGTCCACCCGCACGCCGACAGCCACATCCAGACGCAGCCGGAGATCGAGCGATTCCTGAACGCCACCGACTCCCGGTACGCCAACCTCTGCCTGGACACCGGCCACGTCGCGTACGGCGGCGGCGACAACCTCGACCTCATCCGCCGCTACGCCGAGCGCATCGGCTACGTCCACATCAAGCAGATGGACCCGGTGATCATCGAGCAGGTCCGGGCCGAGAACCTGTCGTTCAGCGAGGCGGTCAGCCGCGGCGTGGCCGTCGAGCCGCCGGCCGGTGTGCCGAACCCGGGGGACATCGTCGAGGCGCTGTCCGGCCTGGACGCGGAGCTGTTCGTGGTCGTGGAGCAGGACCTGTGGCCGTGCGAGCCGGAGGTGCCGCTGCCGATCGCGGTCCGTACCCGCGACTACCTGGCGGGCGTCGGCCTGAGCGGCACGCGCCGCCCGCGCTGAGCCGGCCCGCTGAGAACGAGCGTTGAGGAGCAAGAAGTCATGACCGTACGCATCGGAGTCGTCGGCACCGGCGCCATCGGCCGCGAGCACATCGAGCGCATCAGCCGCGTCATCAGCGGCGCCCGGGTCAGCGCCGTCGCCGACATCGACGCGACGCTGGCCGAGAAGGCCGCGGCGGAGGCGGGCGGTGCCCGGGTCGCCGAGGCCGCCGATATCCCGGGGTCGCTGATCGCCGCCGCCGATGTGGACGCGGTGCTGGTCTCGTCCTGGCACGCCGCCCACGCCGAGCACGTGCTCGCCGCGATCGCCGCGGGCAAGCCGGTGCTCTGCGAGAAGCCGCTGGCCACCACGGCGGAGGACGCGCTGCGGGTGCTGGCCGCGGAGGAGGCGTACGGGCGGCGGCTGGTGCAGGTGGGGTTCATGCGCCGCTACGACCCGGGCTACCGGGAGCTGAAGCGCGTCATCGCCGACGGCGGCATCGGCCGGCCGCTGATGATGCACTGCGCCCACCGCAACCGGTCCGCGCCCGAGCGGTACACGACCGAGATGGCCGCGCAGGACACCGGCGTGCACGAGATCGACGCCGCCCGCTGGCTGCTCGACGACGAGATCGTCTCCGCGCAGGTCATCATGCCGCGTGCCACGGAGCGCCGCTTCCCGCACTTGCAGGATCCGCAGTTCATGCTCTTCGAGACGGCCGGCGGGGTCCGGATCGACCTGGAGGTCTTCGTCAACTGCCAGTACGGGTACGACATCCAGTGCGAGACGGTCGGCGAGACGGGTCTCGTCCGGCTGCCCGATCCGGCGCGCGCCGAGGTGCGGGCGGCGGCGCGGGTGGGCACGGAGATCGACCAGGAGTGGGGCGGCCGCTTCGCCGAGGCGTTCGACGTGGAGGTGCAGGCGTGGGTGGATTCGGTGGCCGCGGGTGCGGCCACGGGCCCGAGCGCCTGGGACGGCTACGCCGCCACGGCGGTCGCGGCGGCGACGGTCGAGGCGCAGCGGACGGGCGCGGTGGTGGACGTGAACCTCGTGGAGCGTCCGGCGTTCTACGCCTGACGGGTGCGTACCGGCCGGCGGGCCGAGGCGCCGGCCGGTCCGTGACCGGCCCGTGTGCCGCTTGATCCGCCGGTCCGATCGCCGGCCCTGCGCTCGCCGGCCGCCCGGTTTTCCGGGCCGGGGCACCGCCCCCGGCCCGCCGTGCTTCCCGCGGCCCGGCCCCCACCGCGGGGGGAGGGGCCGGGCCGCGGGAACCCCGCCTCCCTTCGGCACGTCTCCTTGGGTCAGCAGGTGTGTCCAAAGGGGGGTACGGATGTCACTGGGGGAGCCGCCGCTGCTGAGCCGCCCGCCGTGGGTGGGCGTGGCGACGACGCTGGGGCGGATGGCGTACGCGCTGGGGGCGTTACCGGCGGCGTTGATGGCGCTGATGATCCCGCTGTTCCGCGGCGAGCGGGAGTACTGCGGGCCGCCGGACCACACGGGCCCGTGCGACCGCATCCAGGAGATGGGCGCCGCCTCGGCCGCGGGGCTGGGTCTGGGGGTCCTCACGCTGCTGGTGGCCGGTGCGGTGGCGCAGTCGGTGGGGCGGCGGATGGCGGAGACGGGGCGGGAGCGGCGGGGGGTGGCGCTGGTGCTGGGTGCGCTGGCGGTGCCTGCGGTGACGTACGCGATGCTGGCGTACGCGTACACGACGGCGTGAGGTCCGCTGCGTACGCGAGGGCGTGAGGCCCGTGGGCGACGGTGTGAAGCCCGCCGTCAGGTGTCGTCGCCCGCCAGGACGTCGTCGGCGTCCACGATCCGGTACGCGTACCCCTGCTCGGCGAGGAACCGCTGCCGGTGCGCGGCGAAGTCCTGGTCGACGGTGTCGCGGGCGACGAGCGAGTAGAACCGCGCCTCGTGCCCGTCCTCCTTCGGCCGCAGCACCCGGCCGAGCCGCTGTGCCTCCTCCTGCCGCGAGCCGAACGTGCCCGAGACCTGGATGGCGACCGTGGCCTCCGGCAGGTCGACCGAGAAGTTCGCGACCTTCGACACCACCAGGACGCTTATCTCGCCGTTGCGGAAGGCGTCGAAGAGCTTCTCCCGGCGGGCGTTGGTGGTCTCGCCCTTGATGACGGGTGCGTCCAGGTGCTCGCCCAGCTCGTCGAGCTGGTCGATGTACTGCCCGATGACGAGGGTCTGTTCACCGGTGTGCCGGGCGACCAGCGCCTCGGCGATCCTGCGTTTGGTGTCGGTCGTGGCGCAGAAGCGGTACTTCTCCTCGGTCTCCGCGGTGGCGTACGCGAGCCGCTCGGCGTCCGTGAGGTTCACCCGCACCTCGACGCAGTCCGCGGGCGCGATGTAGCCCTGGGCCTCGATCTCCTTCCACGGGGCGTCGAAGCGCTTGGGCCCGATGAGCGAGAAGACGTCGGATTCACGGCCGTCCTCCCGTACGAGCGTGGCGGTCAGCCCGAGCCGGCGGCGTGCCTGGAGGTCGGCGGTGAACTTGAAGACGGGCGCGGGCAGCAGGTGCACCTCGTCGTAGACGATGAGTCCCCAGTCGCGGGAGTCGAACAGCTCCAGGTGCGGGTAGACGCCTTTGCGGCGCGTCGTCAGCACCTGGTACGTGGCGATGGTGACGGGCCGGATCTCCTTGCGGGCGCCGCTGTACTCGCCGATCTCCTGCTCGGTCAGCGACGTGCGGCGCAACAGCTCGCTCTTCCACTGCCGGGCGGCGACGGTGTTCGTCACGAGGATCAGCGTCGTCGCCTTCGCCTCGGCCATCGCCCCGGCGCCGACGAGCGTCTTGCCCGCCCCGCACGGCAGCACGACGACGCCGGAGCCGCCGTGCCAGAAGCCTTCGACGGCCTGCTTCTGGTAGGGGCGCAGCCCCCAGCCGTCCTCGACCAGGGCGATCGGGTGGGCTTCCCCGTCCACGTATCCGGCGAGGTCCTCGGCGGGCCAGCCGAGCTTCAGCAGTGCCTGCTTGATCTGCCCGCGCTCGGAGGGGTGGACGGCGACGGTGTCGTCGTCGAGCCGGGCGCCGACCAGGGGCTGGATCCGCCTGGACCGCAGGATCTCCTCCAGCACGGGCCGGTCGGTGGTGGACAGCACGAGGCCGTGCGCGGGGTCCTTGGTGAGGGTCAGCCGCCCGTAGCGCGCCATGGTCTCGGCGACGTCCACGAGCAGCGCGTGCGGCACGGGGTAGCGGGAGTACGTGACGAGGGCGTCGACGACCTGCTCGGCGTCGTGCCCGGCGGCGCGTGCGTTCCACAGGCCGAGGGGCGTGACGCGGTAGGTGTGGATGTGCTCGGGGGCGCGCTCCAGCTCGGCGAAGGGCGCGATGGCGCGCCGGCATTCCTCCGCCAGCTCGTGGTCCACTTCGAGCAGGAGCGTCTTGTCCGACTGCACGATCAGGCAGGACATGCGGGCCTCCTCCTCTGCTGCCGATGCTGCCATGCTGCCGCGCCCGGTCCCGGGGATCCGGGGTCCCGGAGGTCCCGGGGAAACGCGGGAAACAGGGAAGTCTACCTCGCGGCGGCGACGGCGTGCGGCGCGCAGGCGGACCTCAGCTCATGGCCTTCCTCACCAGCTCGGTGACCGTCTTCTCGTGGGCGGGCGTCAGGTCCGTGAGGGCGAAGGCGGTCGGCCACATGGTGCCGTCGTCGAGGTGTGCGGCGTCGTTGAAGCCGAGGGTGAGGTAGCGCGCGTCGAACTTCGCCGCGGCCTGCACGAAGCAGACGATCTTTCCGCCCTTGCCGTTCCTGGCGCCGGAGGCGTACGCGGGCATCCCGTACCACAGCCGCGGCGACAGCTCGGGTGCCGCTTCGGTGATGAGGGTGTGCAGCCTTGCGGCGATGGCCCGGTCGGACTCGGGCATCTCGGCGATCTTCTCCAGCAGCTCGGCCACCGGGTCCGCTTTGGCGCCGCCGCGCTTGGCCTTCTTGATCTCCTTCGCGCGGTCCTTCATGGCCGCGATCTCCGCCTCGGTGAAGCCCTCGTAGGACTCGCCGCCCTCGGCCGGTGCCGCCTTCTTCGCCTCCGCCACAGCAGTGCCTTTCCAGGTTCTGACCGGATACGCGTCTCAGCCTACGGAGATCCGCCGGCGACGACTTCTTCAGAACTGACCGCTTCGGCGGCGGCGGGTGTCAGGCGGGGGTGACCGGTTCCTGGAGCTCCGTGACCCAGTCGGCGGGGTTCTCGGGGACTTCGAGGTACAGCTCGCGGGCGTAGCCGGTGGAGCGGTAGCCGTTCTCGTCGATCCAGGCGGCGAGTGCCTGGACGGTCGGCAGGACGGTGTCCATGTCGCCGCGATGGACGACGGTGGCCGCGGTGTCGAGCGGCGGGAGGTCGGTGACCGTGAAGCCGTACGCCGGTGAGGGCCCGACGCCGACCTGGAGGCCCGCGTGGACGGTGACGGTGCCGTCGGGCGCGTCCTCGTACCAGGCGACGCCGGGACCGGTGGCCCTGACGCCGGCGGCGTCGAGGCGGCGGCACAACTCGTCGTAGAGCGGCTGGATCACCGGGCCGATGTCGGCCGGCTCGAAGCTCGCGGCGCTGCCGCTCAGCTCGGCGACCCGGACGGCGGGGACGGACTTCAGGACGACGTCGGTGGCGGACATGCGGCCCTCGCTTTCGATCGTACGGAGCCGCGCCTCCACCCCGGCGAGCCGCCGTACCGCGTCCGCGGCGGCGGTCTCCAGCTCCGCGCGGCGCAGCCGCAGCATGCCGCGCAGCTCCTCGGCGGTCGGCTTCTCGTCCAGTATCGAACCGATGACGCCGAGGCTGAAGCCGAGTTCCCTGAGGGCGACGATGCGGTTGAGGCGGGCGAGCTGGGCGGCGTCGTAGCTGCGGTAGCCGCTGTACGGGTCGACGCGCGCGGGGCGCAGCAGGCCGAGGGCGTCGTAGTGGCGCAGCATGCGGACCGAGACGCGGCCGTGGCGGGCGAACTCTCCGATGGTGAACATGACTGCTCCAGTGGAGGGGCTGACACGGTGTGAGGGTCAAGGGGACCGTGTGCTGCCGGGGCGGCGCCTCAGGAGGGGTCGTCGGCGAGTTCCGCGGCGCCGGTGATGCGGTGGAGGGGGTAGGTGCGTACCTCGTCGGCGGTGTGGTCGTACGCGGTGACGTAGCCGCCCTCGACGCGGACGGGGGCGATGACGCGCTGGCTGGCGGCGCCGTCGGCGTTGACGTAGCCGATCCAGACGGCGGCGTTGCCGAGGACGGCGGCCTGGAGGACGGCGAGGGTCTCGGCGGAGGCGGTGCGGGGGAGGCCGCCGGGGGCCTCGGGGGCGGGCGGGGTGTCCGGGGCCTGCGGGGTGTGCGGTGTGTGCGCGGCCTGGGAGGTGCGGAGGGGTGCGGTGGCGGCGCGGTCTCCGGCCCGTACGGCGCGGACGGCCGCCGCGAGGAGGGTGGCGTCGGGGGCGGGCGGGCCGTCGGGGACGGGCGCCGGCGGCGTACGGGGCGGGGTGCGGTGGGCGGCGGCCCGGGCGACGAGGACGGCGCCGTCGGGCGATTCGGCGGCGGGCGCGTAGCCCATCGCGCGGAGCCGGGCGAGCAGCACGTCGGGCGGGGTGGGGGAGACCAGGACGGTGGGCGCGAGGTGGCGCAGCCGCAGCTCGGCGGCGCGCCGGTCGGCGACGATCTCGGCGAGGAGCGCGTCGTCGTCGCAGCGCAGATACGCGCCGGCGGCGCCGATCCGTAGCCGGCCGTGCTTGCGGGCGACGTCGTCGATGAGGTAGCTGAGCGGCTGCGGCACGGGGGTGCGGGAGTGGGCGGTGAGGAAGTCGTGCAGTTCGGCGGCGGACCGGCCGGCGTCGAGGGCGCGGCGTACGGAGCCCTGGGTGAAGCGGTAGACGGTGGCGCCGCCCTTGGACTCGACTTCGGCGAGGACGCCGAGCACGTCGGCGAGTTCGCGCTTCAGGGGGCCGGGTGCGATGGCGGTGAGGTCGGCCTGCAGCAGCACGTGATCGACGGGCGGGGGAAGGTACGGCGCGAGCGCGGCGGCGGCCCGGAGGGCGGCGGCGCGGGCTTCGGCGGGGGTGGCGGGGTGCTCCGGGGCGGCGGCGGTGCCGAGCCGGGCGGCGAGCGTGGCGCCGGTGGCGGGGGCCGGGGCGTCGGTGCCGGTCGTGGGTGGTGGAGCGGCGTGGTTGTCGGAGGGGCGGCCTACCCTGGGGCGGGTGCGTGGGGAAGGCCGGTCTGCGGCGTCGGCGGCGTCGGCGGCGGTCGCCGCGCCGGAGGCCGGGGCGTTCGCGCCTCCGGCGTCCCGGCCCTGAGCGTCCGGGGCCCGGGTGTCCCGGGCCGTACCGGCCCCTGCCGCCGCCTCGCCGGTGCCCGCCTCCGGCGGGCTCAGCAGCGCGCTGCCGTGGGTGGCCAGGGCGCCGCGGCCCGTGACGCCCAGGAGTTCCGCCTCCTCCAGCGTCCAGCGGGCCAGCCGGGTGCGCAGGTCCTCCTCCTCGCCCTCCGCCGGGGTGCCGCCGCGCGGAGGGCGCTGCCAGCGCAGGCGGGCCACCACCGAGTCCGGCGTCGCCGCCGTGCCCTCCGGCAGCCCCGCCAGCAGCGCCAGCACCGCGCGGCGCACCTCCGGTGCCGCGCCGCGGTCCAGGCCCTCGCCCAGTGCCGACAGCGCCCGGCCCTTGCCGTCCCGGCCGCCGATCAGTCCGGGCGCCCGCGTCGCCGCCAGCCACGCCGCCGCCAGCTCGGCCCACCGCTGCGCCGCCGGCAGCGCGAGCCACTCGTCGTACGCGGGCGTCGGCGCGTACCGTTCGTCCGACTCCCCGTCCGAGGCCAGCAGCCCGGCCCCGTAGGCCAGTTCCACCCAGAACGCCGCCCGCGGCTCCGTGACGTCCAGCGCCGTCGCCGTCCGCTTCAGGTCCCGTACGGCCAGACCGCCCGCCCGCAGCACCGGCGGGCTCGCCGTCGCCCACTGGCCGAGGAGTTCCTCGACCGTCTCCACCGCCACCGCCGCCTGCCCCGCGGCCGTCGCGTCGACCACCCGCATCCCGTACGTCCCGGCCGCCACCGGCTCCGGCGGCACGGCCGCCACGCTGCGGTGCGCCCGCCCGTCGCGCAGGTGCAGCGCCACCTCGCGGGGCAGCAGCACGCTGCCCGGCGCGGTCGGCAGCAGCAGCCCCCGGTCCAGCAGCCACCGCACGTGCGACGGCGGCTGCGCCGACACCGTCCCGTACGGCGGCCCCCACATCAGCCGCCCCAGCACCGTCACGGCCTCCGGCGGCGCCTGGTCCAGCAGGTCCGCCATCCGCTTCGGGTCGCTGAAGAGCGCGGTCAGCGACTCCACGGCGGAGACGGGGTCGTGAGTCGTCGGCAGCCCCGCGTTCGCCAGTACTTGTTGCAGCCGCCCCGGCGACATCGCCATCGCCACTTCCCCGGCGGCCGGCCCCAGGCCGGTCGGCGACCCGGACGCCTGCGGCGTCAGCAGCTCCCGCGCCGTACGCACCAGCCGCAGCCGCCGTTCGTCCCCCCACACCAGCGCCTGCGCCCGCAGCTCCGCGACGGCGCGCGGCAGCGCGGCAACGGTGTCGGGCTCGTCGCCCATCAGCCCGGCCAGCACGTCGTACGGGCAGGGGTCGGGCGCGATCGCGAGCGCCTGGGCGGTCTGCTGCGTGAACCGGTCGAGCCGTTCCAGCGCGCGGACGACGGAGGCGCGGGTGCCGGCGCGGGTGGCGAGCTGGGTGAGGTCACCCGGTACGGGGGTGAGCAGATCGGGCCGAGCGCGGAGCAGCTCGGCCAGCGCGGTGTCCGGTCGGCCGCGGAGTTCCTCGGCGAGGGTCCGGGCGGGGTTGCCGGTCGTCATCCGCTCCACAGTAGTCCCCGCCGGACGGGCCGCACCGGACGGAGCCGGGGTTGGCGGTGCACGGGCGGCCGAACCCGTCCGCGCCGGTGCGGGCTACGTCGGGTCCGCGCCCATCGTGTCCAGGACCGGCGGTGCCGGCTCGATCGGCTTCGGCATCACCGCCGCCTCCGAGTGGCCCCCGCAGCCGTAGGCGAGCGAGACCACGTGGCCGTCCGCCGGGGAGTACTCGTTCGCGCAGACGCCGAAGGCGCGGCGCAGCGAGCCCGCCAGCGGCATGAGGAAGCCGCAGCTCACGCACGACGCCGGCGCGGCCTGCGCCATCGGCGTCTTGGGGCCGTACTCCTCTTCCCAGCGGTCCGCGGCGCTGTGCAGCCCGTAGCGGGAGAGCACCCGGTGGCGGGTCATGCCCAGTTCGTCGGCGAGGGCGCCGATCTCCGCGCGCCGCGGTACGCCGCCGGGCGGCGCCGCCGCGGCGGCCGGAACGGCCTCGGCGGCGGCCTCGCCGACCGCCTCCGCGGCCTCGGCGGGCTCCGTCGGCTCCAGCTCCTCGTCGCCCACCGCGAGGCCCGGCTCCAGGCGCAGGTCCTCGCCCTCCGTGGGCAGCAGGTCGCCGGGGCCCAGGTCGCCGGGGCGCAGCCGCTCGTTCCACGGCACCCACTCCGGCGCCAGCAGCGCGTCCGGGCCGGGCAGCAGCACCGTTTCGTCAAGCGTGACCGTCCGGGCGCGGGACGCACGGGCGACGGTCACCGCCCACCGCCAGCCGCGGTAGCCGGGCAGCCGGCACTCGAAGAGGTGGGTCACCACGCGCGTGTCGTCGGCGGTGACGCCGATGTGCTCGCCGACCTGCTCCGGACCCGCCGCCTCCTCGGCCGCCGCGCGGGCGAGGTCGACGGCATCGGCGCACTGCTGGTCGGGGGTGACGCGGCCGCGGACCGCGGCGCCGCGCGCGGCGGTCGTCTTGGCGGGGCTGTTCGCAGGGCTCATCTGGCTCACAGTCTTTCGGTACGGACGGCCGGGCGGGCGCGGGAGCCGAGGGAGCGGACAGGGGGCCGCGTCAACGCTCGTATCCTCACGACACACTCAGAGGCGCGTCGTTCACCCTACCTGGCGCGGCGCGCGGACCGTACTCCCACCGCCTGCCACGGGCCACCGCCGCGCCCCTGCGCCCCCTGCCTGCCTGCCGTGTGCCCCGTACGGACCACCCGCGGCATCCCGGATGACCGCATGCGCCCCCGCGGGGTTCTCGCCCTACGGTCCCGCATGCGGGCACTATGGCGAGGTGGTCGACGACCGGACGGCTTCCGCGGCCGGCCCGCTGCACCAGGCGGGCCGGGCGGTCGGGCGTGCCGTGCGGCGGCCGGTCGTCGGCGCGGGCCGGCGGATCCGCCGGGCCACCGACGCGCAGGGCGCGGGGGAGTCGGGCCTCGGGCGGCTGATGGAGCTGCACATGGTCAACGCCGCCGGCGACATGATGATCACCATCGCGCTGGCGTCGACGGTGTTCTTCTCCGTCCCGACGGACGAGGCCCGCGGCCGGGTCGCGCTCTACCTGGCCATCACGATGGCGCCGTTCGCCCTGCTCGCCCCCGTCGTCGGCCCGCTGCTGGACCGTATCCCGCACGGCCGCCGCGCCGCGATGGCCGGCACGATGCTGGCGCGGCTGCTGCTGGCGCTGGTGCTGTCGGGGGCGGTGAAGACGGGGGATCTGAGCCTTTATCCGGCGGCGCTCGGGGTGCTGGTGTGCTCCAAGTCGTACGGGGTGGTGCGCTCGGCCGTCGTGCCGCGGCTGCTGCCGCGGCGCATCTCGCTGGTGAAGGCCAACAGCCGGGTGACGCTCGCCGGGCTGCTCGCCACCGGCATCGCCGCGCCGGTCGGCGGGCTGCTGCACTTCGTCGGGCCCGGCTTCCCGCTGTACGGGGCGATGGTCATCTTCGGCTTCGGCGTCTTCCTGGCGTTCCGGATGCCGCCGGCGGTGGACTCCGCGCGGGGCGAGGGCAAGGCGCAGCTGGCGTCGGGCGAGGAGGGCCGGCTGCATACGCCGCCGAAGCCGGGGCTGCGCTCCGTCGGCCCCTCCGTGCTGTACGCGCTGCAGGCCAACTCCTCGCTGCGGGTGCTGTCGGGGCTGATGACGCTGTTCCTGGCGTTCCTGCTGCGCGACAACCCGCCGGGCGGGCTGCGGCCGGAGCTGACGCTCGGGATGGCGGCGGTCGCCGCGGGCACGGGCAACGCGCTGGGCTCGGTCATCGGCTCCTGGTTGCGCTCCCGCGGGCCGGAGAAGCTGATCGCCGTGCTGCTGTCGATGGCCCTGACGACGACGGTGCTGGCGGCGGTCTTCTACTCGCTGCCGCTGCTGATCTGCGTCGCGGCGATGGCGGGGTTCGCGCAGTCGCTGGCGAAGCTGTCGCTGGACGCGCTGATCCAGCGGGACGTACCGGAGTACGTGCGCACGTCGGCGTTCGCGCGCTCCGAGACGGTGATCCAGTTGTCGTGGGTCGTGGGCGGCGCGATCGGCATTCTGCTGCCGCTGAACGGGGTCGGCGGCATGGCCGCGGGCGCGGCCGTCGTCGCCGTCGGGCTGGCGGCGACGGTGCGGGGGCTGCTCACCGCCGCCCGGCACGGCACGCCGCACCCGCGCGTGGCCTGACCGGGGCCGACAGGTAGCCTGCCCGCATGACCACAGCGCCCGCCACCACCGCGTTCTCCCGTGCCCGCGGCCTCCGCAGCCGCCGCGGCGCGGCGGCTCTCGGTGCCGTCGTCCTCTCCGCCTTCGCCCTGTCCGCGTGCGAGAAGCCGACGCCGCTGGCGCAGATCACGGTGGGGGACCGGACGGCGAGCGCGGAGGCGCAGTGCTACAACGACGGCAAGGAGATCTCCAACGAGGAGTTGGAGACCTGCGTCTCGGAGCGCGCGGAGAAGTCGATCACGGTGGACGCCGGCGACCGGGTCAGGATCGGCGTGGAGCCGGACATCGCGGACAGCGGGTGGGTGCTGTTCGTGGACGGCCGGCTGGTGACGCCCCAGCCGAGCAAGCACACGTATGTGACGTACAGCGGGGACCAGTTCTTCAACGCGCAGTCGCAGCCGGGGGAGCCGCCGGTGCAGAGCGACAAGGCCAAGGTCGGGATCGTGGAGATCGACGACAAGGGCACGTACAAGGGCGCGTGGAGCTTCGACCTGAAGCGGAAGCAGTCCTGACGGCCAGGCGGCGCTGATGCCCGGCGGCGGTGCGGCGACGCCCGGCGGCGGGCGGGTTCTGTCGGCGGGTCGGCCTACCCTTGGGCGGGTGCGTGGGGGAGGTGTCATGCGGGGCGCGGAGGCTGTGCGCGGAGCGGGCCCGGGGCCCGGGGCGCGGGTGCTGGTGATCGTCGCCGTGGCCGCCGAGGCCGAGGCCGTCGAGCGGGCCGGGCGGGGTGACGACGTCGTGGTCGGCGGCGTGGGACCCGCGGCCGCCGCCGCGGGGGCCGCCACCGCGCTGGCTGCGGCGCCCGTTCCGTACGACCTCGTCATCGCCGCCGGGATCGGCGGCGGCTTCGCGGGCGTGGCGCCCGTGGGCGGGCTGGTGGTGGCGGACGAGATCGTGGCCGCGGACCTCGGGGCGCAGACGCCGGACGGGTTCGTGCCCGTCACGGAGCTGGGTTTCGGCGTCGTCGCGCACCGCCCGCCGCCGGAGGTGGCGCGGGCCGCGGCGGAGGCGACCGGCGCGGTGCTGGGTACCGTGCTGACCGTGTCCACCGTCACCGGCTCCGCCGAGCGCACCGCCGAACTGCTGCGCCGCCATCCGCGCGCCGCGGCCGAGGCGATGGAGGGCTTCGGCGTCGCCGAGGCCGCCGCCCGGCACGGCGTCCCGGTCCTGGAGATCCGCGCGGTGTCCAACGCCGTGGGGCCCCGCGACCGCGCCGCCTGGCGCATCCCGGACGCGCTGAAGGCCCTGACGGCCGCCTTCGCGGCCCTGCCCGGCCTCGCCGCGGGCGCCGGCGCGGACACCGACCCCGCCCCACCCGACGGACAGGAGCCGTGATGACCTCGCCGAGCACCCCGGGCGACCACGCGCTGCGGATCGCCTACTCCCCCTGCCCCAACGACACCTTCGTCTTCCACGCCTGGGCCCACGGCCTGGTCCCCGGCGCCCCGCCGCTCGACGTCACCTTCGCCGACATCCACCTCACCAACGGCATGGCGGAACGCGGCGAGCTGGACGTGCTCAAGGTCTCCTACGCCGTCCTCCCCTACGTCCTCGACCGCTACGCCCTCCTGCCCTGCGGCGGTGCCCTCGGCCGGGCCTGCGGGCCGCTGGTGCTGACCGCCGGGGCACTGCGCCCCGCCGATCTCGCCGGGCGCACCGTCGCCGTGCCCAGCGAGCGGTCGACGGCCTACCTGCTCTTCCGGCTCTGGGCCGCGGCCGAAGTGCCGGGCGGCGTCGGCGAGGTCGTCGTCATGCCGTTCCACGAGATCATGCCCGCCGTCCGTGACGGCAAGGTCGACGCGGGGCTCGTGATTCACGAGGCCCGCTTCACCTATCAGGGTTACGGCCTCCAGTGCCTGGCAGACATGGGCGAGCACTGGGAGGCCACCACCGGCCTGCCCATCCCCCTCGGGGCCATCGTCGCCCGCCGCGCCCTCGGCGCCGGGACGCTGCACGCGCTCGCCGCCGCGGCCCGCGCCTCGGTGCGGATGGCATGGGAGGACCCCCAGGCGTCGCGGGCGTACGTCATGGAGCACGCGCAGGAGATGGACCCCGCGGTGGCGGACCAGCACATCGGCCTGTACGTCAACGAGTTCACCGCCGACCTCGGCGAGGACGGCTACGCGGCCGTGCGCGGCCTGCTCACCCGGGCGGCGGCGGAGGGACTCGTGCCGCCCGTGGCCCCGGACGCGCTGGCCTTCCCGTAGCAGCCGCTACGGGTCCGGTGCCGACGCGTCCGTCCCTCGCCCGCCCCCTCAGACGTCCAACTGATCGGCGACGGCCCGGAGCATCCCGGCGATCTTGCGGCCGTGCACCTTGTCCGGGTACCTGCCGCGTTCGAGCTGCTGCGTCACGTTCTCCAGCAGCGTGGTCAGATCCTGCACGATCGACGCCAGCTCGTCCGGCTTGCGCCGCTGCGCGGCCGCGACCGACGGGGTGGGGTCCAGCAGCGTCACGGACAGCGCCTGGTCGCCGCGCTGCCCGGCCACCACGCCGAACTCGACGCGCTGACCCGGCCGGAGCGTCTCCACCCCGTCCGGCAGCACCGACGAGTGCACGAAGACGTCACCGCCGTCATCGCGGGAGAGGAAGCCGAAGCCCTTCTCGCTGTTGAACCACTTGACTTTGCCGGTAGGCACGTGTCGTCGCCCTGTCTTCGTTTTCGTACTCGCTGCCGTGAAAGAGCAGGAGAGCGGGTCCAGTGACCCGCCACCTCAAGGCTAATGGTCCCCCGCGTGGTGACAAGATGTCGCCGGGTGCTTCCTCAGCGCATCACACCGCCGCCGGGCGCGCCGCCTACCCTGGTGGTGTGAACACCGGAACCTCCAGCCCCGGGGATCTGCTCGTACGCGCCGGGGCGATCGTTTTCCTCGTCGGCGCACTCGGCACGCTGGTCACTCTCGTCCCGTTCTTCATCGGGGCGGACCCGCTGCCGACGGCCGCGTATCTCGTGTCGATGCTGATGGGCGTCGGCTTCGGGCTGGCGCTGGCCGGACTCTTCCGCTCGGCGGCGGCGTCCCGGCGCGAGGCCCGGCAGGCGGCGTCGTAGCGCAGAGCCGCACAGCCGCGGGCGGTACGGCCGCAGAGCCGCAGAGCCGTGGACTCGCAGCCGCGGGAGGCGCTGGGGCGCGGAGCCCGTGGCGTACGGGCCCCTCAGCCGCCCGCCGTCCCCGCCCGGTGCTCCGCCAGCCACCCCGGGAAAGCCAGCAGATCCGGCAGTACGACATCCGCCCCCGCCGCCCGCAGCTCCGCCGCCGGGCACGGCCCCGTGGCCACCGCCACCGACAGCACCCGCGCCGCCCGCGCCCCCGCGACGTCCCCGATGTGGTCGCCGACGTACGCCGACGCCCCGTACTCCGTCAGCGCCTGCGCCTTCGCGTCCGCCCACAGCCCGCCGACCACCGCGTCCGGGGCCAGGCCCAGGTGGTCGATGTGCAGCTTCGCCAGCGGCCGGCTCTTGGCGGTGACCACCAGCGCCCGGCCGCCCGCCGCCTGCACCGCCGCGATCGCCGCCGCCGCGCCGGGCAGGGCGGCGGTGGGGACGATGCCGTGGTCGGGGTAGAGGGCGCGGTAGCGGTCGCCGAGGGCGGCCACCCGGTCCGCGGGGAACCAGTTCGCCAGTTCGCTCTCCACCGGCGGGCCGAGGCGGGAGGTCACGAGGTCGGTGTCGACGTACACGCCGGTCTCCGCGACGATCGCCTCGTACACCGCCTTGATCCCCGGCCGGGAGTCGATGAGGGTCATGTCCAGGTCGAAGCCGACCGTGAAAGACGGCGGCGGGAAGGGAGTACGCACCCCTCGATTCTGCCTGCCGCGGATTCCGGTCAGGACAGGAGGATGGCCTGCCGTGACCGACGGGACGGCCGGGCCCGTACCGTACGGGAGTCACCCGCGGCCGTACGCGGCCCGGCGCCCGCGGCCGTACGCCCGCCCTACCCGCGCAGCCGCCGCCGGGCCCGCCACAGCAGGAAGAGCGTCGAGGCAACCGCCGCGAACCGGACCAGCGTGGGCAGCAGGTCCGAGAACTCCTGCCCCAGCGTCCCCTCCTTCAGCGGCTCGCCCCACCGCTCCTGACTGCGCCCCCACAGCCACACCAGCCCGGCGGCCCCCACCGTGCCCGGCACGCCCAGCGAGGCCCACTTCTTCTCCGTCATCGACAGCCGGCGCGAGGTGTACACCAGGGCCCAGCCGACGACCGAGGCCATCCACTGATCGAGCGCGGCGCCCCCCAGCAGCGCGCCCATCGCCAGCACCTCCAGCATCCCGGCGCTGCGCAGGAGTTCGCGGGTGGCGGCGCCGCGGCGGTTCGGGGGCGGGGGCTCCTCGTCCTCGTACGCCTCCTCTTCCCCGGCCTCCGCTTCCCGGCGGGCCTGCTTGGCCTTGGCGGCGCGGGCGGCGCGCGCGGCGTTCGCCGCCCTGGCGGCCTTCGCGGCGCGGGCGGCACGTCCCACGGCGCCCGTCCCGCCGCCCTTCTGCGCGCCCTTCTCCTCCTCGTCGCCGTCCTTCTGATCCGGTGGCTGGAACAGCTCCGGGAGTTCGATGCCGCCGGTGAACCCCGGCACGTCGTCGGCGCCGCTGCCGGCGCCGGGCATCGGGCCGGCGAACGGCGCGGGCTCCACGCGCCACCAGTCGGGGTCGGCGTGCGTGGGGTCGAGTTCGTCCTCGCCGGCGAGGTGCGGCGGGGCGGCGGCGGTGGGCGGCGGCTCGGCGGGCGGGGTGAAGTCCCCGGGCGCGGGCCCGGGTACCTCGGCCGCGGGCCGCTTGGGCTCCCGGCCGCCCGCCTCGCCGCCGGTACGCGGCCGGGGCAGCCGCCCCAGCCACCGCTCGGACCCGCCGACCCGCGGCCGCGGCAGCCGCGACGTCAACCCGCCGCCCCCGCCCGGCGGCTCCCCGGGCTGCACCGCGACCTCCGGCACCGCGGTGGCGGGGTCCCGCTTGGCGGCCTCGACGATGTCCCCGGGACTGCCGAACCGGGCGAGCACCTGCTTCACCGCGGACACGCTGTGCGCGCCCTCGGCGGCGCGCACCTTGTCGATGCCGGCCCGCAGTTCGTTGACCAGCCGCATGCGCTGCCCGGAGGGCAGGGCACGCTGCTGCGCGAGGTCGCCGACGCGGCTCAGGTAGTCGTACACGAGCTGGTCGCTCTCGATGCCCACCGAATCCCCTACGGCCGTGCGCTGTTGACCTCTCGACCGTACCGCGCGCACGGCCGGCCGATCGCCCCCGCGCACGACGCCCGGCACCCGCGGCGGCAGGTGCGCCGCACGTACGCGCCGGGGGACCGAATACGCTGCGGCGGACCGGCACCTCCCGCGACAAGGAGCCCCAGTGGACCCCGTGGACCCCCAGGACCCCGTGGCCGACCCCACCGCCCGGCTGCGCACCTCGGCGCTCGACGCCTGGGCGGCCTCGGCCGCCCGCTTCCGGGAGGACGCCAACGCGGAGGAGGACTTGGCGCTGGGCGGCTACCGCGACCGGCTGGTGGTCGAGCTGGCCCAGAACGCGGCGGACGCCGCAGCCCGCGCGGGAGCGGCGGGCCGCCTGCGGTTGACGCTGGCGGAGGGCGCCCCCGGCGGCAGCGGGGTGCTGACCGTGGCCAACACCGGGGCGCCCCTCGACGCCTCCGGGGTCGAGTCGTTGTCCACGCTGCGGGCCTCCGCCAAGCGCGGGGAGGACACCGAGGAGGCCGTGGGGCGGTTCGGGGTGGGGTTCTCCGCCGTGCTGGCCGTCAGCGACGCGCCCGCGGTCGTCTCCCGCGGCGGCGCCCGCGTGCGGTGGTCGCTGGCGGAGGCGCGGGACCTGGTGCGTACGACCGCCGAGCGCAATCCCGCGCTCGCCGACGAGGCCGCCCGCCGCGACGGCCACGTCCCCCTGCTCCGCCTGCCCCTGCCCCTCGCGGCGGCCGACGCCCCGACCGTACCCGAGGGGTACGACACCGCAGTCCGGCTCCCGCTGCGCGACGCGGCCGCCGCCGCCCTGGCCCGCCGGCTGCTCGGCAACATCGACGACGCCCTGCTGCTCGCCCTGCCCGGCCTCGCCGAGGTCGTCGTCGAGACCCCCGAGGGCGTACGGACGCTGCGCCGCCGCGAAGACGGCCCGTACACGGTCGTCGAGGACACCGGCCGTACGGACCGGGATTCCCGTGCCGGGGCCGGACCGGCCGCAGCGGAACCCGCAGCCGCCCCGCACGCCAGCGCCACCCGCTACCGCACCCGCACCGCCGCGGGACGTCTCGACCCCCACCTCCTCGCCGACCGCCCCGTCGAGGAACGCCTCCGCCCCACCTGGACCGTCACCTGGGCCGTCCCCGTGGACGCCGACGGCGCCCCCGCCGCGCCCGCCACCGCCCCCGTGCTCCACGCCCCCACCCCCACCGACGAACCCCTCGGCGTCCCCGCGCTCCTCATCGCCTCCTTCCCCCTCGAACCCACCCGCCGCCACCTCGCCCCCGGCCCGCTCACCGACTTCCTCGTCGCCCGCGCCGCCGACGCCTACGCCGGGCTCCTCGCCGACTGGGCCCCCCTGGCCCCCGGCACCATCGACCTCGTCCCCGGCCCCCTCGGCCGCGGCGAGCTGGACGGCGCCCTGCGCGCGGGCATCCTGCAACTCCTTCCCGGCATCGCGTTCCTGCCCCCGGCCGCGCCCGAGGAGGGCGCCAAGCCACAGCCGCTGCGCCCCCGCGACGCGCTCGTCGCCGAGGGCGCGGGCGCCGAGACGGTGCGCCGGCTCGGCGACGTCTTCCCGCACCTGCTCCCCGCCGGTCTGGAGCGCCGCGGCGAGCTGCGCACCCTCGGCGTCGCCCGGCTGCCGCTCGGCGAACTCGTCGAGCGGCTGGCCGGCGTGGAGCGCCCCGCCGCCTGGTGGCACGGCCTCTACGGCTCCCTCGCCGGCACCGACCCCGAGGAACTGGGCGGCCTGCCGGTGCCGCTCGCCGACGGCCGCGTCGTCGTCGGCCCGCGGCAGGTACTGCTGCCGGCCGGCGGCGACGACCGGCAGTCCGCCCGCCTCGCCCGGCTCGGGCTGCGCGTCGCCGACCCGGTCGCCGCGCACCCCGTGCTGGAGCGGCTCGGCGCCCTTCCCGCGACGCCGCGCGCCGTGCTGACGACGCCGCAGGTGCGGGCGGCGGTGGCGGGGTCGCTGGACGCGGGGGAGGTGTGGTTCGACGAGGGGCCCGACCAGGGCGCGCCGGGTCCTGAGGAACTGGCGGACATCGTCCTCGGGCTGGTCCGCGACGCGCACCTGGCGCCGGGGGACGAACCGTGGCTGGGCGCCCTCGCGCTGCCCGACGAGGACGGCGACCCGGCCCCCGCCGGTGAACTCGTGTACCCCGGCAGTGCGTTCGCCGCCGTCATCCGACCGGGTGAGCTGGCGTCGTGCGCCGCCGACCTGGTCGAGCGGTGGGGGGAGGAGCCGTTGACGGCGGTCGGCGTGCAGGCGGACTTCGTGCTCGTACGGGCCGAGGACGTCGTCCTCGACCCCGACGAGCTGGAGCCCCGCGACGCCCCCTACCCCGAGTCCGACGACGCCGGGCTGCTCGACGCGGTGGACGTGTGGTGCGAGGACGTCCTCGACCAACTGCCCGAGACCCCCGTACCGCCGGTGCTCACCGAGCTGGTGGGCGTCCGGGACCTGGACCTGGTCGACGACGCGCACTGGCCGCAGGCGCTCGCTCTCCTCTCCCGCCCGCCGCTGCGCGAGGCGCTGACGCGCTCGGCGCGCGTCCTGCTGCCGAACGGCGAGGCGCATCCCGTGCGTCCGTACACCGCCTGGTGGCTGCGCGGCCACCCCGTCCTCGACGGCCGCCGGCCCGCCGGCCTGCGCGCCGCGGGCGGCGATCCGCTGCTCACCGGGCTGTACGAACCGGCCGACGCCTCCGCGGTCGGCGACGAACAGGTCCTGCGCGCCCTGGGCGTACGCACCTCCGCCGCCGCGCTCCTGGACGAACCGGGCGGCGCCGCGGAACTCCTCGCCCGCCTCGCGGACCCCGCCCACGACGTCACGCCGGGGCAACTCCACGCCCTGTACACCCTCCTCGCCGACCTCGACCCCGCCGACGTCACCCTCCCGGACGACCTCCGCGCGGTCCGCGACGGCACCACGGAGGTGGTACCGGCCGGCGAAGCCCTCGTCGCGGACGCCCCCGACCTGGTGCCCCTGGCCACCGCCCACCCGCTGCTCCCGGTCGCCGCGGGGCAGGCGGCGGCCCTCGGGGAACTGCTCCAGGTCCGGCGGCTGACGGAGGTCTACGAGGCCCGGGTGGAGACGGCGGGCGAGGCCCGCGAGGTCCCGCAGCCCGTACGGGACCTGCTGGGCCCGGACACCCCGGCGACGTACGAGGAACACGAGCGGCTGACCGCCGACGGCACCGAACTCGACTGGCGCCGCACCTCCGACGGCACGGTCCACGCGGCGACGATGGAGGGCCTGGCGGCGGGGCTGGCGTGGGCGACGGGGCAGTGGCGGCGGCGGTTCGAGGCGGCGGCGCTGCTGGAGGACCCGACGCGGACGCGGGAGCTGGCCGAGGCCCGCTGGTTCGACTGAGGGCGGTACGGGACCCGGGGCCCGTACCGCCCGAAGAGGGCCGGGTGCACGGCGAGGACGTCACCCGGCCCCGCGGAGACCTCCGTGGAGGCCCCGCCGCACCTACGCCGCCGGAGCCAGCTCCTCCGCCCGCCGCGACGGCACGAACGCGACGTGCTTGCGCCCCCGCCGCAGGTCTATCCGCAGCCGCAGCCCGCCGACCCGGGCCAGCACCAGACCCACCGTGACGGCCGCCACCGCGGAGACCACCCCGCAGGTCAGGAACCCGATCCGGGCGCCGAACGTGTCCGTCGCCCAGCCGACGACCGGCCCGCCGATCGGCGTGCCGCCGACGAACACCATGACGAACAGGCTCATCACCCGCCCGCGCATCGCCTCGTCCGTGGCGAGCTGGACGTTGGCGTTCGCCGTCGTGTTGAAGAGCAGGCCGGCCGCGCCCACCGGCACCAGCAGCGCCGCGAAGAGCCAGAACGCCGGCGACACCGCCGCGACGATCTCCAGCACGCCGAACGCCAGCGCGGCGAGCACCGTCAGCCGCATCCTGCTGACCCCGCGCCGCGCCGCGAACAGCGCGCCGGCCAGGGAGCCGGCGGCCATCAGCGAGTTCAGCAGCCCGTAGGTGCCGGCGTCGCCGTGGAAGACCTCGTCCACGTACGCCGTGAGCCAGATCGGGAAGTTGTAGCCGAATGTGCCGATGAAGCCGACCAGGACGATCGGCCACAGCAGCTCGGGCCGCCCGGCGACGTACCTCAGGCCCTCGCGCAACTGCCCCTTGCCGCGCGGCGCGCGCTCGACGCGGTGCAGCTCCGCGGTCCGCATGAGCAGCAGCCCGGTGATGGGGGCGATGAAGGAGAGCCCGTTCAGCAGGAACGCCCAGCCGCTGCCCACGGCCGTGATGAGGACGCCGGCGACGGCGGGGCCGAGGAGCCGGGCCGTCTGGAAGTTGGCGGCGTTGAGGCTGACGGCGTTCTGCATCTGCTCCTTGCCGACCAGCTCGGCGACGAACACCTGCCGCGCCGGGTTGTCGACGACGGTGGCGAGGCCGAGCAGGAACGCCATGAGGTAGACGTGCCACACCGTCACGGCTCCGCTCAGCGTGAGCGCCGCGAGCGCGAGGCCGATGAGGCCCATGGCCGCCTGGGTGGCGAGGAGCAGCTTGCGTTTGGGCAGCCGGTCGGCGAGGACGCCGCCGTAGAGACCGAAGAGCAGCATCGGCAGGAACTGCAGTGCGGTCGTGATGCCGACGGCGGTGGCGGAACCGGTGAGGCTGAGCACCAGCCAGTCCTGCGCGATGCGCTGCATCCAGGTACCGGTGTTGGAGACCACCTGGCCGCCGGCGAAGAGCCGGTAGTTGCGGATCCTCAGCGAGCTGAAGGTGCCGCGTCTGCTGCTCTCCTCTTCTTCTTCGTAGTCATCGGGTGTGGGTGCGGGTGCGGAGTCTGCTCCGGGTCCCGTACTCAAGTCGTTCTCCTCCGGTCATCATCCTTCGTCAGCGTGGTGCGCCCTCCGGAATCGGCAGGTGGGCCAGCTTTTCGAGCACCGGCGCGGCGTCGCGCAGCGTGGCCCACTCCTCCTCGGACAGACCGCCGGCCAGCTCGGCCAGCCAGGCGTTGCGCTTGCGGCGGCTCTCCTCGAGCATCGCCTCGGCCTGCTCGGTCTGGCTGACGACCTTCTGCCGCCGGTCCTCCGGGTGCGGCTCCAGCCGGACCAGCCCCTTGGTCTCCAGCATGGCCACGATGCGCGTCATCGACGGCGGCTGGACGTGCTCCTTGCGTGCGAGCTCACCGGGGCCGAGCGGACCGCAGCGGAAGAGCGTGCCGAGCACCGACATCTCGGTCGGGCTCAGCGACTCGTCCACGCGCTGATGCCGCAGCCGGCGGGTCAGCCGCATGATCGCGGAGCGGAGCGAGTTCACCGCGGCGGCGTTCTCCTCCTGGGACAGGTCGGGCATGGTCATTAGCGTACCTCATTACTTTGGCTAAGTAAAGTTCGGGGGTCGAGACAGAGGAGGTTACGGCCTGGTCGTGCGGGCCACCCGAAAGGATGACCGCGTACGGGAAAGCCCGCCCCCGGTATACGCGACGGGCGACCCTGAGCGACATGGGGACACACGTGCTGAGTCTGCGCATAGACGGCAACCTCCTCGACCGCCTCCGCACCCACGCGGCGAAGCGGGACATGCCGGTGCAGGACTACGTGCTGCAACTGCTGCAGCGCAACGACTTCGACGAACGCGTCCAGACCGCCGAAGCCGAATCCGCCCGCCTCACCCACTGGCCCGCGACCGCGACCGCGACTCCGGCGACGGCCACGGCCACCACGACGACGGCACACGTCAGTTGAGACCCAGCCAGCGTTCGATGGGTTCCAGGGCGAAGTAGACGACGAACACCGCCGACGTCACCCACATCGCCGGGCGGACGCTCGTCGGGCGGCCGACCGCCGTGCGCAGGAGGGTGTGGGCCAGGAAGCCCATGCCGATGCCGACCGTGATGCTGTAGCTGAACGGCATCAGGATGATCGTCAGGAAGGCCGGGGCCGCGATCGTCGTGTCGGACCAGTCGATGCTGCGGATGTTGGCCGACAGGATCAGGAAGCCGACCACCACCAGCGCCGGGGTCGCCGCCTGCGAGGGGACGATCGTCACCAGCGGGGTGAAGACCAGCGCCAGCAGGAACAGGGCGCCCGTGACCAGGTTCGCCAGGCCCGTACGGGCGCCCTCGCCGACGCCCGCGGTGGACTCGGCGAAGGCCGTGCTCGCCGAGGCGGAGGCGGCGCCGCCGAGGGCGACGGCGGCGCCGTCGGCCATGAGGACCCGGTTCATCTCCGGGAGGCGGCCGTGCTCGTCGAGCAGGCGGGCCTCCTCGGTGACGCCGAGGATCGTGCCCATCGCGTCGAAGAAGCCGGACAGCAGCACGGTGAAGACGAAGAGGCAGCCCGTCAGGATCCCCGCCTCGCGGAAGCCGCCGAAGAGGCTCGCCTCGCCGAGCAGGCCGAAGTGGGGGGCCTCGACGACGTGGTCGGGGAGCACCGGGGCGGTGAGGCCCCACTCCTTCTCCGGGAGGTCGGCGACCGCGTGGATGATCACGGCGAGGACCGTCATCGACACGATGCTGACCAGGATCGCGCCGCGGAAGCGGCGGGCCAGCAGCACGAAGGTCAGTCCCAGGCCCAGCATGAAGACCAGGACGGGCCACCCTTTCAGGTGACCCGCCGTGCCCAGGGTGAGCGGGACGGTGGTCTGCGCGGAGTCCGGGTTGCGGGTGACGAAGCCCGCGTCGACCAGGCCGACGAGGGCGATGAACAGGCCGATGCCGATGGCGATGGCCTTGCGCAGGCCGTCGGGGATCGCGGACATCACCCGTTCCCGTAGCCCCGTGGCCACCAGCAGCATGATGATCAGCCCCGCCAGCACCACCATGCCCATCGCGTCCGCCCACGACATCTCCGGCGCGAGCTGGAGCGACACCACGGCGTTGATGCCGAGGCCGGCGGCGCAGGCGACGGGGACGTTGCCGAGGACACCCATGAGCAGCGTGGTCACCGCCGCGACCAGCACGGTGGCCGTGACCAGCTCGCCGTGGTCCAGCTTGTGACCGAACTTGTCCTTCGCCGAGCCCAGGATGATCGGGTTCAGCACGATGATGTACGCCATGGCGAAGAACGTCGCCAGCCCGCCGCGCAGCTCCTGGGTGACCGACGAGCCGCGCCGCGAGATGTGGAAGTAGGCGTCGAGCGCGGAGGAGGGCCGGGGCGGAGGCCCGTCCCCGGGGGCCGTGCCGGTGGTCTTCCGAGCGGGGGGCATGCGTGACCTTCGTGCGGAACAGCGGCCGGACTTCGGCGCCCACTCAGTATGCCGCCGTGACCGGCCCGTACCCTGGTCGACATGGGCAAGAAGGCGTACAGACATCCCGCGCCGGAGCCGTTCGAGGGCGACATCACGGCGGTGACGGTCGGCGGCACCGTGCTGTGGCTCGTGCTCTTCGTCGTCCAGTTGCCGTTCCTCGGCTGGCTGGACGACCACGACCGCATGTGGTGGCTGTGGACCTGCCTCGCCGGCGCCGGGCTCGGTGTCGTCGGCCTGTGGTACGTACGCCGCCGCGAGGCCGCCCTCGCGCGGGGTGGCCGCGCAGGCGCCGGGTCGAACACGTAACGTCGTACGCATGACGCAGCGGGTCGAGACGGCCGCCGACGGCGGCGAGGGGCCGGAGCCCGGCGGCGGGCCGGGCGGGGCGGCAGGCGGGAAGCCGGGCGGTACGGGCGGGAAACCGGGCGGGAAGACAGGCGGGGCAGGGGCAAACGGGGCGGGCGCGGGCGCCGTTGCGCTGCGGCACGACGGGCTCACCACCGCCGAGGTCGCCGAACGCATCGCCCGCGGCGAGGTCAACGACGTTCCCGTACGCTCCTCCCGCTCCACCGCCGACATCGTCCGCGCCAACGTCTTCACCCGCTTCAACGCCATCATCGGCGTCCTGTGGGTCATCATGCTCGTCGTCGCACCCATCCAGGACAGCCTCTTCGGCTTCGTGATCCTCGCCAACACCGGCATCGGCATCGTCCAGGAGCTGCGCGCCAAGAAGACCCTCGACAGCCTCGCCGTCATCGGCGAGGCCAGGCCGCAGGTGCGCCGCGACGGCCACTCCGTGGAGATCCCCACCGCCGGGATCGTCCTCGGCGACCTCGTCGAGCTCGGCCCCGGCGACAAGGTCGTCGTCGACGGCGAGGTGCTGGAGTCCGACAGCCTGGAGATCGACGAGTCCCTGCTCACCGGCGAGGCCGACCCCGTCGTCAAGCAGCCCGGCGACAAGGTGCTCTCCGGCAGCTTCGTCGTCGCCGGCGGCGGCGCGTTCACGGCGACGAAGGTGGGGCGCGAGGCGTACGCCGTGCAGTTGGCCGAGGAGGCGTCGCGCTTCACGCTCGTCCACTCCGAGCTGCGCAGCGGCATCAGCACGATCCTCAAGTACGTGACCTACATGATGATCCCGGCCGCCATCGGCCTGGTCATCAGCCAGCTCGTGGTCGAGAACAACAGCCCGCAGGACGCCATCCGCCGCATGGTCGGCGGCATCGTGCCGATGGTGCCCGAGGGGCTGGTGCTGCTGACCTCGGTGGCGTTCGCGATAGGGGTCATCCGGCTCGGCCGCAAGCAGTGCCTCGTCCAGGAGCTGCCCGCCATCGAAGGGCTCGCGCGGGTCGACGTCGTCTGCCTCGACAAGACCGGCACCCTCACCGAGGGCGGCATGGACGTCACCGAACTGCGGCCGCTGGACGGGGCGACGGAGGAGGACGTACGACGCGTGCTGGGCGCGCTCGGCTCGTCCGACCCGCGGCCGAACGCCAGCCTCCAGGCCCTCATCGAGGCGTACCCCGACTCCGAGGAGCTGAGCTGCACGGGGTCGCTGCCGTTCTCCTCGGCGCGCAAGTACAGCGGGGCGGCGTTCACCGAGGCGAAGGGCGGGGGAGACGGCGGTACGTGGCTGCTGGGCGCCCCCGACGTGCTGCTGCCGGCCGGCGACGCCTCCCTCGCCGAGATCGACGAGCTGAACGCGCAGGGCCTGCGCGTGCTGCTGCTCGCCCGCGCCGTACGGGAGCTGGACGACCCCGAGGTGGCGCGCGGCGTCGAGCCGACCGCGCTGGTCGTCCTGGAGCAACGGCTGCGCCCGGACGCCGCCGACACCCTCGCCTACTTCGCGGAGGAGCGGGTCGAGACGAAGATCATCTCGGGCGACAACGCGGTGTCCGTGGGCGCCGTGGCCGCGAAGCTCGGCATGGCGGGCGCGGACCGTACGGTCGACGCGCGCACCCTGCCCTCCGACCGCGACGAGATGGCCGCCGTCCTCGACGACAACGCGATCTTCGGCCGCGTCAACCCGCAGCAGAAGCGCGACATGGTCGCCGCGCTGAAGTCCCGTGGCCACGACGTGGCGATGACGGGCGACGGCGTCAACGACGTGCTGGCGCTGAAGGACGCGGACATCGGCGTGTCCATGGGCTCGGGCTCGGAGGCGTCGAAGGCCGTCGCGCAGATCGTCCTGCTGAACAACAGCTTCTCCACCCTCCCGTCGGTGGTCGCCGAGGGCCGCCGGGTCATCGGCAACATCGAGCGGGTCGCGAACCTGTTCCTGGTCAAGACCGTCTACTCGGTGCTGCTGGCGCTGCTCGTCGTCGCCACGCAGGTGCCGTACCCCTTCCTGCCGCGACATCTGACGCTGCTGTCGACGCTGACGATCGGCGTGCCGGCGTTCTTCCTCGCGCTGGCGCCGAACAAGGAGCGGGCGCGGCCGCACTTCGTGCGCCGGGTGATGCGGTACGCGATCCCGGCGGGGCTGATCGCCGGGTCGGCGACGTTCCTGACGTACATGCTGGCGCGGACGCACTACTCGGGGCAGGGGGCGCTGGACGCGGAGACGTCGGCGGCGACGCTGACGCTGTTCCTGATCGCGATGTGGGTGCTGGTGATCATCGCGCGGCCGTACACGTGGTGGCGGGTCGCGCTGGTCGGGACGATGGCGCTGGGGTTCGTGATCGTGCTGGTCACGCCGTGGCTGCAGGACTTCTTCGCGCTGAAGCTGGTGGGTACGGAGATGCCGTGGACGGCGGTGGGGATCGCGGTCGCGTCGGCGGTGCTGCTGGAGTTCGCCTGGCGGTGGGTGACGCGCCGGTTCCCGGACTGAGGCGGTCGTGGTGGCCGGCGGTACGGGTGCGGGCGGTACGGGTGCGGGCGGGCCGGTCGCGGGCGGGCCCGTAGCGGGCGGGCCCGTGGCGATGAGGCTGTTCGCCGCGGTGATCCCGCCCGCGGAGGTGCTGGGGGAGCTGGCGGCGGCGGTGGGACGGCTGCGGCGGCTGCCCGGCGCCGAGCGGCTGCGCTGGGTGCCGCCGGAGGGGTGGCACCTCACGGTGGCGTTCTACGGCGAGGTGCCGGCCGGCTCCGTCGCGGAGCTGGGGGAGCGGCTGGCGCGGGCGGCGCGGCGCCGGGAGCCGGTCGGGCTGCGGCTGGCGGGGGGCGGGCGGTACTCCGACACGGTGCTGTGGGCGGGGGCGGCGGGCGACATCGAGGAGCTGGGCCGGCTCGCGGCGGGCGCCGCGGCGGCGGGGCACCGCACGGCGGGGGTGCCGCTGGCGGCGAAGCAGGGCGGGGGCGGCGGCCCCCGGGGACCGGAGCGCCGCTACCGTCCGCACCTGACCCTGGCCCGCCAGCGCCACCGCGCGGGTACGGACCTGACCCCGTTCACGGAGGCGCTACGGGACTTCGCCACCCCCCGGTGCGACCTCACCACCCTCACCCTGATCCGCAGCCACCCCCCACCCCCCGGCCACCCCGGCGCCCAGCCCACGTACGAGTCCCTGGCCACCTGGCCCCTGGGCAGGGGCGGAACGTAGCGGGGAACTCAGTCGCGGGGGAACTCGCCGGTCGTCAGTTTGAGCCCGGCAGGGGTGTCGGTGAGGTCGATGTCCACGCCGAAGTCGAGGGTCGTCTCGACGCGGTACTCGCCGTCCTTGGGCAGCGTGTGAACGTGGCACTTGCCGGTGTACGGGTCGACGATCAGGTAGACCGGCACGTCGGCGGCGGCGTAGACGGCCTTCTTCGGACCGTAGTCGTTGGCGGCAGTGCTCTTGGAGATCACCTCGCCCACGAACTCGACGTCCCGAGGGTGCCAGCGGTCGTCAGCACCGGGTTCGGCGCCTTCTGCCATCGCGGCGATATCTGAGGCGAAGCCGTTGAGGTGGCCGGGGAAGTCGATGCGGACATCGGAAGCGGTGCGCGTCCGGGGATACCGGGTGCGAAGCTGATCGTAGAGGTCCGCAATGATCAACCAGTGCTTCTGCCGTTGCGGCGACATGTAGACGGTCCCCTCGACGATCTCGACCTTGTATCCCTCGGGGACAGGCATCCGCTCCACTCGCTCGAACAATTTGTCGAGGGTGAGCTCGTCGCTCTCGTCGGCCATCTCGATCCTGTCGGTTTCGACGACGGTCATCGTGGCGCTCCTCCCCGCTGCTGCTTGATCGCATGCAGCCGCGCAGTACAACGATACTCACGGTGAGTCGTCACGGTCCGGTCCTACGCCCCGGGCCCGCCGCCCCGGGCGGGGCGGCGGGCCCGGAAGCTCGGTCGCGTGAACGCCAAGACCCGCATCCGCGTCGTCAGCGCCACGCTCGTGCTGATCTTCGCCGTCGTCGCCATCGCCGCCGCCTTCGGCGGCTGACCCGCCCGCCTACGGAACGCTCACCACGCGAACGCCTCCGGGGACGGACCCGGGCCCGGGAAGATCTCGTCGAGCGACGCCAGCAGCCCGTCCGACAGCGTCAGATCCAGCGCCGGCAGCGCCGACGTGAGCTGCTCCATCGTGCGCGGGCCGACGATCGGGCCCGTCACGCCCGGCCGCGTCAGCAGCCACGCGAGGGCCACCTCCGCCGGGTCCAGGCCGTGCTCGGCGACCAGGTCCTCGTACGCCTGCACCTGCTCGCGCACCGAACCACGCGACAGCGCCGCCGACGACCGCGCGCCGCCGCCCTCGCGCTCCTTGCGCAGCGCGCCGCCCAGCAGGCCGCCGCCCAGCGGGAGCCAGGTGCCGACGATCTCCTCGGTGCGGCCCTTGCCTCGCCCCAGCCGTAGACGTTGACAGTACCCAAAGATCAATTTTGACGCCATGATCCGAACCGCATACTGTCACCACACGTGCACGCTGCGTGTCGCAGGGGAGAGAGCAAGCATGGCGAGAGTTCTGGGTGTGGTCCGTCTGTCGAGGGTGTCGGACGAGACCACGTCGCCGGAGCGTCAGCGACGGTCCATCCAGCGATGGGCTGATCAGGAGGGGCACGTCGTCGTGGGATGGGTCGAGGACATCGACGTGTCCGGCGGGGTGGAGCCGTGGAAGCGCCCGGAGTTCGGCAAATGGCTGCCTTCGACCATCGGGAAGGGGGTCAGCGCGGTCGAGCACCGGATCGCTGTGGAGGAGTCGCGCGCCGACGAGTACGACATCATCTGCGCGCTGAAGATCGACCGGCTCTCGCGGCGTGTGCTGCACGTACACACGCTCCTGGAGTGGTGCGAGGAGAACGGCAAGGAGGTTGCCACCGTCGAGGACGGGATCAATCTCAACACGCAGATGGGCAAGCTCCTGCTCAGCCTGATCGCGTCCTTCGCGGAGGGTGAGCTCGAAGCCATAAAGGCGCGGGCCAAGTCCTCGTACAACCACCTGGTGAAGGAGGGGCGCTGGCGTGGTGGCCGCACTCCGTACGGTTACCGGGAGGAGAAGCGGGAGACCGGCAACGGGTGGAAGCTCGTCCCGGACGACTATGGGACCGACACGGCCGGGACGCTCCGTGAGATCGTCCGCCGGCTCATCACGGGCGAGTCGGCGAACAGCATCGCGCAGTGGCTCAACGAGGACGTGTCGAAGACCCCGACGTCACTCGACGCCCAGATCATCCGTAGCGGCAAGACCCCGAAGGGCAGCCGCTGGACCGCTGCGAACACGGCCAAGGTCGTACGTTCCCGCTGCATCCTGGGGCGGATGGAGGTGTCCGACGACGTGATGGTCGACGGGACGAAGACGATACGGCGCCGGGTCGTCCGGGACGCGGACGGCCAGCCGCTCCAGCGCGCGGAGCCTCTGATCACCCATGAGGAGTGGGAGTTGGCCAACAAGAAGCTGGACGAGAACACCAGCAAGCGCAACGGCAACCGCAGGGGCGGGTCGCCTCTGCTGCGCGTCGCATTCTGCACGTGCGGGGAACCGGCTTACCTCGGCCCGGGCCGTAACTGGCCCTACTACCGCTGTGCCTCCCGCACCACGCACAAGCGGTGTCCGACCGGAAGCAAGGGCATCGCGGCGCACACACTGGAGGACGCCGTGGAGAAGGCGTTCCTCCTCGCTGCTGGGGACGTTGAGATTGTCAGGAAGGTCTTCAGGCCGGGCGTCGACCACACGCGGGACATCGAGGAGGTGAGCCGCACCCTGGCAGACCTGAGAGAGGACCGAGAGGCGGGTCTCTACTCCAGCGAGCTGGGCAAGCAGGAGTACCGGGAGACGTACAAGCGCCTGGACGCGCGACGCGAACAGCTCATCGCGCAGCCCACGCGCCCGGACACCTGGGAGGAGATTCCAACGGGAGAGACCTACCGGGAGCGGTGGAGCAAGCTGTCGACCCAGCATGAGAAAGGCAAGGAGCTTCGCGCCGCAGGGGTCAAGGCCGTCATCCATGCCGAACCGATCACTGGGCTGACCACCGCGCAGCTCATGGCCCCCGAAGGCCACGAAGGGATGTGGCAGCACCCTGTCGGAAGGGTCCAGGTCCTGATCCCGATGGACTTCAAGCAGCGCCTGCGCAACATGGCAGCGGTCCACAGCGAGAGCTGACCGGCAAGAGCGTGGCGTCGAGGAGGGCCCTGCGGTCGGGGCCTCCGCAGGGGCGCGCCGGCGGGCACCTGTCCGTTGTGAACGACGATATGTTCATTGTGGACCGTGCCAGAAGGACCAAGGGTGGAGCGTCAGCGCCATCGGCGAGGCCCTGGGCATCTCACGCGCCACGGTGTACCGGCTCCTCGGAGAAGACGACTGAGCGGAGCGCGCGGCGGCCTTGCCTGGAGTGCGCTCGAAGCAGTTCGCTGGTGACTCATGAAGTACACACAGCTCGGACGCACCGGACTCAAGGTCAGCCGACTTGTCCTCGGCACGATGAACTTCGGCCCACAGACTGACGAACCGACCAGCCACGGCATCATGGATGCCGCTATCGATGTAGGTCTGAACTTCGTGGACACCGCGAATGTGTATGGGTGGGGCGAGAACAAGGGCCGCACCGAGGAGATCATCGGCACCTGGTTCGCCAAGGGCGGCGGCCGCCGTGACAGGACCGTGCTCGCGACCAAGGTGTACGGGAACATGGCGGGCGGCGGCGAATCGTGGCCCAACCACGACAAGCTCTCCGCGCTCAACATCAAGCGCGCGGTGGAGGGTTCGCTCAAGCGGCTGCAGACGGACTACATCGACCTGTACCAGTTCCACCACGTCGACCGGTCGACGCCGTTCGAGGAGATCTGGCAGGCAGTCGACGTACTGATCAAGGAAGGCAAGATCCTTTACGCGGGGTCGTCGAACTTCCCCGGCTACAAGATCGCGCAGGCCAACGAGACCGCGAAGACACACGGCCGCGTCGGCCTGGTCAGCGAGCAGTGCCTGTACAACCTGGCCGAGCGGCGCGCCGAGATGGAGGTGATCCCGGCGGCCCAGGACTACGGCCTCGGAGTGATCCCGTGGTCGCCACTGCACGGCGGGCTGCTCGGCGGGGTGCTGGAGAAGGAGGCGACGACGGGACGTCGGTCGAGCGGACGCGCGGCCGACGCCCTGAAGGATCCGCAGACGCGCGAGCAGGTCCAAGCGTACGAGACCCTGCTCGACAAGCACGGCCTGGAGCCCGGTGAGGTCGCCCTTGCGTGGCTGCTCGCGCGACCCGTCGTGACGGGCCCGATCGTCGGTCCGCGCACACAGGAGCAGTTGGACTCGGCGCTGCGTGCCCTTGACCTGGAGTTGAGCGAGGAGCTCCTCACGTCTCTGGATGAGATCTTCCCCGGGCCCGGCCCTTCCCCAGAAGCCTTCGCCTGGTGATCGTGTAGCACTCAAGGCCGTCGCCCGTTTCGACGGGCGGTGGCCTTGCACGCAATGGCGGCAAACTGCCTACTTGGCACGCTCGAAGCAAGCGCATCGCACGCGCATCCGGCCCGCGTTCCGGCGCGGGCGCATGGCAGGCTTGGCGCCATGCGCGCCCACCGCCTGCCGACCGCCGCCGCCCTTCTGACCGCGGCGGCGGTGGCGACCTCCGCCGCGTACGCCCCGCCCGCCGCGGCGCAGGACGACGTGATACTCACCGACCCGCGGATCACCGAGTCCAGCGGCCTGGCCGCCAGCCGGCAGCACGACAACGTGTACTGGACGCACAACGACTCCGACGACGGCCCGTACGTCTACGCCGTCGACGGCGAGACGGGCGAGACGCTGGCGACGATCACGCTGCGGGGCATAGGGGAGCCGCGCGACGTCGAGGCCATCTCGCTCGGACCCGACAACCAGCTCTACGTCGGCGACATCGGCGACAACATGGACGGCTCCTGGTCGTACGTGTGGATCTACCGCTTCCCCGAGCCGAAGCAGCTCAAGGACGCGACCGTGGACGCCGTGCAGTACGAGGCGCAGTACGAGGACGGGCCGCGGGACGCGGAGGCGCTGATGGTGCACCCGAAGACCGGGCGGGTGTACGTCGTGAGCAAGAAGGAGAACGGGGGCGCGGCCCTGTACGCCGGTCCCGAGGAGCTGTCGACGGGCTCGATGAACATCTTCGAGCGGGTCGCGCCGGTCAACCTGTGGGTGACGGACGGGGCGTTCTCGCCCGACGGTACGCGGCTGGCGCTGCGCAGCTATGTCGGCGGGCGGATGTACCGCTTCGAGAAAGGCAAGCCGCAGGAGGACGGGCGGCTGGACGTGCCGCTGCAGCGGCAGGGCGAGTCGATGACCTACACGGCGGACGGGTCGGCGATCGTGTTCGGGAGTGAGGGCGAGCAGAGCGACCTGATCTGGCGGGAGGCCGAGAAAGGCGGCGACTCGTCGGAGTCGGGCGGGTCGGAGGACGGCTCGGGGGACGGCCGGGGGGACGGCGCGAGTGGCGCGGGGGACGACGAGGACCGCGACCCGGTGAGGACGGTGCTGCTGGTGGGCGGGGGGATCGGCGCGGTGCTGCTGCTGCGCCGCGCGCTGTCGCGGCGGCCGCGCCCGGACTGAGCGGGACTGAGCGGAGGCGCGGGCCGGGCGGGCCGGGGGCGCGGTGACCCGGTTGTCGGTGGGGCGCCCTACCCTGGGGCGGGTGCGAGGGGGACGTGCGTGACGTACGTGATCTGACCTGCGTGACCCGACCTGCGTACGGGCCCGCTCGGCTCAGACCGTTTCCCCCTCGCGGCACTCCTCGTCGAAGACCCGTGCACCCGCGGGCGGCGGTGTCCAGCCCGTCTCACGGCGGTGGTCGATCAGCGCCTCCAGGCCGTCGAGCATCCGGTCCATCGCGAACTTGAACGTCTCCTCGTCCAGTGCGGAGAAGGAGTCGTCCGCCAGCTTGGCGATCCTCGGGTAGCGCCCGGACTTCATGGCCGATTCCAGCGCCGGCGACTGCGCTTCCCAGAACTCCTGGTCGGTGATCCCCGTCCGTGCCTCCGCCTGCTTGGCGTTGACGTGCACCCGGGCGAGGCCGGCGGCGGTGGAGTCGAGCGAGGTGATGAAGCCGACCTTCTCCTGGTCGGTGAGCAGCAGTCCGTCGAAGACGCTGAGGGCCAGCTCGAAGGAGTCCAGTCCGTTGGGGCCGAGTACGGGCCGGCCCTGGTCGACGTGGAGCAGCCACGGGTGTGCGAGGTAGTGCTCCCAGAACGAGTGGGCCAGCTCCCGCATGCCCTCCCGCCAGGTCGGCTGGCTCTTGAAGTGTTCGACGTCCTTCTGCTCGATCGAACCGACGCCGTCGAGCATCAGGTCGAGCAGCTCCGCCTTGCCCGGCACGTGCCGGTACAGCGACATCGTGCCCACGCCCAGACAGCCCGCGATCTTGCGCATCGAGACCGCCTCCAGCCCTTCGGCGTCCGCGATGCGGATCGCGGTGAAGACGATCCGGTCCACCGAGATGCCGGGCTTCGGACCGCGCTTCCCGCGCTCGTCGATGCCCCAGAGCAGGGCCATGCTGCGGCTGAGGTCGCCGCTGCCGCTGTGTTCCCTTGCCGCCATGGGGCCGAGTCTAGCTGCGGACTTGCGATCTGCGTACACCGTATGCGTAAATGAGTACGGCGTACTCAGATAGGGGAGGATGAGCGTGAAGGCAAGCTCGGCCGACGCCGTCGTGGCGGACGGCGTGCAGAAGCGCTACGGAGAGAAGCGGGCCCTCGACGGCTTCGACCTGACCGTGCCGTACGGCACGGTCTACGGCCTGCTCGGCCCCAACGGCGCCGGCAAGACGACGGCGGTGCGGATCCTGTCCACCCTCATCCGCCTCGACGGCGGACAGGCCCGCGTCGGCGGGCACGACGTGATGAAGGAGCCGGTCAAGGTGCGCCGGCGGATCGGCCTCGCCGGGCAGTACGCGGCGGTGGACGAGGTGCTGACGGGCCGGCAGAACCTGGAGATGTTCGCCCGGCTGTTCCACCTCGGCTCCCGGCGCGCCCGCGAGCGCGCGGCCGAGCTGCTGGAGCAGTTCGGGCTGACCGAGGCCGCGGACAAGGGCGCCAAGGAGTACAGCGGCGGCATGCGCCGCCGGCTCGACCTGGCGTCGAGCATGATCCTCGCGCCGGACGTGCTGTTCATGGACGAGCCGACGACCGGCCTCGACCCGCGCAGCCGCGGCGAGGTCTGGCAGGCGGTGCGGGATCTGGTCGCCGGGGGTACGACGGTGCTGCTGACGACGCAGTATCTGGACGAGGCCGACAAGCTCGCCGACCGCATCGCCGTCATCGACGACGGCCGGACGATCGCGGACGACACCCCGGCCGCCCTCAAGAACACGGTGGGCGGCGACCGTATCGAGGTCGTCGTCGGCTCGGCGGAGGAGATCCCGGACGCGGTGAAGGCCGTCGCCCGGGTCTCCGGCGCCGACCCGGCCATCGACCTGGAGGAGCTGCGGGTGCACGGCGCGGTGACCGACCGGGTCGCGGCGCTGACGGAGGTGGCGCGCACGCTGCAGGACGAGGGGGTGGCGGTGGACGACATAGCGCTGCGGCGGCCCACCCTGGACGACGTGTTCCTGAGCCTGACGGGCCACACCGCGGCGGAGGCGGAGACGACCGAGAGCACCGCCGGGAAAGACGACAAGAAGGCGAGCAGGAAAGAGGAGGCCCCGGTCGCATGAGCACCGCCACCGAAACCACGGCGGGGGAGAAGCGGCCCCGCCCCGCGGCCAGTGAGCAGGCCCCCGGCGGAGCGCTGAAGTGGGCGTTCGCCGACTGCTGGACCGTCGTACGCCGCGGCCTGCTGCACTACCGCCGGCAGCCGTCGAACATCGCCTGGCAGCTCGGCTTCCCCGTCGTCTCCGTCCTCCTCTTCGTCTATGTCTTCGGCAGCGCGATGGAGGGCGGCGCCGACGCCTACAAGTCCTACGCGATGCCGGGCATGTTCGCGATGACCATGGCCTTCGGGTTCATGAACACCGCCATGCTGATCGCCATCGACAAGGACCACGGCATCACCGACCGCTTCCGCTCCATGCCGATGTCCCCCTCGGCCGTCGTCAGCGGCCGGGGCGTCTCCGACCTCATCGGCGCCGCGCTGGACCTGGCGGTGATGGCGGCGATCGCGCTGATCATCGGCTGGCGCTCGGACGGCTCGCTGCTGGAGACCGCGGCCGCCTTCGGGCTGCTGCTGTGGCTGCGCTTCGCGCTGATCTGGGTCGGGGTGGTGCTCGGTCTGCTGACGCCCAACCAGGAGGCGGCGGGAAACCTCTTCGCGGTCGCGTTCCCGTTCGGCATGGTCTCCAGCGTCTTCGCCTCACCCGCGGACATGCCGGGCTGGCTCGGCACGATCGCGATGTGGAACCCGGTGTCCTCCACGGCCAACGCCGTGCGCGAGCTGTTCGGCAACCCGGGGCGGCTGGGCGACTCGTGGATAGAGCAGCACGCGATGCTGATGGCGCTCGTATGGCCGGTGGTGATCACGGCGGTGTTCCTGCCGCTGGCGGTGCGGAAGTACCAGCGGCTCTCGCACTGAAGGCCCGTAGCGGGGTGAACGGAAATCAGATCCGCTCGACCACGTAGTCGATGCAGCGGGTCAGCGCCTCGACGTCGGCGGGATCGATCGCGGGGTACATCGCGACCCGGAGCTGGTTGCGCCCCAGCTTGCGGTACGGCTCTGTGTCCACGATGCCGTTGGCGCGCAGCGTCTTGGCGACGGCGGCGGCGTCCACGTCGTCGGAGAAGTCGATCGTGCCGACGACCGCCGACCGCTGCGCCGGGTCGGCGACGAACGGCGTGGTGGCCTTCGCCTCCTCGGCCCAGTTGTAGAGCGTGCGGGCGGAGGTGGCGGTGCGGCGTACGGCCCAGTCCAGACCGCCCTGCCCGTTCAGCCAGTCGAGCTGGTCGGCAAGGAGGAAGAGGGTGGTGAGGGCGGGGGTGTTGTACGTCTGGTTCTTGCGGGAGTTGTCGATCGCCGTGGGCAGCGAGAAGAACTCCGGCACGTGCCGCCCGGAGGCGTGCACGCGCGCGGCCCGCTCCAGCGCGGCCGGCGAGAACGCGGCGATCCACAGCCCGCCGTCGGAGGCGAAGGACTTCTGCGGCGCGAAGTAGTACACGTCGGTCTCGGCCACGTCCACCGGCAGCCCGCCGGCCCCGGACGTCGCGTCGACGAGCACGAGCGCCCCGTCGTCGGCCCCCTCGACCCGGCTCAGCGGCATGGCGACGCCGGTGGAGGTCTCGTTGTGCGTCAGCGCGTACACGTCGACCCCGGCCTCGGCCCGCGCCTCGGGATGCGTACCGGGCTCGGACGAGACGACCGTCGGCTCGTCCAGCCACGGCGCGAGCTTGGCGGCCTTGGCGAACTTCGAGGAGAACTCGCCGAAGGACAGGTGCTGCGACTTGCGCTCGATCAGCCCGTGGGTGGCGACGTCCCAGAACGCGGTGGCCCCACCGTTGCCGAGGACCACCTCGTACCCCTCGGGCAACGAGAACAGCTCACGCACCCCGTCACGCACCCGCCCGACGAGCTCCCGCACGGGAGCCTGCCGGTGAGACGTACCGAGCAGAGAGGAACCGGTGGCGGCCAGCGCCTCAAGCGCCTCGGTGCGCACCTTGGACGGGCCCGACCCGAAGCGTCCGTCGGCGGGCTTGATGTCATCAGGAATCACGATCTCAGCCACCCCCGAAGCCTACGACCCGACCGCTCCGCGACGACGCTCCCGTCCACCCTCTGAGACACGAACACCCACGTAGTGGGCCGCCCGCGGTGGGTGCAGCGCGGGCCAGAGCCGGCGGGCAGCTTGCACGAGTGCCATCCGCGTGTTCTTGCTTGAGCATGGCGAGCGCAGAAGTTACCGAGCTTTGCGAGGAAACCCGCGGGCGCTTTTCCCACCGGAAAGACCTGTCCCGCATTCAGCCATGCTCCCAGCGCCAGTAGTCGGCGTCACTCATTCATCTCGGATCCTGCGTCGGAGCCGCTGACTTTGCGTTGCTCGTAGCGCCTAAGCATGTAGGCCGTAAAATGAATGGCACGATTCTTGTCCGCTGCGGAAAGCCGACTTAGTTTACGGTAGCGCCGAACGCTGACGTCAATAGTATTCCTTTCGGCGCTGGGTGCTTTGCTGTGGAGCTTCTGTAGATCACGCGGGAGGTGCAGAATGGAGCAGATCCAGGCCGCTGCAGGAGTCGGTTCAAAAAGAAACGGGATGAGCACGTAATCCCGATCGGGCTCGATCTGAATGTCGCGAGCCCGTCGACTGAAGCCATTTTCTTGCGCTTCTCGGATGAGTTCCTGAAGTTCACTGGATGACACACGCCGTGGTTCCGCTGGAACCGGCCAACCCAACGGCGATCTCAGTGTTCTGTTGAGAACCTTTCTTAGTTTCATGAGGTCTTTCTCACCAGATTCCGCCTTCGTCCACAAGCGCCAGGATCTCCGTATCCGGGGTGACGCCGGGGTGGTGAGGATTATGCATTCTTTCCAGGGCCTCTGCGATGCGATGATTTCCCTGCTCCACCGCGCCTCCTCCCAGAGAGATGACACTTCCGATTTCGTCTGGATCATTGATTGCCTCAAGAAGCCTACGATCGTCCAGGCTGCGTATCGGCCCCATCTTGCGTGGATCGCCCGCGTCTGGCAGATGTATTCCTTCCAAATCGCCCAACCGGACGGGTATGCGATTCGCCCGCATCTGCCGGTCTACAACCACTGCGGGATCTTCGGGGAACAGCTTATCCTTTATTTTCCCAAAGAACCCTTTGTTGCCGTACGGGGAGAGTCCGAGTGGGTCGGCCCAGGTGTGGGGGTTGTGAACGTAGGTGGTGGGGTTGGGGTGGGGTTCGAGGCCGAGGGGGTCGGGGGTGGTGTAGTGGGCGGTGGTGGGGTCGTAGTAGCGGTGCAGGTTGTAGTGGAGGCCGGTTTCCGGGTCGGCGTACTGGCCGGGAAAGCGGAGTGGGGTGTGGGCGGTCGCTTCCCGGTGCCACGTGGTGGTGCCGTAGAGGGTGGTGCGGGTGCGCCAGGCGATGTCGCCGTCGGGGGCGACGAGTTCGCGGGGGGTGCCGACGAGGTCGGTGACGATCGCGAAGAAGCGTGCGTCGATCTCGTCCTGGGTGGTGGCGTCGGTGATGCGCTCGGTCTGGGAGACCGGGACGATGCCGTCGTGGTCCCAGGTGAGGGTGAGGGCGTTGGGCAGGTCGCGGGCGTGCGTGGTCTGTTCGGCGAGGGTCGGGCCGTCGTAGGCGAAGGTGATCGTTTCGGCTGCTTCGTCCGTGCCGGGAGCGAGGCGGGTTTTGCTGCGTCTGCGGCCGAGGGGGTCGTACGTGTAGCGCCATTCGGTGCCGTCGGGGGTGGCGGCGTGGGTGAGGCGGTTTTCGGTGTCGTAGGCGAACCGCCAGGTCTCGGGCTTCTTGGAGAGGCGGGTCCGGGTGCGGCGGATCAGGCGTCCGGCGTCGTCGTGCTGGTAGTGGTAGTGGCCGGCGCGGGTGAGGGTGGTGCCGGTGTGGGTGCGCTGCCCCGATGCGTCGGGGGCGGTGTGTTCGGCGGGCCACGTGGCGGTGGTCTGGGCGCCGAGGGAGTCGTAGGCGTAGGTCTCGGTCCAGCCGGGGGCGGTGACCTGGGTGACGCGGCCGGCGGGGTCGAGGTCGAAGGTCTGCCGGCCGGAGATCCGGTCGTCCAGGGCGAGGAGGTATCCGTCCGGGCGGTAGGTGTAGGCGCGGGATTGGACGGGCGTGGGCCCCGCGGTGAGGGTCTGCCGGGCGAGGCGGCCGGCTGGGTCCCAGTCCGAGGCGAGGGTGAGGGCGCCGATGCTGCGTTCGGTCTCACGGCCAGCGGCGTCGTGCACGGAGTCCACGGTGTGGTTGCCGGTCGTCAACCGGGTGCGGCGGCCCGCGGGGTCGTAGGCGTAGGTGCTGACGTGGCCGGATGGCGTGGTCCGGTGGGTGCGGTGGCCGGCTGCGTCGTAGGCGAAGGCGACGGTTTCCCCGTCCCACACCTCCGCGGTGATCTGCCCGAGGAGGTCGCGATGCAGGCTGAGTTCACCGTCAGGACCGGCGGCGGACGCGAGTCGGCCGGCCGGGTCGTAGGAGTAGCGGGTGACGGCGTCGCCGGTGTTCTTCTCCGTGAGTCGGCCGAGGGTGTCGCGCCGGTAGGTGAGGGTTGCGCCGAGGGGGGTGGTGCGGGTGATGAGGCGGCCGGCGGGGTCGTGTTCGTAGGCGGTGCGGCGGTTGTCGAAGTCGGATTCCGCGATGAGCTGCCCGGCTGGGTCGTAGATGTAGTCCCAGGTCAGTCCTTGGGGGTTGGTGACCTGGGTGAGGCGTAGCTGGTGGTCGTGGGTGAAAGTGTGGGTGGTGCCGTCGGGGTCGGTGCGGGTGGCGATCCGGTCGAAGTGGGTGTAGGTGAACGCTGTGGTGTGCCCGGCTGGGTTGGTGAGGGTCAGGCAGTTGCCTTCGCCGTCGTAGGTCCACCGCTGCTCGGCGCCGTCGGGTCCGACCTGGCGGGCGGGCTGCCCTTCGACGGTCCATTCCATGCGGGTGGTGGCGCCGGTGGGATCCGTGGCGGCGATCAGGCGGCCGAAGTCGTCCCATTCGTAGGCGGCTATTCCGCCGGTGGGATCGGTGATGCGGGTGGTCAGGCCGGCGGCATTGCTCTCCACCTCGGTGGTTGCGCCCAGGGCGTCGGTTACGGATGCCAGTCGGCCGGCGTCGTCGTAGGCGTAGTGGGTGGTGTGGCCGGCCGGGTCCGTCAGCGCGGTCCGGTTGCCGCGCTCGTCGAGGGTCTGCCGCCAGCTCGTGCCGTCTGCGCTGATGAGTTCGACGGGGGTGGGGTGGCGGTCGAAGACCGCGCGGGTCTCGCTGCCGTCGGGGCGGGTCACGGTGGTGCAGCGGTGCTCGCCGTCGTAGGTGAAGCGGGTGGTGTGGCCGAGGGGGTCGGTCTCGGCGACGAGGTTGTGGTGGCGGTCGTACTCGCGGCGTGTGATCGCGCCCAGGGGGTTGATCTCGGCGATGACCTGGGAGTTGTCGTTGATGACGAAACGGGTGGTCGCGCCGTCGGTTGCGGTGAGCAAGGTGAGAGTGCAGCCGGGCCAATCGGGGTCCGTGGTGCCGTAGGCCAGGGTGAGTGCGATGTGACCGGCTTCGCCGCCTTCGGCGATGCAGCGGTCGTGTCGGTCGTAGGTGTAGGCGTACGAGTGGTTGTTGCGGTCGGTCCAGGAGGTGACGCGCAGGCGGTCGTCGTAGGTGAAGGTCAGCGGGAGGCCGGAGGAGTTGTAGTCCTCGGTGAGGTTGCCGTCCTCGTCGTACCCGAAGCGTTTGATCTCCGCATCGGTGCCGTCTGCGGCGGCGCCCGCGAGATGGAGGGCGGTGACCCGGTCGTCCTGTGTCGTCAGGCGGAGGTGATAGCCGGCGGAGTGGTGGACGCCGGTGGGGGCCCCTTCGTCGTCGTAGGCGAAGGTGAGGGTGTGGCCGTTGCGGTCGGATATCTGGTGCAGGAGGGCGAGGCCGTCGCTGTCCGGTGCCTGAAAGCGGCGGATTCGCCCGGCGGATGGATCGGTGATCTCGTAGCCGCCGGTCTCCAGAAGGGCCAAGGGCCAGCGGGGGCCTGAGAAGCCGTTGTCTTTCCGTACTTGATCACCGTGTTATCGCTGGTCAGGCATAGTGTCGGGGTTTCTGTGGCAGGCAGAGCACGTCGTGTCGGCGTGGCTGTGGAGGTGCGGAATGCCGTCGGTGAT
>NZ_JBDPMI010000035.1:0-90201 GCF_039871555.1 Streptomyces sp. B5E4
CCACCCCGCCGCCCCACCAACCGAACCCCGCTCTTCGACCAGTACGCCGACCCACCCCGCCGCCGCGCAGCGAACGAGTAGCGGGCACCCCCGCACCCGGCAGGAACCGATTTCCGGGCCAGGGATCCGGGATGCTAAGGTTCCTTCCGTTGTGAGGGCCTGTAGCGCAGTCCGGTAGCGCACCTCGTTCGCATCGAGGGGGTCTGGGGTTCAAATCCCCACAGGTCCACTTCAACTTCAGGGCCGTTCACGAGTTAACTCGTAGGCGGTTCACGAGATCCCGTCCCATCGTCTCGATCGGGCGGGATTTCGCCGTTTCCGGGTTCGTCGGGAGGCATGCGTGCCGGTGCCGCGGGGGTGTGGCGGGCGTGCAGCGCCTGCTTGCCTGCTTCCGGGCATGGGGAAGCACACCGATCGTGGCGAGCGGCGTGCTACGGCTACGTGGTGTTGATGTGCGGGGGTCCGGTCAGCGGGCCTCCGGTGCAGCCGTGACGCACCCCTCATCCCCGCGCCACCACCCCTGTGCCTTGCCGGCTTCGAGAGTCTGCGCCACCGCCGTGGGGAAGGAGCACTGTCAGACCTCCGAACTACTCTCCGCTCGTGACCCCTGAACTGCTTGCCTCCCTTTCAAGTTCGCTTCCGGAGGGCCGGGTGATCACATCCGGCGAGGATGACGGCGATGTGCCCTTACTGTGGCTGAGCACCGCTCCGGTCTCGGCCGAGCTTTGGGCTTCTCTGCTCGCCGAGCACTCCGCCTCGGGCCTATGGCCGCTTCTTCTCGATGCCCACGACCCAGACGACGCCGAATTCAGCCCGTGGGCCTCCGGCGAACTGGTTCCTGAACGCCTCACCTCACCTCACGCGTATGACGCGGGCGAACTCATGGATCAGTGGTGGAGCGCGTACACGGAGACCGACGAGGACGATGACATGCTGACGCCGGACCAGCGGCTCGCCCTCGCCGCCCCGTTCGGGCAGACCTGGCCGGGTCCGAACCTCAGCTACGAGCCTGAAGCGAATGCTGACCAGATGGCCGCGGAGTACGCGCAGGTCTTCGCCGACCGGCACCCCCAGGCACGTCTCGGGCTCGTCGCCGCTGCCTGTGGCGCGGACGCCCTCACTGCCGCTGGCTGGAGCGGCCCCGCCAACTACGACGACACGGCCAAGTTCTCCGCGGTCGTGCGCGACTGGGAGCGCCGCTTCGGCGCACGTGTCGTGGGAGTCGGCTTCGACACCCTCCATCTCAGCGTCGCGGGGCCCCCGCTGCATGCGCAGGACGCCCTTCTGGTCGCCGCCGAGCACTTCGCCTTCTGCCCGGACAACGTCTGGCAGGGCTCAAGCCCCCAAACCCTGGCCGCCTACGCGGAGCGCATCGTCGGCATGAACTGCTGGGACTTCTGGTGGGACTGACCGATGGCACCATCCCGGGGAACGATCACCCGAACCCGGGAAATGATCTCCAATGCCCTGGTGCCGTGCAGGTCAACCCCACTCGTGAACACCCCACTTCAACTTCAGAGCCGCTCTCGGGTCAGCTCAGGGTTGGCTGACGGGTTCCCATCCGGTCCTTTGATCGGGCGGGATTTTGTCGTTTCCGGGTTGTCCGGTGAAGTGTCCGACTCCGGCGGCGATTGCGGATACGTCTATGACGCCTCAGGTCCGTCAGTGACGGCGGCGGCGACCAGCGCGACAAGATTGTCGGTCCAGCAGTCCGACTCCTTGGTCGCCACTTCGACGCCGCAGCCGCCGCAGACGAGGTTGGGGCCGTCCTGACCGGCAGGCCCGCAGCAACCGGCGAGACGCCGGGCGTCGCGGTGCCGTGCGGCCCCGGGAAGGTCATCCGGATGCAAGATCAACAGGGTTGCATCGAAATTGACCTTGAAGATGCCCGCAGCCATCCGAGGGGAGGCGATCGCGTGGGCCGTGGGGCGCTCCGGACCTCGCAGAGGTTCTCCAGCCTCCACCTCGTTCGTCAGGGGCTGCCGGCAGTTGGCGCAGTGGAAGACGGTCATCCGGTCGCCCTCCTGCAGCATTCACGCCATGAGAGATGAGCCCGCCATGGCACTCACCTCGAATCCGCGGCCCGCCAGGCATCGGTGACGCACCCTTCCTCTCAATGCCACCACCCCTGGGCGTCGCCGTGCTCGAGGAGCCTCCGGATCCGGGACAGGTCAGCATCCGGTGGAACATCGAGAGCCACCATCCGGAACTGCTCGAGCCCTTCGCCGGTCGTGCCCAGGCGGTGGAACGTCTCCAGCACCTTCTGCCGCGCAGCGCCGGAGCCACCGTCCTTCAGGACGATAAGTCGGATGGTGCAGTTCTCCGAAGCCCTCACCGTCTCACCGGCCCAGCGGACACCCTCCGCGTCGACCTCGACCCGGATGATGTCGTCGCTGGCCACTCCGCGTGCAAACCAGGGGGTGTTGTCCAGGCGTACGGTCCCGTCGCCGAGGTCCACCGCCCACATGCTCTCCACGCTTACCGGCGGCCAACCGTTCTCGTCCACCTCCAGCCGGGAATGAACCTTCACATGACCGTTCCTGACACTCGTCACGGCACCATCATCCGCAGCGGCGGCCATGCGGTGTTTTCGGGTCGCCGATGCCGGGGCCGGCGGTCTGTTGCCCGGGTGGCGCCGTGTGGGGTCGTGCAGCTCTCGGCCGAGCCGGCGGGAGGGTGAAGCGGTGGGATGGGCTTGGGTTGTCGGGGGTTCGTCTAAGGGGTGGCGATCGTCTTGCGAATGCCCGGTGAACGGGGTGGGAACGTTGTGTCGTCTTCGTTTGTCCTCGTCCGCTTTTCGTGCGGGATATGTGAAAGTGCACCGCAGGGGAAGGGTGGGGCTGCTGAGCACGACATCGGTGCTCGCAGGAGTCAGAGGGTGGGATCTCCGTGTCCTGATGTCCGCCGCTGCCGTGCGGCGGACGGCCGCTGCCGTTCCGCGACAACTGCCGGCGCACCCGGTCTCCCGGCGGGCCGCGAGGCATCGACCGACACGAAGGACATCACACAGTGAGACGCACGCTTGTAGTACTGGTCAGCCTGTGCACCGCGCTCGGGCTTCCCGTGCTGGAGACGGCCGCGGCGCAGCCCGGCCCGTCGGCGGCCGTGCCCGACGGGTGGCAGGAAGTGCAGGGTGAGGAAGCGGTGGCCGCCGACGGGGCACGCGCGGTCACGGCGAACGCGCAGGAGCCTGTCGCGATCCAGTCCGTCCGCAACGGCGGCTACGCGACCGCCGAGGTCAACTACGCCGCGCCGCGCACCGGCGTGGTGCGCGCCCGGTCCGCCAATCCCGGCACCTGGGAGACCTTCGACCTGATCTGGAACGAGGCCACCGAGACCTACGCCCTGAAGTCCAAGGCCAACAACCGCTACGTGGCCGTCGAGCGCAACTTCACCGGCAGCGCCGCGAACGTCCTGCGCGCCCGCTCCGCCACCGCCGGCGCCTGGGAGCGCTTCTCGCTCTGGTACAACGAGGAACTCGACCGCTGGGCCTTCCGCTCCGAACTGAACGGCCGGTTCGTCGCGATGGAGAACAACTACACCGGCTCCCTGCAGTACGTGCTGCGCGCCCGCTCCGAGACCGTCTCGGGGGCCTGGGAGCAGTTCCACCTCTACGACCGCAGCTGACCCCCACCCCGACGCCGCCCCCACCGTCAAGCGTCCCCTCCGGCCGCACCGCCCCACCCGGGCGGCCGGAGGCCCGGTCCGGGCCCGTCGTCGCGTCAATCTGCGCCGGGATAAGCGGTGGTGCGCCACCAGAGGCCGGGTTTGAGATGCTCGATCAGTCGTGAGTCGGTGACCACGACGTCGTAGTCGGCCCCCACGCGGACCTCTTCGCACCGGAGGAAGGCCGCGGCGGATTCCGGGGACATCTCGTCGAATGGTCCCTCGTCCTCCCAGGGAAATCCTCTGCCGCTCTCGGAGAGCCGTTCTTCGGCCTCAGCCGTGAAGGGGTAGTTGCGGGTCGCGGTGCGCTCCGCACTCTCGACGAAGTCCTGCTCGATCCCGTCGTCCTCGACAAGAAGGTCGAGTACGGCCTCGTCCTCTTCCAGGTCGCGGAGGAAGAAGTTCTTGTCGGGCAGCGGCCAGTGCCATACGTCCGGGTTGAAGGCGGTCACCCGCAGTTGTATGCGCCGCCGCGGAGGGTCGGCGGCCAGCACGCGCACCGCGTAGAGATCAGTCACGGCGCCATTCTCGGCGTGGGCACCCGCACCGGCAAAGTCCTCCTGCGCGGCAGCCGCCGCGCCTGCGTGAGCACCCCACCCCCGCCCCCCGTGGTTTTAACGTTACGCGGTGGGGGTGTCTGCCCGGTCCCGGTGTGGTTTACAACGTTGCATCTTGGTGTTGTGATGGCAGGGACCGCGTCCCGTCCGATCTGACGTCCTCTCCCCAGGAGACCCTTCGCCATGCCCGATTCGTACGCCCCCTCCGCCCCCGCGGGGACTCCCCGGCCCGAGTACCCCCGGCCCAGCTTCGTCCGTGCGGACTGGCTCAACCTCAACGGCACCTGGCAGTTCGCCCGCGATCCCGGTGACAGCGGGTTCGAGCGCGGGCTCGTCGGGGGTGAGCTGCCCGAGCGCATCGTCGTTCCGTTCTGTCCCGAGTCGGAGTTGTCCGGGATCGGGGACACCGACTTCCATCACGCCGTCTGGTACCGGCGCACCGTGCGGATACCGGAGGCGTGGGCGGGGCGGCGGGTCCTGTTGCACTTCGGGGCCGTCGATCACGATGCCACCGTGTGGGTCAACGGGCGGGAAGTCGTCCGGCACAGCGGGGGGTTCACGCCGTTCAGCGCCGATCTCGGCGGTGTCGTACGGGCCGGGGAGGAGGCCGTCGTCGTGGTGCGGGCGCGGGATGCCGCGCGGGGGCCGCAGGCGCGGGGGAAGCAGTCGACCGCGTACGACAACCACGCCTGCTTCTACACCCGTACCACCGGCATCTGGCAGACCGTCTGGCTGGAGCCCGTCGCGGACACGCATCTCCAGCGGCCCCGGATCACCCCCGACCTGGCCGCTGGCTGCTTCCACGTCGAGGTCCCCCTCGCCGGCAGCCGCACCGGTCACCACGTCCGCGCCGAGCTGCGCGACGAGCACGGCGTCGTCGTCGAGGCCGCCGTCGCGGCGGACTTCGACCTCGCGCCGCGCCTCGTCCTGCACGTGCCCGGCGACCGGCGCCGCCCCTGGTCCCCCGAGGATCCGCATCTGTACGAGCTGACACTGGAACTGACCGGTCCCGACGGCACCGTGACCGACCGTGCCGTCTGCACCGCCGGTCTGCGCGCGGTGACGATCGACGGGAAGCGGATCCTGATCAACGGCAAGCCCGTCTTCCAGCGGCTCGTGCTCGACCAGGGCTGGTACCCCGACGGGCTCATGACCGCCCCCGACGACGCCGCCCTCGTCCGCGACATCGAACTCTCCCTCGCCGCCGGCTTCAACGGCGCGCGTCTGCACCAGAAGGTCTTCGAGGAGCGCTTCCTCCACCACGCCGACCGCCTCGGCTACCTGGTCTGGGGCGAGTTCGGCGACTGGGGCGCCAGTACGGGAGGCCCGGTCGGACCCGACAACCAGCAGCCCACCGCCGGCTTCGTCGCCCAATGGCTGGAGGCGGTCGAACGCGACTACTCCCACCCCGCCCTCATCGGCTGGTGCCCGCTCAACGAGACCCGGCAGGTGCTGACCGACCGGCAGAGCGTCCTCGACGACGTCACCCGCGCCATGTTCCTCGCCACCAAGGCCGCCGACACCTCCCGGCCCGTTCTCGACGCCTCCGGTTACGCCCACCGCGTACCGGAGACCGACGTCTACGACTCGCACTGCTACGAGCAGGACCCGAAGGTCTTCGGCGAGCTGATGGCAGGGCTGCGCGCGGGTACCCCCTTCGTCAATCCCGAGGACGAGGCGGCCGGGCAGACCTGGTCGCTGCCGTACGGCGGACAGCCCTACTTCTGCAGCGAGTTCGGCGGCATCTGGTGGAACCCCGAGGACGCGGCGGCCGCGGGCGAGGACCGGCTGGTGTCGTGGGGGTACGGGCAGCGGCCGCGCGACGAGGAGGCGTTCCACGAGCGGTTCGCCGGGCTGACGGGGGTGCTGCTCGATGACCCGGACATGTTCGGTTACTGCTACACGCAGTTGACGGACGTCTTCCAGGAGCAGAACGGGATCTACCGGTTCGACCGGTCGGAGAAGCTGGACGTCGCCCGGGTACGGGACGCGCAACTCCGGCCGGCGGCGTTCGAAGGGGAGGGGGAGGCGCCGTAAGACCCGGGCCCGCGTGTGCGCCGGGTGTGTGCGCGTCCGCGCGTACGCACCGGCGCGTACGCCCCTGCCTTACGCGCCCTCACGTTCCGCCCCGCCTTACGCGCCCTCACACTCCGCCTGCCTCACGCGCTCCGCCTGACCTCCAGCCTGTGCGCCGCCACCACCTGCCGCGCCGCCCGTCCCCCGTCCGCGATCCGGTCCAGCAGCAGCCCCAGCGCCGTCCGCGCGATCTCCGCCTTGTCCGGCGCGATCGTCGTCAGCGTCGGGTTGCTGTACCGCCCGTCGTCGACGTCGTCGATCCCGATGACCGCCACGTCCTCCGGCACTCTCAGCCCGCGCTCGTGCAGGGTGTGGATCGCGCCGAGCGCGAGGAGGTCGGTGTAGCAGAACACCGCGTCGGGGCGGGCGCCGCGGTCCAGGGCCGCGGCCATGGCCAGGGCGCCGTCGCGGCGGTGGTACGAGGGCGTGTGGACGACGAGGGACGGGTCGTACGGCACGCCCCCGGCCTGCAGCGCGCGGCGGTAGCCCTCCGTCCGCCGGGGCGCCGTGCCGCCGCCGCGCGGCTCCTGGTGCCCGAGCGCGGCGACGCGGCGGCGGCCGCGGCCGAGGAGGTACGCGGTGGCGTCGGCGGCCGCGGCGACGTTGTCGATCGCCACGTGGTCGACGCCGGTGCCGGTGATGCGCTCGCCCAGGAGCACCAGCGGGGTGCTGCCGCGCCGGGTGTCGAACTCGTGGCGCTCGATGCCGAGGGGGCTGAAGAGCACGCCGTCGACCATACCGGGGTTCATGCCGCTGAGCACGAAGCGCTCGGCTTCGAGGCGGCCCTCGGTCTGGTCGATGAGCACGGTGTAGCCGCTCTCGCGGGCGGCCTGGACGACGTGCCGGGTCAGCTCGGCGAAGTACGGGATGTCGATCTCGGGTACGGCGACGGCGATCAGGCCGGCGCGGCGCAGCCGCAGGTTGCGGGCGGAGAGGTTGGGACGGTAGCCGAGCTGGTCGATCGCCCAGTGCACCCGCTCGCGGGTCGCCGCGCTGACGGGGCGGTTGCCCGACAGCACGTTGGACACCGTCGTCGGCGACACCCGTGCCAGCGCGGCCACGTCGCGTACGCCGATGGCGCTGCGCTGGGGCGATGCTTCGGGGGGCGGCATGGGGCCATCTTCTCAGGCAGGCGCGGCGGGGGTGTGCGGGGGAACTCCGGGACGTGCACAATCCGTTGTGTCGGAAGTTCGCAGAGTTACCGAGGTGCGCACACCCCTGCCGTCCCCTGCCACGGAAGGCCCGCAACCATGACTCCGAACCACCCCGGACTCTCCCGCCGCCTGCTCCTCGGCGCCGCCGCCGGCGCGACGCTCACGGCCGCGACGGCGGCCGGCACGGGAGCCGCGTACGGCACGAGCAGGCCGGCCGGGACGACGATGCCCCCCGGTACGACCGGGCCGGCCGACGGCGACTGGCCCACCGAGTTCCCGCTCCCCGACGGCTGGCTTCCCGAGGGCATCACCATCGGCAGCCGCCCGTACGCCTACATGGGCTCCCGTGCCCACGGCGCCATCCTCCGCGCCGACCTGCGCACCGGCGCGCTCAGGGTCCTCCGCGCCGGAGCCCTCGGCAGGGCGTCCATCGGCCTGAAGCTGGACCGCGACGACCTGCTGTACGTGGCGGGCGGCGCCGGCGGCACGGCGAGCGTCATCGACGCCCGCACCGGCGACCTGGTCGCGACCCACCGGCTGACGCCCCCGGCCGGCCACTTCATCAACGACACCGTCCTCCTCGGCCGTGACGCCTGGTTCACCGACTCCAACGAGGCGGTCCTCTACGCCGTCCCCCGCGGCCGCTCCGGCGAGGTCCGCGCCCTCCCGCTCACCGGCGACTGGGTCCAGACCCCCCACGTCTACAACGCCAACGGCATCGTCGACACCCCCGACGGCCGCGGCGTCATCGTCGTCAGCAGCATCCCCGGCCGCCTGTACCACGTCGACGTGCGGACCGGCCACGCCACGGAGATCGCGCTGCGCGGCGCGGCGGACGTTCTCAACGGCGACGGCCTGGCCCGCGTCGGCCACACGCTGTACGTGGTCCGCAACCGCGACAACCTGGTCGCGGTCTTCCGCCTCGACCGCGCGATGCGCACCGCCACGCTGCACCACACCGTCACGGACCCCCGCTTCGACGTCCCCACCACGGCGGCCCGCCACGGCAACCGCCTCTACCTGGTCAACGCCCGCTTCACCTCCCCCCAGAAACCGGACACCACCTTCAACGCGGTGGCGGTCCCCCTCTGAGGGCCTTCTCCGAGGGGCATGCATGAACGAACGCCGGCTCAGCGCGCGGGAGATCGGCGAGATCACCGCGTACGTGGACGTCTCCGCGCCGCCGCCCGCCGGGCGGGCCGCCGCCCATCTCGTCTTCGGCACCAACCAGTCCGGCCCGCCCGTGGAGATCGTCGCCGAGCGCTACCACCGGGGGCTGATGCCGCTGGTCATCCTGACCGGGGGCGTGAACCGGCACAACGGGGTCGTCGAGGCGCGGGAGTTCCGCCGGCTGCTGATGGCCCGGGGAGTGCCGGAGAGGGTGATCCGGTGTGAGGACAGGTCGGCGAACACCTGGGAGAACGTCGCGTTCTCGCTGCCGTACGTGCACGAGGCGCTGGCCGCCGGGCTGTCCGTCACCACCGTCAGCAAGTGGTACCACCGGCGCACCGTGCACATGCTGGCCACCCAGGTGCCCGGCATCGGCCCCTTCCACGCGCTCACCTGGGAGCCCGCGTACGGCGGGCCGGTGGTGACACGCGCCGCGTGGACCGCCACTCCCGGCGGGCGGCGGCGCGTGCTCCGGGAGTGGGAGGAGGTCAGGCGGCGGGTGGCGGGCGGGAGCTTCTGCGGGCTGGCGCTGGTGGACGGCGCCTGGCGGCGGCGCCGCGGGCCGGGGGCGTCGACGGCACCGCGGGAGCCGCCCGTGTCGGATGAATTCGCTTCCGTGCGTAGGTGACCTCTCTCCGGCGGTCCTATGAGCGGGGGACGGTCAGGACGACGACTCCTCGAAGTAGGTGTCGAGGGCGGACTCCAGGCCGGCCGCCCACTCCTTCAGCGTCGCCTTGTCCGGGGCCTCCACCTCTGCCGGGCAGATGCCGCGGCTGTCGTGGACGCTGAGGACGAGGCGGCGGCCGAACCGGGAGGTCTTGTACTCGACCGCGCCGATCTCCGACCACGTGAACTCGGCCTCGGTGTCGTCGAGCTGGAAGCGGACACCGGTGCTGTCGACGGTCACCGAGCCGCGGCGGTCGGCGGCCTCGAAGACGGGACGGTCGTCGTCGGAGTCCTCGGCTTCGGCCGCCTTGTCCCCGTCGGCGTCCTTGTCCGTGTCCTTGTCGGCGTCCTTGTCGGCGGACGCGGCCTTGTCCTTGCCGGCCTCGTCCTCGTCGCTGTCGTCGCTGTCGTCGTCCGAGGCTGCTACGGAGTCCTCCGACTCCCCGGACTCCTCGGTGTCCGCCTCGGATTCCTGCTTCTCGTCGGTCGTTTCTGTTTCGTCCTGCTCCTTCTCCTTCTCGTCCGGCGGCGACGATACGAGGCCGGGCAGAGCGGCCGGGTCCATCGCGGCGGCATTGACGGGCGTGATGTTCAGACCTTTGTTCTCCTCCACGGTCCCAAAGTATGGCCGCTGGCCCCCCTCGCGGTCTCCGGGTCCGGCCACCTGCACCGGGATGCCCGGTTCGGCACGGGGCGGCGGCTTCGTACCATTGCCGTCATGGAGATCGTCGCCGTGCCCTACGACCACCCCGACGCGGTCATGCTCAACGACCGGGTCCAGATCGAGTACGCCGAGCGGTACGGCGAAGGGGATCACACGGTGATGGACCCGCAGCACTTCACGCCCCCGCACGGGCTGTACCTGCTGGCGTACGACGCCGACGGCACCCCGCTCGCCACGGGCGGCTGGCGGGCCATGGACGGGACACCGGAGGGGCACCGGGCCGGTGACGCGGAGCTGAAGCGGATGTACGTGGTCCCGGAGGCCCGGGGGCGCGGGCTGGCACGGCGGATACTCGCGGCGCTGGAGGAGAGCGCGCGGGCCGCGGGGCGGACGCGGATGGTGCTGGAGACCGGCATGAAGCAGCCGGAGGCCATAGCGCTGTACCGGTCGGAGGGGTACGAGCCGACGGAGAAGTTCGGCTACTACCGCTTCGAGCAGGACAGCCGGTGCTTCGCCAAGCCGCTGCGGGCGGCGCTGGAGGACGAACAGGCGGAGGGCGTCGCGGCGCGCTGAGCTGCGGCGGGGGTGGCGGTGGCGGCTGCGCTACGGCCCGCGCCCCGGTCCGTACGCCGGCCCGCCCGGTCCGTACGCCGCCGGGCCTCCGGCACGTACGACCGCAGCCCCGGCCCGTACCACCCGTTACTTCTCCCGCTCGTCCACCACCCTGCGGATCTTGCCCACCGACCGCTCCAGCGTCTCCGGCGCCACCACCTCCACCTCCACGCCTACCCCCACGCTCTCCCGCACCCGCCGCGCGATCGCGTCGCCCGCCGCCGCCCGCTGCTCCACCGGCGCCCCCGGCCGGGCCTCGGCCCGTACCGTCATCCGGTCGAGACGGCCCTCCCGGGTCAGCCGCAACTGGAAGTGCGGGGCCACCCCGGGCGTGCGGAGCACGATCTCCTCGATCTGGCTCGGGAAGACGTTGACGCCGCGCAGGATGATCATGTCGTCGCAGCGTCCGGTGACCTTCTCCATCCGCCGGAACGCCGGCCGCGCCGTGCCGGGCAGCAGCCTGCTGAGGTCGCGGGTGCGGTAGCGGACGACCGGCATGGCCTCCTTCGTCAGCGACGTGAACACCAGCTCGCCGCCCTCGCCGGCCGCCCGCACCTCGTCCGTCACCGGGTCCACGACCTCCGGCAGGAAGTGGTCCTCCCACACGTGCAGCCCGTCCTTGGTCTCCACGCACTCCTGCGCGACGCCGGGCCCGATCACCTCCGACAGCCCGTAGATGTCCACCGCGTCCAGCCCGGCCCGCTCCTCGATCTCGCGCCGCATCTCCTCCGTCCACGGCTCGGCGCCGAAGATGCCGACGCGCAGCGAGCTGGCGCGCGGGTCGAGGCCCTGGCGCTCGAACTCGTCGATGATCGTGAGCATGTAGGAGGGCGTGACCATGATGACCTCGGGCGCGAAGTCCCGGATGAGCCGCACCTGCCGCGCGGTCATCCCGCCGGAGGCGGGGATGACGGTGCAGCCGAGGCGTTCGGCGCCGTAGTGGGCGCCGAGGCCGCCGGTGAACAGCCCGTAGCCGTACGCGACATGCACCCGGTGCCCGGGCCGGCCGCCCGCGGCGCGGATGGAGCGGGCGACGAGGCCGGACCAGGTGTCGAGGTCGGCCGCCGTGTAGCCGACGACGGTGGGCAGGCCGGTGGTGCCGCTGGAGGCGTGCAGGCGGCGGACGTCGGCGACGGGGACGGCGAACATCCCGAAGGGGTAGTCCGCGCGGAGGTCGTCCTTGGTGGTGAAGGGGAAGCGGGCGAGGTCGGCGAGCGTGCGGCAGTCGTCGGGGGTGACGCCGGCGGCGTCGAACTTGCGGCGGTAGAGGGGGACGTTGCCGTACGCGTGGCGGAGCGTGGCGCGGAGGCGGTCGAGTTGGTACGCGGCCAGTTCCCCGGCGGTCATGCGCTCGCCGGCGTCGAGCAGGGGAGTGGGGCCGCCGGTCGTCGAGTCGCTCACGCTTGTCCCTCCGGGCCGGTCCCGTCGTACTCGCCGTTCGCTCCGTTCCCGTCGTGTGCCCCGTTCACCGCGGTCGGCCCCTTCGCGCCCGTCGACGGGTCGCGGACGATACGGCTCCGGCCCCGGAACTCCGCGATCACCTCGGCGCCGCGCAGCACGCGCACGTCGTAGACCCCGTTCCGCCCGAAGCGCACCCGCTCCTCCGCCTGCGCCACCAGCACGTCGCCGATGTGCGCGGGCGCCGCGTACGTGATGTCCGCGCCCGCCGCGACGGCGACCCCGCGGCTGTTGCACGCGCAGGCGAACGCGGTGTCGGCGAGGAGGAAGACGTAGCCGCCGTGGGCGATGCCGTGGCCGTTGGCCATCTCCGGCGAGACCGCCATGCGCAGCGTCGCCGTGCCCGGCGCGGCGGCCAGCAGCTCGATGCCGTGGCGGCGGGCCGCGGCGTCGGCCGCGAACACCGTCGTGCCGTCGTGCGGCGCGGTCATGTGCTGCACCACCTGACTCCCCTTGTGGCCCGACCGATCATTCGGTTAGCTTGCGGAGCGGCCGGATCCCCGTCAAGAGGTACGACAGGACGTACGACATGACCGAGCACAGCACAGCGCCGGACGAGCCCGGCGCCGGGGCGCCCCGCGCCATGGCGGTCGTCGGCGGCGGCCGGATGGGCGCCGGGATCGCGCAGTCGTTCGCGACCGCCGGGTCGCGCGTCGTGATCGTGGAGAGCGGCGCGGACGCGGCGGCGGCAGCGGTGGCGCGGGTCGCCGGCGCGCTGCGGCGGGCCGCCGAGCGGGGCCGGCTGGCCGCAGGGGTGGACCCGGACGAGGTGAGCGCGCGGATACGGGCCGTCGGATCCCTCGCCGAGCTGCGGGCGGACGCCGGGCTGGAGCTGGTCGTGGAGGCGGTGCCCGAGGACGCCGGGCTGAAGGCGCGGGTGCTCGCCGCCGCCGAGCAGGCGGTGGGCCCGGACGCCGTGCTGGCGACGAACACCAGCTCGCTGTCCGTCACCGAGCTGGCCGCCTCCCTCGGCCGGCCGGGGCGGTTCCTCGGCATGCACTTCTTCAACCCCGTACCCGCCTCGGAGCTGGTGGAGCTGGTCACCGCGCCGGAGACCGGTGCCGCGGCGCTGGCGGCGGCGCGCGGCTGGACCCGGACGCTGGGCAAGACGGCGGTGGTCGTACGGGACTCGCCCGGCTTCGCCAGCAGCAGGCTCGGGGTGGCCCTGGGCCTGGAGGCGATCCGCATGGCCGAGGAGGGCGTGGCGGCGCCCGCGGACATCGACACCGCGATGGAGCTGGGCTACAAGCACCCGATGGGCCCGCTGCGCCTCACGGACCTGGTCGGGCTCGACGTGCGGCTGGCCATCGCCGAGCACCTGCGCGAGACGCTGGGGGAGCGGTTCGCGCCGCCGGAGCTGCTGCGGGCGAAGGTCGCGCGGGGCGAGCTGGGGCGCAAGACGGGACAGGGCTTCTACGCCTGGCCCTGAGCGGCCGCCGCGGGCCCTTGTGCCGCTCCCCCCTCCGGGTCCTCCCCGGCGTTCTCCCCGGCGCCGAGCGACACGCGCGGCCGGTTTTCGGCCGGACCGTGATGAGGGCGGAGTGCGACCGGAGTGGGGTTCCCAGAGGGGGCGTACTGCTCCGGCAGTACGACCCAGAGCATCCGCCAGGATGACGACTTTCGCCACCGATCGCGGGATCGTTGCTATATGAGCCCACTCATGCTGTCGGTGCTGCTTTCGCTGGTGTCAGCGGTGGCTTACGCCGGCGCCGCACTCGTCCAGGAGCGTGTCGCGGCCACCACGACCGACGCCGACGGCGCGGGCGGCGCGTTCGCGCCGCTGCACCGCGGGAGCTGGTGGGCTTCTGTCGTGCTCAACGCCTCGGGCGCGCTGCTGCACGTGGTGGCGCTCGCCTACGGGCCGCTGAGCCTGGTCCAGCCGCTGGGCGCGCTGACCATCGTCTTCGCGCTGCCGATGGCGGCGATGTTCCTCGGCCGCCGCGCCGGGCGGGCCGCCTGGCGCGGGGCGCTGCTGTCGACCGTGGGGCTCGTGGTGCTGCTGGCCCTGGTCGACCCCGTGGAGTCGCGGGAGCTGGGCGGGACGACGGCGCTGGGGCTGGCCGTGGCGACGGTGGGCGTGCTGGCCGCGCTGACGCTGGCGGCCACGCGGATACGGCATGTGGCGGCCCGCAGCGTGACGCTGGCGGTGGCCTCGGGCGCGGCGTTCGGCATGGCGTCGGTGTTCACCAAGGACGTCACCGCGGACTTCGTCGACCCGCTGGCCATCGGCATGATCGCGATTCTCGCCCCGGCGGGGCTGCTGCTGTCGCAGGCGGCGTACCGCGGCGCGGGGCTGTCGGCGCCGCTGGCGACGCTGACGGTGGTCAACCCCGTGATAGCGGCGGCGGTCGGCGTCACGGCGCTGGGCGAGACGGTGCGGTACGGGATGCTGGGCGCCCTGCTCGCCATCGGGGCCGGTGTGGTCGCGGCGGCGGGGCTGATCGAGCTGACGGTGCAGGCGCACCGTACGCCGGCTCCTTCGGAGGAGCCGGTCACCGAGCCCGCCGCCCAGCCCGTCGCGGGGCCGGCGGAGGAGGCCGCGGCGCCGGTCACCGGCGTGGTGCCCGCCCCCGCCGCGCCGCCCGAGCCGATCGCACCGGCCGAGCCGGTCGAACCCGTCGCGGCGGTCCCGGACGGGCCCGGGGTTCCGCCCGGCTCCGTACCCGCGCCCACTCCCGCGTACCACGCGGGCGCGGCCGCGGCGGCGGCGCACTACGAGACCCCGGCCGCGGAGGCCGGCACGGAGGCGCGCGGCACGGAGGCGCGGGGGACCGACAGGCCCGGGACGGACGGGTCCAGGACAGGTGTGTCCGAAGCCGGCCGTGCCGAAGCCCCCCGTGCCGACGCCGCTCACGCCGGGCCCCGTACCTCCGAGACCCCCGCCCCCCACACGCCGGCGCCCGAGACCCCCGCACCCCGGGTCCCGGCGCCGGAGAACGCCGCCCCCGCGGGCCCGTCACCCGCGGTGGCGGCGCTCATCATCGCCGGTGCCGCCGCCTCCGGCGGCGCGGCCCTGGCGCCGCACCACGCCGTCTGCTCCCGCTGAGCCGCGGCCCGGCGCCTGCCGGGCGACGACGACCGGCACGGCAGAGCAAGCCGGCGCCCCCGCCCCCGTAGCGCCCGGCTCCGCCGCCCCCGCCGACGACGCCGAAGCCGCACCTTCCGCGTGCCGTGCGACGGCTGTGCCAAGGTGGCCCCATGCGCCGCATCGTCGTGACCGCCTCAGCCCTCCTCGCCGCGGCCCTGGCCGCCTGCTCGGCGGGTGATCCCGAGGCGGCGGCCAAGGGGGGCACCCCCGCCAGTGAGGGCGTAGCCGGCGGGGGAGGGACCGGTGGGAGCCCGGTACCCACGGACCAGGACGTGCAGGAGCTTCGGGTACGGGTGCTGGAGCGCCTGCCGCATGACACCGAGGCGTTCACGCAGGGCCTGGAGCTGCGCGGGGACGTCCTCTACGAGGGCACAGGACTGGAGGGCAGCTCCTCCGTCCGCCGCGGCCCCGTCGGCGGCACCCCCACCGTCCGCCGCGACCTGCCCGCCCCGCTCTTCGGCGAGGGCCTGACCCTCGTCGGCCCCCGGCTCTGGCAGCTCACCTGGCAGAACGGCGTCGCCATCGAGCGCGACGCGGACACCCTCAGGGAACTGCGCCGTGTGCGCTACGAGGGCGAGGGCTGGGGCCTGTGCCACGACCGTACGGACGGCGGCACCGGCGGCCGGCTGGTCATGAGCGACGGCAGCTCCCGGCTCACCTTCCGCGACCGGCGGACGTTCGGGCCGACGGGCCATGTGGACGTCACCCGCGCGGGCGCCCCGGTCGACCAGCTCAACGAGCTGGAGTGCACCCCCGACGGCAGCGTCTACGCGAACGTCTACCAGACCGACACCCTGGTCCGCATCGACCCGGACACCGGCGCCGTCACCGCCGACATCGACGCCTCGGGACTGCTCGACCCGGCCGCCCTGCGCGACGGGGCGCTGCAGCTCAACGGGATCGCGGCCGTCCCCGGCGGCGACGAGTTCCTGCTCACCGGCAAGTACTGGCCGCGGATGTTCCGGGTCGCGTTCGTGCCGCGCTGAGGCCGCGGAAAAAACTTCGAGCGGGATGTCGATCCGGCAGGGTGCCGTTCGACGCATGGGCAGAAGGACGGCACGGGCCGCCCGCGACGAGAACGAGGAGACGCGCGATGCGCTACATGATGCTGATCGAGCCGGACCTGGACAACAGCCCTCCCGACGGGATGCCCAGCCAGGAGATCATGGACGAGATGGGCAAGCTCCTGGAGGAGATGACCAAGTCCGGCGTGCTGCTCGACACCGCGGGGCTGAAGCCCGCCGAGGAGGCCGTACGGGTCGTCTCCGACCGCGGGAAGCTGTCCGTGGTCGACGGGCCGTTCACCGAGTCCAAGGAACTGGTCGGCGGCTATCTGATCGCCCAGGTCAAGTCGAAGGAAGAGGCCCTGGAATGGGCCAACCGCTTCCTGAGGGTCCACGGCGAGGAGTGGGTCATCACCATCGAGCTGCGGGAGATCATGGAGCCGTAGCCGATCGTGACGGCCCAGGTCAGGGCCGTGGTGAGTTGCCTTCTGCCGGGGCGGGCTGTTCTGATGTGGGGCTGTGACGGCTTCGCAGGACGCCCGCGCCCGGCGGGAGGACAGCACCCGGGACGCCGGACCCCGGCCGCCCGCGGACGCGCGGGGGGCCACCGACCGCGCCGTGGCGGCGGTCTGGCGGATCGAGTCCGCGCGGATCATCGCGGGCGTGGCCCGTATCGTGCGCGACATCGGCGTGGCGGAGGAGCTGGCCCAGGACGCGCTGGTCGCCGCCCTGGAGCAGTGGCCCGGATCGGGCGTGCCCGACAACCCCGGCGCGTGGCTCATGGCCACGGCCCGGCGACGGGCCATCGATCTGGTACGCCGCAAGGAGCGCTACGCGCGCAAGCTGGCGGAGATCGGCCACGACCTGGAGAGCCGCCGCCCGGAGGGCGAGGCGCAGCTCGCCGCGGTCCTCGACGACGACATCGAGGACGACCTGCTGCGGCTGGTGTTCACGGCCTGCCACCCGGTCCTGTCCACGCCCGCGCGGGTGGCGCTCACGCTGCGGCTGCTGGGCGGGCTGACCACCGACGAGATCGCGCGGGCGTTCCTGGTCACGGAGCCGACGGTGGCGCAGCGCATCGTCCGGGCGAAGCGGACGCTGGCGAAGGCGGAGGTGCCGTTCGAGCAGCCGCAAGGGCCGGAGCGGGCGGAGCGGCTGGCGTCGGTACTGGAGGTCATCTACCTGGTCTTCAACGAGGGTTACTCAGCGACCGCGGGTGACGACTGGATGCGCCCGGGGCTGTGCGAGGACGCGCTGCGGCTGGCGCGGGTGCTGGCGGGGCTGATGCCCACGGAGCCGGAGGTGCACGGGCTGGCGGCGCTGCTGGAGATCCAGGCGTCGCGCGCGGCGGCGCGCACCGGGCCCGACGGCGAGCCGGTGCTGCTGCTGGCGCAGAACCGCAGGCGGTGGGACCAGTTGCTGATCCGGCGCGGGTTCGCGGCGCTGGCGCGGGCGCAGTCGCTGGTCGCGGCCGGGGCGCCGGGACCGGGCCCGTACGCGCTGCAGGCGGCGATCGCGACCTGCCACGCGCGGGCGCCGCGGGCGGAGGACACGGACTGGGGGCAGGTCGTCCGGCTGTACGAGGCGCTGGCACGGGTGGCGCCGTCGCCGGTGGTGGAGCTGAACCGGGCGGTGGCGGTGTCCATGGCGTACGGGCCCGAGGACGCGCTGCGGATCGTCGACGGGCTCGCGGACGAGCCGGCGCTGAAGGACTACCACCTGCTGCCGAGCGTCCGCGGCGACCTGCTGCGGCGGCTGGGGCGGGCGGAGGAGGCGCGGGAGGAGTTCGCGCGCGCGGCGGAGCTGACGCGCAACGCGCAGGAGCGCACGCTGCTGCAGACCCGCGCGGAGTCCTCCCCGGACGGGCCCTAGCGGACGGGGTCCTGGCGGGGCGGACCGTGGGGTGACGGGCGCGGATGGAGCTGCGGAACGGGCCGTGGCGGACGTGCCGCAGCGAACAGGGCTCCGGCGAACCGGGCCGTGCCGAACGGCCACCGCAGCGGACGCGCCGGACCGCACCGGGCCGTGGGAAACCGGGAGGTGGCGGACGGGGTCGGCGTGGTGTCCGGGCGCGGTGACGTCCGGGGTGGCGGGCGGCCCCGGGGGGCGCCCGGCCGGGCTTCGCCGGTCCGCTCGCGCTCAGTCCTCCAGCACCAGCGGCAGGCCGAAGAGCGGGAACAGCCGGTCCACGCCCAGGAAGCTGTTCAGCCCGGTGACCTTGCCGTGCTCGATCTCCAGGACCTGGATCGCCCAGCCGCGGTGACCGCCGCTCTCGGGGTCCGGGTGGTACTGCGCGAAGGCCGGCATGCCGTTCGCCGAGCAGGGGACCAGGCGGGAGCCGCGGCAGACCGCGCCGGTGCCGAGGAACCAGGTGCGGATGTCCTCCGGGCCCTGCAGCCAGAGCGGCAGCGGGGGCATGGAGAGGATGACGTCCTCGCGCATGAGCGCCGTGAGCGCATCCAGGTCGTACCGCTCGAAGGCGTCCACGTAGCGCTCGAGGAAGCGCTGCTGGTCCGCGTCCAGCGGCTTGGCCGGCTCGCTGTCGGCCGGGGCCTCCGCGGCCAGGGTGGCGCGGGCGCGCTGCAGCGCGCTGTTCACCGACGCCACGGAGGTCTCCAGCAGCTCCGCGACCTCGCTCGCCCTCCAGGCGAGCACGTCCCGCAGGATCAGCACCACGCGCTGGCGCGGCGGCAGGTGCTGCAGTGCGGCGACGAAGGCCAGGCGCACGGAGTCGCGCTGGGCCGCGACCTCGGCGGGGTCGCCGCCCTCGGGGAGCACCTTCGTGTCCGGCATCGGCTCCAGCCACGTGGCCTCCGGGAGGGCCGCGCCGAGGGCGGCCTCCGGGGGCGTGGTGGCGGCGCCGGGGGAGGACAGGTCCATCGGGCGGGCGCGGCGCTGGGGGCTGCCGTGCATGTCGAAACAGACATTCGTGGCGATCCGGTACAACCACGAGCGCATCGACGAGCGGCCCTCGAAGCGCTCGAAGCCCTTCCAGGCGCGCACCATCGTCTCCTGGACCGCGTCCTCCGCCTCGAAGGCGGAGCCGAGCATGCGATAGCAGTACCCGGTCAGCTCGATGCGGTGGGACTCCAGGCGATTCTCCACAGGCTCTTCTGCGGTGGGGTCCGCCACCGTTTCTCTGGTCACGTGCGCCATCGTAAGGGCGGGTACTGACAACGGTCACCGGGTGGGACAGATGCGCAGAATTCACCAATCAGCCACCGCAAGGGCTTACTTCCCGTCGTTCGCCGTGGCACTGTGCGGATGATGTTGATCAGAGCAACCCGATCAGGAGTGCCCATGACCGGCAGACCCACCCGTCGTACGGCCCTGCTCACCGCGCTCGGCGCGGGCGCGGCCGCCACACTCCCCGCCGCCGCCGCGCACGCGGCCGGCGGCAAGCCCACCCCGCCCGTCGTCGTCACCGACCAGAAGTCCCGGCGCGTCCTCATCCTCGACTCCCGGCTGCCGTGGAACTCGGCGGACGCCGTGCGCTGGTCGTTCTCGCCGGAGGGCGACGAGCGGTACGCGGACCTGGTGCCCGAGGCGAGCTGGACGTACGTCGACGAGGCCAAGGCCCGCCGCCGCAGGGGGCGTACGTACCTGCTCACCACCGCATCCTTCGGCTTCGCCGCCGTCGTCGAGGTGCCCACAGGGCGCCGCTACTGGGCCGGCGCCCTCGCCGGCGGCACGGACACGGTCAACCCGCACAGCATCGAGCTGCTCCCCGACGGCAACGTCGCCGTCGCCGGCAGCACGGGCGACACCATCCGCCTCTACGCCGCCTCGCAGGGGCCGGCGACCGACGCCTACGCCGAGTACCGCTTCGACGACGCGCACGGGCTGCAGTGGGACAACAGGCGCGGCGTGCTGTGGGCCATAGGCTACGACGAGCTGATCGCCCTCAAGGTCGGCGGCACTCCCGCCGAGCCCACGCTCACCCGCGTCGACAGCGCCGCGCTGCCGCACCCCGACGGCGTGCGGGCCGGCGGGCACGACCTCAGCCTCGTCACGAGCAGCCCCGGTCTGCTGTGGCTGACGACCAACCACGGGGTGTACCAGTACGACATCGCCCGGCGCGAGTTCCGCCAGGACTTCGCCGGCGCCGCGCAGATCAGCCGGCGCAGCGTGAAGGCCGTCAGCGACGTGCAGGGCAGCGGCCGGGTCGTCACGACCGTGCCGGAGCCGGGCCTCGGCAAGTCGTGGTGGACGACGACGGTGTCGGCCCACAACCCGGAGGGCGCGTACAAGCTCCCCGACGGCGGGATCTACAAGGCCCGTTGGTGGCTGTCCGAACCCCGGTGAACGCCGGGGGCATCCGGTCACCGGGCCCGGTCACGCCACGCCGGTGCCGCGGCGCCGGACCTGACCTCCGGTGACGTGACGCCCGTGGTCTGAGAGCCGGCGTCCCGAACGCCGGTGCCGGACCGGCCGGTTCAGCCCTCCGGCTCCTCGGCGGTGGACCCGGCGCGCGTGCGCTTCCACTCCTCGAACTCCTTGCGCACCCGCCGGTCCATCGCCATGGCCACCTCCGCCTCCAGCACCTCCATCGACACCGGCCGCAACTGCTCCAGCGCGTCCGTCAGCCGCTCCACCTGCTCACCCGTCAGCTCGCCGGCCGGTGTCTCCATGACGTCGGCCAGCACATGTGCGCGTATGAGCGCGGTGAACAGCTCGGCGAGGTCGTCCGCATGGGCCCGCACCTCGCGGGCGGCGGCGAGCACGGCGGCCAGCGGCACGCCCCTGGCCACCAGCTTCGACGAGGCGTCCAGCAGCCGCCTGCTGACGTGGATGAACTCCTCGCCCTCCACGGCGACATAGCCCATGTCGATGGACGTCGCCAGGTTCTCCGGCGAGACCTCGCCCGCGAACCTGTCGGCCAGTTCCTCCGGCGTGATGCGCACCGGGGTCTCCTCCGACCACGGCTTGGTCAGAGTCTCCTCCAGGCCGAGCAGTTCGGCCGCGCCGCGTACGTCCCGGCCGCTCTCGAAGGCGGAGATCAACTCCGCGATGCCGCCGAGGGTGTGGCCGCGGTCCAGCAGTCCGGCGATCGTCCGGAGCCGGGACAGGTGTCCCTCCCCGTACCAGGCGATACGGCCCTCGCGGCGCGGCGGTTGGAGGAGTTTGCGCTCGCGGTAGAAGCGCAGGGTGCGCACGGTGATGCCGGCGCGCTCGGCCAGCTCCTCCGTCCGGTATTCGCGTCCCACCGTCTCTTCCCTCCGCCGGTCTCCCCGTAGGTCCTTCGTTCGTCGTCTGCACCCGTCTGCCGCCGGCACTCCGCCGGTCTCCGGCCGTCCCCGCAGGTCCGTGCCGTACGCCCCGGACCACCAGGGTAGGACCTCCCGCCGACACCCCGCCCCCGGGCGGAAGTCGATCTCGCCGGCCCCCTACCCATCGGTAAGAACACGCCCTACGCTCTCATCGTGCCAGTAAATGCTGGCGCAATCGACTCCACGGCTGGGAGGACGACGGCGATGACGCGTGAACACGTCAGGGTGGCGGTGATCGGCTCCGGCTTCGGCGGTCTGGGTGCCGCCGTACGGCTGCGCCGGGAGGGGATCACGGACTTCGTCGTGCTGGAGCGCGCCGGCACGCTCGGCGGCACCTGGCGGGACAACAGCTACCCGGGCTGCGCCTGCGACGTCCCCTCCCACCTCTACTCGTTCTCCTTCGCGCCCAACGCCGAGTGGCCGCGCACCTTCTCCGGCCGGCAGCACATCCGGGACTACCTGGAGCAGGTCGCCGACGTCTTCGGCATACGGCAGCACATCCGCTTCGACCACGAGGTACGCAGCATCCGCTGGGACGACGACGAGCTGTACTGGGAGATCGACACCCCGCACGGCGAACTCGCCGCCGACGTCGTGGTCTCCGCCACCGGCCCGCTGTCCGACCCCAAGGTCCCGGACATCCCCGGCCTCGACACGTTCCCGGGCAAGGTCTTCCACTCCGCGCGCTGGGACCACGACGTGCCGCTGGGCGGCAAGCGCGTCGCCATGGTCGGCACCGGCGCCTCCGCCATCCAGATCGTGCCGTCCCTCCAGCCCGAGGTCTCCCGGCTCACCGTCTTCCAGCGCACCGCCCCGTGGGTGCTGCCGCGCGTGGACCGCGCCATCAGCGCCCCCGAGCGGTGGCTGCACGCGCGCGTACCCGCGACCACCAAGCTGCGCCGCGGCATCCTGTGGGGCATCCGCGAACTTCAGGTGCAGGCGTTCACCAAACATCCCCACGAGCTGGGATTCGTGGAGGGCCTGGCCAAGCGGAACCTGGGCCGGGCCATCAAGGACCCCGGGATGCGCCGCAAGCTCACCCCCGACTACCGCATCGGCTGCAAGCGGATCCTGCTGTCCAACGACTACTATCCGGCGCTCGCCCAGCCCAACGTCGACGTCGTCGCCGCCGGCCTGAAAGAGGTGCGCGGTTCGACCCTCGTGGCGGCCGACGGCACCGAGACCGAGGCCGACGCGATCATCTTCGGCACCGGCTTCCACGTCACTGACATGCCCATCGCCGACCGCATCAAGGGCCGCGACGGCACGACCCTCGCGGAGGCCTGGAGCGGAGGGATGGAGGCGCTGCGCGGCGCCAGCGCGGCCGGTTTCCCGAACCTGTTGACGATCATCGGCCCCAACACCGGCCTCGGGAACAGCTCGATGATCCTCATCATCGAGGCGCAGCTCACCTACATGGCCGACTTCGTACGCCAACTCGGCCGCCTCGGCAGGCCCGGCGGCCGCGTCGCGCTCGACGCGCGCCCGTCCGCCGTGAAGGACTGGAACGCGCGGGTGCAGGAACGGATGAAACGCACCGTATGGAACACCGGCGGCTGCGACAGTTGGTACCTCGACGCCCACGGCCGCAACACGACCGTGTGGCCGGGCACGACGACCGAGTTCCGGAAGGTGACGAGGAAGGTGCACCCGGAGGAGTACGAGGTCCTGCGCACCGGTGAAGGCGTGCCGGGCGCCCCGGCGTCCGCCGCCGCGCGACGCGGCGAGGAGGCCGTCCGATGACCCGGCTCATGCACGTCACCACCGGTCCGTACGCCCCGCCCGTGCCCCGGCGCGAGCTGACCGCCGTCTCCGCCGACGGCACCCGGCTGTACGTCGAGGAGCACGGCCCGAAGGACGCGCCCGCTGTCGTCCTCGCGCACGGCTGGTGCTGCTCGACCGCCTTCTGGGCGCCGGTCGTCCGACAGCTCGCACCGGACCACCGCGTCGTCGTGTACGACCAGCGCGGCCACGGCCGCAGCTCCGCCGGCGGCTATGGCTCCTACCACACCGCCACCCTCGCCGACGACCTCGGCGCCGTGCTCGACGCCGCGCTGGCGCCCGGTGAGAAGGCCGTGATCGGCGGCCACTCGATGGGCGGCATGACGCTGATGGCCGCCGCGGGCCGCCCCTACCTGCGTGAGCGGGCCGCCGCCGTGCTGCTGTGCAGCACGGGCAGCGCCCGGCTGGTGCCCGAGTCGCGGGTGGTGCCGCTGCGAGCCCGCGCGCTGCGCTCCGCGATCCAGCGCGCGCTGCTGGTCTCGCGGCTGCCGATGGGGCCGGTGACGCCGCTGTCGAAGAAGGTGCTGGGCCCGGCGATCCTGGGCCGCGGCGCCACCCCGGCGCAGATCGAGGCGAGCGTCCGTATCGTCTTCGCCACCCCGCGCAAGGCGCGCGGCGCGTGGGGGCGGGTGCTGGCGGCGCTCGACCTGGACGCGGAGGTGGCGCGGATGCCGGTGCCGGCCGCGGTGGTGCACGGCAGCGCCGACCGGCTCACGCCGGTGCGGCTGGCGCGGAGGATCGAGGAGCTGCTGCCGGAGCGCGCGGGGTTCACCGAACTCGCCGGGCTGGGGCACATGACGCCGATCGAGGCGCCGTACGCGATCGCCGAGGTGCTGCGCGGGCTCGTACGCGACCACCTGGCGGGAGCGCCGCGGGAGGCGCAGGCTGAAGGGGCCGCCGACGCGACCGCCGGGACGGCCGGCGGCAGGACCCCTGACGCGGCTTCTGAGACGACCCCTGACGCGGCCACTGACACGACCGCCGGGACGACCGCCGATCCGGCCGCCGCGGCGGCTGTCGAGAAGGAGGAGGCGGGCGCATGAGCCGCCGGCACGGACTTGAGGGCAAGACCGTCGTCGTCACCGGCGCCGCCCGCGGCGTCGGCGCGCTGCTGGCGCGCCGGCTCGCGGCGCGCGGGGCGCGGCTCGCGCTGGTGGGGCTGGAGCCGGACGAGCTGAAGAAGGTCGCCGACTCCCTCCCGGGCGACGCCGCCCACTGGCACGCGGACGTCACCGACCACGACGCGATGGCCGGCGCCGCCGCCGAGGTCGAGGAGCACTTCGGCGGCGTCGACGTCGTCGTCGCCAACGCGGGCGTCGCCACCGGCGGTCCGTTCCTCGACTCCGACCCCCGCTCCTTCGACCGCGTCATCGAGGTCAACCTGCTGGGCAGCGTGGCCACCGCCCGCGCCTTCCTGCCGGCGCTGGTCCGCGCGCGCGGCTACCACCTCCAGATCGCCTCCCTCGCCGCCGTGACGCCCGCGCCGATGATGGCGGCGTACTGCGCGTCGAAGTCCGGCGTGGAGGCGTTCGCGCACTGCCTGCGTGGGGAGGTCGGCCACCAGGGCGTGGACGTCGGCGTCGGCTATCTGAGCTGGACCGACACCGACATGGTGCGCGGCGCCGACGAGGACGAGGTGCTGCGCGACATGCGCGCGCGGCTGCCGTGGCCGTCCAACAAGACCTATCCGCTGGCGCCCGCCGTCGAGCGGCTGGTCGCGGGCATCGAGCGGCGCTCGCCGCACGTCTACGGTCAGTGGTGGCTGCGCGGCATGCAGTCGGTACGCGGCGCGCTGCCGTCGATCGTCACCGGGCCGCTGGGGCGGCGGGAGATGGGCAAGCTCGCGCCCCGGCTCGCGGCGACGCGGGGGGAGCGCGGCGGTCTGGTCGGCGCGGGCGGCGCGGCGGACGAGCGGACGCGGGCACTGCGGGAGACGCGGGGGGATTAGGGCGCGGCGGGGTCCCGGCGCGTACGGGGGCGGGGGCGAACGCCCGTACGCCGTAAGCCCGTACGCGCTGAAGGCAGACCCCCGCGCGCTCGTACCCGCCCGGCGTGGGCAACGGTGAAGGGGCGCACCCGGCATGGGGTGCGCCCCTCGTGCATGGCTCAACCACGCCGTGTCAGCGCTGCTCCCGCGTGTCGTCGCGGCCTTCCTTCGTACGGTCGCGGCCCTGCTCCGCGCCCTCCTGGCCGCGCCGCGAAGTGTCCTGGCCGGAGTCCTGCCTGCGCTCGCGGTTCTGCTGCGCCTTCTGTGCGGCTTCCTTGGCCTTCTCGGCCGCTTCACCGACCATGTCCTTCGCCTTGTCGAATGCGCCCATTCTTGTCACTCCTTGTGAGAAAGAGGGTTGGGGGCCTCCCTCAGGCTTGCATGGACCGGCGAATGCCGCATTTCGGGCCAAGTGCCATGACGCCTCCCGGGTCTTCTACGACCGCCGCGTGCGCGGCGGCAGCGGCGGCCGGCTCCGGTCCGGCACGTCGGTGTAGTCCGGCGGCGCCGCCGCCGGGTGCTCGCGCAGCAGGTCGAGCGCGGTGGCCACCGCGACGTTCAGCTCGGAGGTCCGGCCCTCCGCCCAGTCCAGCGGCGTGCGTTCGGCGATCACGTCGGGCGGGACGCCGGCGTTCTCCACGCCCCAGCCGTACTCGTCGAACCAGGCCGCGTTCATCGGCACCGTGATCACCGTGCCCTCGCCCAGCCGGTGCCGGCCCGTCATCCCGACCACCCCGCCCCACGTCCGCAGCCCCACCACCGGGCCGAGGCCGAGCAGCTTGAACGCCGCCGTGATCATGTCGCCGTCCGACGACGTGGCCTCGTCGGCCAGCGCCACCATCGGCCCGCGGGGCGCGGTCGAGGTGTACGAGACGGGCTGCGTGTGGCGCGTCAGGTCCCAGCCCATGATCGTGCGGGTCAGCTTCTCCAGCACCAGCTCGCTGATGTGCCCGCCCGCGTTGCCCCGTACGTCCACGATCAGCGCCTCGCGGTTCATCTCCATCCGCACGTCCCTGTTGAACTGCGCCCAGCCGCTGCCGATCATGTCCGGGATGTGCAGGTAGCCACAGCGCCCGCCGCTCAGCTCGTGCACCACCGCGCGCCGCGCCGCCACCCAGTCCTGGTAGCGCAGCGGCCGGTCGTCGACGAGCGGCACCACGGCAACCCGGCGCAGCCTGCCCCCGCCGCCCTCGATCGCGAACGTCAGCTCCACCGACGTGCCCCCCGCGCCCTCCAGCAGCGGGTACGGGCCCGTCACCGGGTCGACCGGGCGGCCGTCGACGTGCGTGAGCACCGAGCCGTCCGGGATGCCGGTGCCGGCCAGCGGGGAGCGGGCGCGGGTGTCGGAGGAGTCGCCGGGCAGGATGCGGGCCAGCGCCCAGCCGCGGCCGTCGCGGGTCCGGACGAAGTTCACGCCGAGGAAGCCGATGGGCCGCTGGTAGTGCGGCGGGCCCTCGTTGCGGCGGGCGGGCGTGACGTACGCGTGCGACGTGCCCAGCTCGCCCAGCACTTCGCGCAGCAGGTCGGCGAACTCGTCGGGGGAGGCCACCCGGTCCAGCAGCGGCCGGTACTGCGCCAGCACCTCGTCCCAGTCCACGCCGCACATGTGCGGCTCCCAGAAGTACGCCCGGATGATCCGGCCGGCCTCGTCGTACGCCTGGTGCCACTCGGCCACCGGGTCGGCGGTGTGCAGCACGCGCCGCATGTCGATGTAGACCGTGGTGTCCGCGTCCGCCAGGCCTGTCGCCGGGATCGCACGCAGCGAGCCGCCGTCGTTGGCGACCAGCCGGCTCCCGTCGCCGCTCACGGCGATCTCCGTCACCAGCGACGTCAGCTCGGTGAGCCGGGCGGTGGAGATGGCGAAGTGCTCCAGCGTCGGCCGGCCCGAGGTGTCCGCGGGGTTGGCGAACGTCTCACCGAGCGCCCCGGAGATCGGCCAGCGCAGCCAGACCAGCCCGCCGCCGGCGACCGGCACGAGAGAGGAGTACTTGGACGCCGGCACCGGAATCGGCGTCACCCGGCTCTCCAGCCCCTCCGGCTCCACCAGCACCGCGGAGTTCGCGCCCGCGTCCGCCGCCCGCGGGCCGACCGGGTCCATCCCGCCGGCCGCGGGCCGTCCTTCGGCGGACAGGGCGAACGGCGACGGCGTCGCGGGATGCAGCGGTACGAGATAGGGGCGGGAGCCCAGCGGGAACGACAGGTCGCCGGTGTGCACGTCGTACACCGGGTCGAAGCCGCGCCAGGACAGGAACGCCAGATAACGCCCGTCGCGCGTGAACACCGGCTCCTCGTCCTCGAACCTGCCGTCCGTGACGTCCACGATCATCCGGTCCGCGACCCGGGCGATCTTGATCTGCCGCAGCGAACGGCCGATGCCCGGATGCGCCCAGGCGAGCCACTTGGAGTCCGGCGAGAACGCCAGGTCGCGTACGGGCCCGTTGACCGACCGGATCAGCTCGGTGAGCTGGCAGTCGCCCGCCGCCTCCGCGGGCGACAGCTCCTCCGCGGCCCGTACCGCCTCCGCGAACTCTTCCGCCACCTCCGCCGACATCCGCTCGTCCGCGTGCACCCGCTCCGGCACCCGGACCAGCAGCAGCCGGCCGTCGTGCGAAGCGATCGCGAGGTGCCGCCCGTCCGGCGACGGCGTCATCGCCAGCACCCGGCCCAGCTTCCCGGCCGCCAGCCGCAGCGGTTCGCCCACGGCACCGGTGCGCGGCAGGTCGGCGATCTCGATGGCGTCGTCGCCGGCGGCGTCCGTGACGTACGCGACGCGGTTGGTGTCTCCCAGCATCTCCGGCAGCCTGATCCGGACGCCGGGGGTCTCGGTGATCGTGCGCGCCGGGCCGTCGCGGTGGGTCAGCCAGTACAGCGCGCCGCGCACCGCGACGGCGCTGGCCCGCCCGGTGGTGTCGACGGTCAGTCCGTGGACGTTGTTCTGCGCGGCCACCTGGTACGGCCGCCGCCCGACCCGCGGGCTGCCGAGCCGCACGTCGAGGCGGCGCGGCTCGCAGGCAGGGCCGAAGTCCTCGGCGAGCCACAGCTCGCCGGCGCACTGGTAGATCACCCGGTAGCCGTCCGTGGCGGCGTTCCTGGCGTAGAACTCGGCGTGGTCGCTGTGCCGGCGCAGATCCGTGCCGTCGGGGAGGCAGGAGTAGAGGTTGCCGACGCCCTCGTGGTCGGAGAGGAAGGCGATCCGCGTGGCGGGCGGCGGACCGACGAACATCACGCACTCCACGTGCCCGCCGAGGTCCGCGAGCAGCCGCTCGCCGTGCAGATAGATGCGGCCGGTGGCGCCGCCGCGGTAGCGCTTCCAGGAGGCGGGCTCGTGCGGCGGGCGGCCGGTGAGCAGCAGCGTCTTGCGGTGGCCGGACAGCTCCGCGACCGCGATGTCGTCGACCGGGCCCCAGGGCAGCCGGCGCCCGGGGGAGCCGTCGGTCGGCACGAGGTAGGACCAGGTCTGGTACGACAGCGGCTGGCCCTGGGAGGACACCGCGAGGATCTGCGCCGTGCCGTCCTCGCCGGTGCCCGGCGGCGTCCAGCCGCACACCCGGGTGTCCGGGCTGCCCCAGTACGTCAGCCGCCGGGCCCCGCCGCCCTCCGCGGACACGACGTGGATCTCGGCGTCGAGGCTGTGCCAACTGGTGAACGCGATGAACCGCCCGTCCGGCGAGAACCGCGGGTGGCCGACCCGGGTGCGGTCGACGGTCAGCCGCCAGCCCCGCTCGGGCTTGGCGCCGGGGGCGGGCAGCGGGGCCAGCCACAGGTCGTCCTCCGCGGCGAAGCAGAGGAGGTCGCCGTGCAGGTGAGGGAAGCGGAGGTAGGGCAGGCCGGGGCCGGGTGCGGCGGTGCTGTCGGAACCGGCTGTCACAACCTCCATGTTTCGGGGCAGAAGGGGACACGGCAAGTCGGGCGGCGGATGCCGTGGCGCGCCGGACGCCGTCGCGGTGGCCGGAGGCGGAGGGCGGGCCGGGCGGCGTCCGGGGGCGGGCGCCGTGGCGACGGCCGGGGTGCGTCCCCGGCCGCGTACGGCCGGGAAATACCCTTCGGCTTCGACCGGGCCGGGCATAGGGTCCGAAGCATGCCCGAACTCCCGCCCGCCATACCGGCTCCGACACCCTCTCCGGAACCCTCCGTCGCCACGCTCCGGCGCTTCCCGGTCAAGTCCATGCTCGGCGAACGGCTGCCGGAACTCGTCATCGACGAGCGCGGCGCGGTCGGCGACCGCCTCTGGGCCGTCACCTACGGCGACGGCAAGCTCGGCAGCGGCAAGAACTCCCGGCGCTTCCGCCGCACCGAGGGCCTGCTCCACTTCTCCGCCTCCTACGCCGCCGCCCACGACGCCGGCACCGCCCGCCCGCACGTCCTCACCCCCGACGGCTCCGCCCTGCGCGACGACGCCCACCTCGCCGAACTGCTCGGCGCGGACGTCCGGCTGGCCCGCGAGGACGCCGTCTCGCACTACGACGACTGCGGCGTGACGCTCATCGGCACCGCCTCCCTGCACGCGCTCGGCCGCATCCTCGGCGACACCGAACCCGCCGACGCCCGCCGCTTCCGCAAGAACATCCTTCTGGACACCGACGAACCCTGGATCGAGGAGGACTGGGTGGGCCGGGAGGTGGCCGTGGGCGACGAGGTGCGGCTGCGGGTCACCCTGCGTATGAAGCGCTGCGTGATGACGACCATGGCACAGCGCGACCTGCCGGAGGACCGCCGGGTGCTCAAGACCCTGACCGCGGACCGCGGGATGTGCATCGGCGTGGGCGCAGAGGTGCTGACCCCCGGCACCGTCCGCCCCGGCGACACGGTACGCCCGGTCTGACCCGTCGCCGCCCCCGCCTGATCAGCCCGCGGGCGGCGGACCGGCAGGCGGCGCCGGCGGCGGCGCGGCCGGGGGCGGCGGCGCGGCTATGGTCGGCGCCTGCGGCGTCGCGTCGTACGGCGGCTGGGGGCTCGCGTCGTAGTGCGGCTGAGCCGTCGGCTGCGCCTGCGGTGCCGGCTGCGCCATCGGCTGCGGCGGCACGTTACCGCCCGCCACCGGCGGCACGGACGCCCCGGCCGCGGGCTCCGGCGCGCGCAGCATCATCGCGATCACGGCGACGGCTATCAGCGCGCCCCCGACATAGGTGGCCAGGTTGAGCCAGCCCTCCGTGTCCTCGGTGTACACGTCCCAGCCGGGAAAGGGGATCCGGTTCCCGTCCGCCACGTCGTTCGGGTAGTCGCTGATGGTCATGCCGATCATCTGGCGGACGTACAGGTAGAGCAGCACCCCGAGGAGGGTGATCGATGCGCCCCGCACCACCGGCCGCCGCATCAGCGCCAGCACGCCCAGCACCAGCAGCGCCACCGGGAACACCGCCGACCAGAACTCCCCGGAGCCGGCGAGCGCCGGGTAGGGATTCTCGCCGGCGTCCACCAGCCCCTTGAAGTACGCCCCCTTGTCGACCCCTTCCCGGGTCAGCATGCGCACGATCCAGCCGACGAGCGCCAGGCCGAGGACGACCATCAGGCCTCCGGCTATCACGTAGAGCTGCGACCCCCGCGCCGGCATCCCCGCCGCGCCTGCGGCCGGCCGGTCGCCCGCCCGGAGCATCAGCACGACGACGGTCGCCGAGAACAGCAGGACCATCGCCCAACTGGTGATGATCGCGACCTCGAGGTCGTTGCCCCCGATGTACCACTGGCGGAACTGGTCGCTCGTCGCCAGGCCGATCAGCTCGCGCGCGGCGGTCGCGAACATCACGAAGCCGCACAGCAGCGCCGCCCCCCGCCCCGCCCGCCGGTTCAGCGCCGCGACCAGGCCCGTCGCCAGCAGCGCCACCGTGAACGCCCACACGTACGGGCTGAACAGCTCGGGCTCCAGGATGACGCGCGGGTCGTACAGCGCCTTGAGGAAGTCCTCCGCTTCGGTGTGCACATAGTCGAAGTCGTAGTAGATCCAGACGATCACCATGCGGCCCAGGGCCGTGAGCAGCACCGCCGCCGTCAGATACGCGCCGAGGTGGCGCCGCGGCGCATGCCGGTCCGACGCCTGCCCTGACTGCGGTTTGGTCCCTTCTTCGAGCACTGCCATGGTCATCCCCCGTGGTCGGTGTTGCGGAGATTCCATCCTGAAGGTGAACGCCCGCGGAAAAAACCCCTGTGGATAACCCCTGTTGCGTACTCGTCACACCCTCGGGACGCCCCGGCTACGCCGGGAGCAGAACCAGTGCGATCCCCGCCAGCATCAGGCACGCGCCGACGATCCGCGGCCCGCCGAACCGCTCCTTGAGGAACACCGCCCCGATCGCCGCCCCCACCACGATGCTCGACTCCCGTAGCGCCGCTATCGGCGCCAGCGGGGCGCGCGTCTGCGCCCAGAGCACCAGCCCGTACGCCGTGATGGAGATCGCCCCACCCAGCAGCCCCCGCATGGCCACCGGGCCCAGCTCGCGCACCATTCCCGGGCCGCGCAGCACCAGCGCCGCCAGCGGGATCCACGGACCCATGAGCAGGACCAGCCACGCCGTGTAGCCCATCGCGCTGCCGGAGGCGCGCACGCCGACGCCGTCGACGATCGTGTACGCCGCGATGGACAGGCCCGTCGCGAACGCCGCGGCCAGGGCCGCCCAGTCCGGGCGGGTGTCCTTGCCGCGCAGCCCCCACAGGGCGATGCCGCTCAGGCCCGCGCACGCCACCGCGACGCCCGCCGTCTGCCACAGGCCCAGCCGCTCGTCGAGGAAGAGATGGGCCACGGCCGCGACGACCAGCGGGGCCGTGCCGCGGGCTATCGGGTAGACCTGCCCGAAGTCGCCCAGCCGGAACGACTGCATGAGCAGCGTCATGTACACGAGGTGGATGGCGACCGACGCCAGCAGCCACGGCCAGGCGCCGGCCGCCGGGACCGGCACGAAGAACACCGCGGCCCCCGCGATCAGCACGTCGCCCACCCCGATGAGGGCGAAGACGACCAACTGGTCCTTGAACCCGTGGGCGATGGCGTTCCACGAGGCGTGCATCACGGCGGCCGCGAGGACCGCCGCGGCTATGAGGGGGGTCACACCCCCGGCTCGCACACCTCGGACACGTCGGCGACCCGCGCGCCCGCGTGCGCGACGAGGTCCTTGGGCGCCATGGGGAAGACGGTGTGCGGGTCGCCCGCGGCGGCCCAGACCTCGCCGTGGTCGAGGAGCCCGCGGTCGGCGAGCACCGTCATGCGCGTCACGTGCCCGAAGGGCGGCACGCCGCCGATGGCGTACCCCGTGGCCTCGCGCACCACCGCCGCGTCCGCCCGGCGCACGCCCGCGGCGCCCAACTCGGCACGTACGCGCTCGGTGTCCACCCGTGAGGCGCCGTCCATCAGGACGAGCACCGGTACGCCGTCCGCCGCGAAGATCAGGGACTTGACGATCTGGCTCAGCTCGCAGCCGATGGCCTCCGCCGCCTGCGCCGCGGTGCGGGTGGCGTCCGGAAAGCGGCGTACCGGAACGCTCAGGCCGAGTTCGGCGAGGGCGGCGGCGAAGAGCGGATGTGCGGTGTCGGCTGTCGTCATGGAGGTGACGTTAACGCCCGGTGTACGGGCCACGCGAACACATTCCGCACCCCGGGGCCCGGCGGCTGCCGCCGGGCCCCGGGGACGTCACGCCTCAGCCTCCGTGCGCCGCCAGCACGTCGCGCACCAGCGGACCCGCGAACTCACCGCCGTGCCCGATGTTCGGCACCGTGGCCGCCGCCGCCAGGTCCCCGCGGTACGCGGTGAACCAGGCGTCCGTCTCCTCCTGGCCGCCCATCTCCGCGGAGCCGGTCTTCGCGCCCACCTGCCCGGTCAGCCCGCTCATCGCCCCCGCCGCGGTCCCGGACCTCGCCGTCTCCTCCATCAGCTCCCGCAGCGACTGCGCCGTCGACGCCTTCATGCTCTTCGGCGCCGTCGCGAACTGCCGCCCGTCGAACGACTGCGGCACCAGGTGCGGCTGCTTGAAGACGCCGGACTTCGCGGTCGCCGACACCGACGCCATCGTCAGCGGGTTCATCCGCACCCCGCCCTGGCCGATCAGCGACAGCGCCATCTCGACGCCGGACTGCACCGGCACCGAGCCGTCGAACGTGGTCACGCCCGTCTGCCAGTTGAGCCCGATGCCGAAGACGTCCCGGGCCTGCTTCGTCAGATCGTCGTTCTCCAGCTTCTCCGCCATCGAGATGAACGCGGTGTTGCAGGAGGCGGTGAAGGACTGCGTGAACGTGCCGCCCTGGATGGTGAACGAGTTGTCGCCGACGTTCTCGAACTCCCAGCCACCGTACGCCTTGTACCGCGGGCACGGGTGCGGCTCGTCGGGCGCGGCCAGGCCCTTGTCCATGAGCATCGAGGCCGTGACGACCTTCATCGTCGAGCCGGGCGGCAGCGTGCCCTGGAGCGCCGTGTTGAAGCCGTCGGCGGTCTGATTGGCGACCGCGAGCACCTGGCCGGTGCTGGGCTGCAGCGCGACCAGCGCCGCGCCGCCCTGCTTGGCGACGGCCGCCTCGGCGGTCTCCTGCACGGCCGCGTCCAGCGTCGTCTGCAGCGTGCCGGCCTTGGGCTTGGAGAGCACCAGAAGGGTCTCGGGCGTGCCCGCCTTGTCGTCGTCCTCGTCCTTCTTCTTGTCGCCCTTGTCGCCCTTGTCGCGCGCGTCCGCGGGCTCGGTCCAGACCTTGACGCCCGCCTTGCCGCCGGCCTTCGCGCCGTAACGTTCGCGCAGATCGGCGATGACGGGCTCGAGCGAGGGGTACTTCTCGGGGTCGAGCCTGGCGCCTGTGCGGTCCAATGCCTTGATCGGCGGGGCCTCGGTCGAACCGGTGCGCAGCCGCTCCCCTTCGGTGAGCTTGGGATGTATGAGGGACGGGTCCCAGGCGACCTCGGCCTCGCCCGTCTTCTCGTCCCGTACGACTTCGAGCGCCGAGTTGTACGCCCACGGCTTGACGTTGTCCCCGAAGGTCACCCGGGCGTCGACGCTGAACGGCACTTCGGTGCCCTGCGGCCGGCCGGGGGTCAGCTTCACCTTCTCGACGCCCGCGTCCTCGCGGTAGGACTTGAGGGCGCGAAGCGCCGCCTTTCTGTTGTCCGTCAGCCCGGCCGCGGTCTCGGTGTTGCCGCTCGCCCAGGCGGCGAGGAAGTCCCCCGCCGCCCTGCCGGTCTCCTTGGGGCCCGGTGGTCCGGTCTTCACCGGATCGGATGAGGCCGGCGCCGACAGCGCGTTGCCGCCGTTCTCCGCCTTGTCGTCCTCCAGGAGGCTGTACGCGCCGAACCCGGCCGCACCCACGACCGCGGCACCGACTCCGACGACTACTGCGATCCGGGTGCGCGTGGCTCGCGCCGACGCATATGATCCGGCGCGTCTGCGCCGGTGGCTGCCCGCCATCTGCCGTGCTCCCTCTGCGCGCCCCGAGACCATTTCGACCCTGCGTCAAGCACATTAAGCCACCTGCCGCACGGACGCCCACCCGTGGTCGTCGCGCTCAGACCCAACTCCCCAGCCACATGCGCGCCTCCCAGGCGTCGCGGGTAATCGTCTCGCCGGTGTAGATCGGCCAGAAGTAGATGAAGTTCCAGAGCACCAGGAGGACGAGCACCCCCGCCGCGACCACGCCCGCGGCTCTGCGCCATTCGGTGGGCTGGGCCGGGCCGGGGCCGGCTCCGGACGTGGCCGGGCCCGCGAGGGCGGCGGTGCCGGCGCGGGCCATCGCGCCGAGCATCATCGTCACCGCCAGACACAGGTACGGGAGGAAGACGACGGCGTAGAAGAGGAAGATCGTGCGCTCCTGGTAGAAGAGCCACGGCACCCAGCCGGCCGCCAGCCCGCACAGGATCGCGCCGGCGCGCCAGTCGCGGCGCAGGCCCCAGCGGTAGAGCGCGTAGACCACGGCGGCGATGCCCAGCCACCACAGCAGCGGGGTGCCCAGCGCCAGCACTTCGCGGGCGCAGTTCTCCGTCGCGTCGGCGGGGCAGCCGTCGTAGCCGGGGCGGGGGTCGTCCCAGAAGTACGACACGGGCCGGCCGACCACGGGCCAGCTCCACGGGTTGGAGTCGTAGGTGTGGCCGGAGTCGAGGTTGACATGGAACCTGTAGACCACCGCGTGGTAGTGCCACAGGCTGCGCACGGCATCGGGGACGAAGGGGAACGCGGTGTCGCGGTCCTCGGCCCAGCCGCGGAAGTAGCCGTTGTCGGAGGTGAACCAGCCGGTCCAGGAGGCGACGTACACGGCCACCGCCACGGGCACCGTGGAGAAGAACGCCGGCACCACGTCGAGGCGCAGTGCGCGCGCGTACGGGCGGCGGGATCCGGCCGTACGGCGGGCGCCCGCGTCCCACAGCACCGTCAGCAGCCCGAACGCGGCGAGGATGAACAGCGCGTTCCACTTGGTGCCCAGCGCGAGCCCCATGCACACTCCCGCCGCGAGCCGCCACGGGCGCGCCCCCAGCCGCAGACCGGAGGCCACCGTGTCGTCGGGCCGTCCCGCGGGCAGCGCGGCGGCCAGCCGTTCTCGCGCACGGTCCCGGTCGACGAGCAGACAGCCGAACGCCGCCAGCACCCAGAACATCAGCACCAGGTCGAGCAGCGCCGTACGGCTCATCACGAAGTGCAGGCCGTCGACCGCCATCAGCAGCCCCGCCAGACAGCCGAGCAGCGTGGAGCGGAACAGCCGGCGGCCGATGCGGCACAGCATGAGCACCGACAGCGTGCCCAGCAGGGCGACGACGAAGCGCCAGCCGAAGGGGTCCAGGCCGAACGCCCACTCGCCCAGCGCGATCATCCACTTGCCGACGGGCGGGTGGACGACGTAGCCGGGATCCTCGCTGAGCGGGATGACCTGCGGGTCGTCGAGGAGCTTGTCGTTGGCGTCCTTGGGCCATGTGCCCTCGTAGCCGAGCTGCAGCAGCGACCAGGCGTCCTTCGCGTAATACGTCTCGTCGAATATCACCGCACGCGGGCTGCTCAGGTTCACGAACCGCAGCACGCCGGCGAAGAGCGCCACGAGCAGCGGACCGCCCCACGCGCCCAGCCGCGCCACCCGCATCGCCGTCACCGCGGGCACGCCGACCACGTGCAGCAGCCGCGCCCCGGACCGCCGGTACGGCGGCACCAGCCGCTCCGTGACGCCGGGCTCACGCCGCGGCACGTACCCGAACGCGCGGAGCCGCCGTTGCCACGCCGGGGCGGGCGCGGACCGGCTCTGCGCGGGCTGCGTCACGGTGTCACTGCTCACGTGGGCATCCTAGGCGCGCCCGTGACGGGCACGGCGGGACTGATCCGAACCGGCCGGGACCGGTCCTGCGCCCGCCGCACGGCCCGTACGCCCCCGGGCGGACCGCCCGCCGCGAGGCACCCGGTCACGGACTCCGCCGGGGGCCCGGTCACGGACCTGCGACGGGACCCGTCCTCGCGACCTGTCCGTGCCATCGGACAGGATGGGGACGTGAGCGGACTACTCGTACTGGCAGGCACGCCCATCGGCGACCCCGCGGACGCCCCGCCGCGGCTGGCGACCGAGCTGGCCGCCGCCGACGTCATCGCCGCCGAGGACACCCGCCGGCTGCGCCGGCTGACGCAGGCGCTCGGGGTGCAGCCGACGGCCCGGGTCGTCTCGTACTTCGAGGGCAACGAGAGCGCCCGTACCCCCGATCTCGTCGAGGAACTGGCCGGCGGCGCGCGGGTCCTGCTCGTCACCGACGCCGGCATGCCCTCCGTCTCCGACCCCGGCTACCGCCTCGTCGCCGCCGCCGTGCGGGCCGGCATCACCGTCACCGCCGCGCCGGGCCCCTCCGCGGTGCTGGCGGCGCTCGCGGTCTCGGCGCTGCCGGTGGACCGGTTCTGCTTCGAGGGCTTCCTGCCGCGCAAGCCGGGGGAGCGGCTGGCGCGGCTGCGGGAGGCGGCGGCCGAGCGGCGCACCCTGGTGTACTTCGAGGCCCCGCACCGGCTCGCCGACAGCCTCGTCGCCATGGCCGGCGTCTTCGGCGAGGACCGCAGGGCCGCCGTGTGCCGGGAGCTGACCAAGACGTACGAGGAGGTCAGGCGCGGCCCGCTGAAGGAGCTGGCGGACTGGGCGGCCGAGGGCGTACGCGGCGAGGTCACGGTGGTGGTGGAGGGCGCGCCCGTGGACCGCGAGCGGCCCGGTGCCGCGGAGCTGGCCCGCCGGGTCACCGTCCGCGAGGAGGCGGGGGAGGGGCGCAAGGAGGCCATCGCGGCGGTCGCCCGGGACGCCGGGGTACCCAAGCGCGAGGTGTTCGATGCGGTGGTGGCCGCGAAAAACTCGGCAAACAACTCTGAGTAGTCGTATCAAAACTCTTTCAATTCATGGTATCGGCGGCTGCGGGCGGCGCCGAATGGGTGTCCACTGGAATAGGGGATGCGTTCCGGTGACTTGTCCCTCACATGGACAAGAGGAGCAGCCAATGTCCGAACCCGAGCCAGTGACCGAGTCATATGCCTTCGCCTGCATGATGTGCGGGCACGGCTGGGAACAGAGCTACGAGATCCACCACCACGTCGATTCGAAGGGACGGCCCTTCGTCACGTACCACACCGACGGGGAGCGGGTGCCCTCGCCGCTGACCCGGCCCACGTGCCTGAACTGCGGCGAGCACGTCGTACGCATCATGCGCGCCGGCCAGGTCCGGTCCGTCGAGTCGGTGCGGCAGCGCTCACGCCGCACCTGACCCCGCGGGGGCCCCGGCCGGCCCGGGGCGACCACCGCCCCGCACGGCGGTGTCGTAGCGGGCCAGTAGAGTCCCCGGCATGGCTCAGCACACCTCCGGCGGCGCGGACGCGACGTCCGCGCCGCCGCCGCCCGAGCCGCTCGGCCACCCCGCGGCGGACTCGCACACGCACCTCGACATGCAGGACGGCACGGTCGCCGAGGCGGTGGCCGCCGCCGCCCGGGTGGGCGTCACCACCCTCATCCAGGTCGGCTGCGACCTGGAGCGCTCCCGCTGGTCCGCGGAGACCGCCGCCGCGCACGACGCGGTATGGGCCACCGTCGCCCTGCACCCCAACGAGGCCCCGCGGCTGGGCGCGGGACTGGAGGCCGCCCTCGACGAGATCGACGCGCTGGCCGCCCTGCCGCAGGTCGTCGGCGTCGGCGAGACCGGCCTCGACTATTACCGGACAGGCCCCGACGGCGTCGCCGCGCAGCAGCACTCCTTCCGCCGCCATATCGAGATGGCAAAACGCCGGCAAAAAGCGCTCGTCATTCACGATCGGGAAGCGCACGACGACGTGCTGCGCATTCTTGAGGAAGAGGGGGCGCCGGAGCGGGTGGTATTCCACTGCTATTCCGGGGGCGCGGCGATGGCCGAAACCTGCGCGGAAAACGGTTACTTCATGTCCTTCGCCGGAAACGTGACCTTCAAGAACGCGGGGCAGTTGCGCGAGGCGGTCGCCGTCGCGCCCGCGGAGCTGCTGCTCGTCGAGACGGACGCGCCGTTCCTGACGCCGATGCCGTACCGGGGCCGCCCCAACGCGCCGTATCTGATCCCCCTCACGCTGCGCGCCATGGCCGCGACCCGCGGCACGGACCCCGACGAGCTGGCGGCGGCGATCGCGGCCAACACCGCGCGCGCGTTCGGCTACGCCCCCGCAGACCCCGTACGCCCCGCCGCCGGCGGCTCGCCAGGAGTCCGCCAAGACGCAGGGAATAACCTGGAGCGGTGAGCGCCCCCACCGGCGAGCCGGACCCGCTGCTCGGCCCCGCGGACGTCCGCGAGCTGGCGGCGGCCCTCGGCGTACGCCCCACCAAGCAGCGCGGCCAGAACTTCGTCATCGACCCCAACACCGTCCGCCGCATCGTGCGCGCCGCCGGCGTGCGGCCGGACGACGTCGTGGTCGAGATCGGCCCCGGCCTCGGCTCGCTCACCCTCGCCCTGCTCCAGGCCGCGGCCCACGTCACGGCGGTCGAGATCGACGACGCGCTCGCCGCCGCCCTGCCCGCGACCGTACGGGCCCGGCTGCCGCGCCGCGCGGAGCGCTTCGCGCTGCTGCACGCCGACGCGCTGCGGGTCACCGAGCTGCCGGGCCCGCCCCCGACGGCGCTGGTGGCCAACCTCCCGTACAACGTCGCGGTGCCCGTGCTCCTGCACATGCTGGCCACCTTCCCCGGCATCGAACGCACCCTGGTCATGGTGCAGGCCGAGGTCGCCGACCGGCTCGCCGCCGCCCCCGGGTCGAAGGTCTACGGCGTGCCGTCGCTCAAGGCCGCCTGGTACGCGGACGTCAAGCGGGCCGGCGCCATCGGCCGCACCGTCTTCTGGCCCGCCCCGAACGTCGACTCCGGGCTCGTCTCGCTCATCCGCCGCGAGCCGCCCGCGACCCACGCGACGCGGACCGAGGTCTTCGCGGCCGTCGACGCCGCCTTCGCCCAGCGCCGCAAGACGCTGCGCGCGGCGCTCACCGGCTGGGCCGGTTCGGCGCCCGCCGCCGAGGCCGCGCTGCGCGCCGCGGGCGTCTCGCCGCAGGCCCGCGGCGAGTCGCTGACCATCGAGGACTTCGCGCGGATCGCGGAGTCCCGGCACCGGACCGCCACCACGAGGAGCAGCACGCCGTGACATCCGGATCGACCCCGTCCGCCCCCGGTCCCGCGCCCGCCGGCGCGCGGAGCGTCACCGTCCGCGTACCCGCGAAGGTCAACGTGCAGCTCGCCGTCGGCCCGCCGCGCCCCGACGGCTTCCACGACCTCGCGAACGTCTTCCTCGCCGTCGGCCTCTACGACGAGGTCACCGCCACCGAGGCCGACGCCCTGAGTGTCACGGTCGCGGGCCCCGACGCCGCCGCCGTCCCCACGGACACCTCGAACCTCGCCGCCCGCGCCGCACAGTTGCTCGCCGCCCGGCACGGGCGGCAGCCGAACGTGCACCTGCACATCGCGAAGGACATCCCCGTCGCCGGCGGCATGGCCGGCGGCAGCGCGGACGGTGCGGGCGCGCTGCTGGCCTGCGACGAGCTGTGGGGCACCAGGACCGGCACCGACGAGCTGCTGCGGATCTGCGCCGAGCTGGGCAGCGACGTGCCGTTCAGCCTGGTCGGCGGGGCGGCGCTGGGGCGCGGCCGCGGCGAGCGGCTGACGACGCTGTCCGCGAAGGGCCCGCTGTACTGGGTCTTCGCGGTGGCCGACGGCGGCCTGTCGACGCCGGAGGTCTACGGGGAGTTCGACCGCCTGGCGGCGGACCGCTCCGTACCGGACCCGGACCCGTCCCCGGCGGTGCTGGACGCGCTGGGCTCCGGCGACCCGGCGGACCTCGCCGCGGCCCTGACCGCGATCGACGGCGGCAACGACCTGCAGCCCGCGGCCCTGTCCCTCCGCCCCTCCCTGGCCGCGACCCTCCGGGCCGGCACCACGGCGGGCGCCCTGGCGGCCCTGGTCTCGGGCTCGGGCCCGACGTGCGCGTTCCTGGCGGCGGACGAGACGGCGGCGGCGGAGGTCGCGGCGGCCCTGGAGGCGTCGGGCACCTGCCGCAAGGCCCGCGTCGCCCAGGCCCCGGCACCGGGCGCGGTGGTGGTGGGCTGACGGAGGGCCCCGGTTCCGGGACGGGGAAAGGCCGCGGGCGGTGTTCCGGCGGGCGCGAACTACGCTGGAGGCCGCCCGCCGAGGAACCCGGCCCCGACCCCCGAGGAGCACCGCACCGCCATGGCCGCCGCCAATCTGGTCAACCTGGAAGCCGTCGACAAGGTCTACGGCACCCGCGCCCTCCTCGACGGCATCTCCCTCGGCGTCGCCGAAGGCGACCGCATCGGCGTCGTCGGCCGCAACGGCGACGGCAAGACCACCCTCATCCGCCTCCTCGCCAAGCTGGAAGAGCCCGACGCCGGCCGCGTCACCCACACCGGCGGCCTCAGCCTCGGCGTCCTCACCCAGGGCGACACCCTCGACCCCGCCGCCACCGTGAGGCACGAGGTCGTCGGCGACATGGCCGACCACGAGTGGGCGGGCGACGCCCGCGTCCGCGACGTGCTCACCGGCCTCTTCGGCGGCCTCGACCTGCCCGGCTTCGAGCAGGGCCTCGACACCGTCATCGGCCCGCTCTCCGGCGGCGAACGCCGCCGCATCGCGCTGGCCAAGCTGCTCATCGGCACCCCCGGCCTCATCGTCCTGGACGAGCCGACCAACCACCTCGACGTCGAGGGCATCGCCTGGCTCGCCGAGCACCTGCGCACCCGCCGCGCCGCGCTCGTCGTCGTCACCCACGACCGCTGGTTCCTCGACCAGGTCTGCACCCGCATGTGGGACGTCCAGCGCGGCGCCGTCCACGAGTACGACGGCGGCTACTCCGACTACGTCTTCGCCCGCGCCGAGCGCGCCCGGATCGCCGCCACCGAGGAGGCCAAGCGGCAGAACCTCGTGCGCAAGGAGCTGGCCTGGCTGCGCCGCGGCGCCCCGGCCCGTACCAGCAAGCCCCGCTTCCGGATCGAGGCCGCCAACGCGCTCATCGCCGACGTGCCGCCGCCCCGCGACTCCGCGGAGCTGATGAAGTTCGCCAACTCCCGCCTCGGCAAGACCGTCTTCGAGCTGGAGGACGTCACCGTACGGGCCGGGGGCGGCGCCGACGGCAGGGTGCTGCTGAAGGGGCTGACCTGGCAGCTCGGCCCCGGCGACCGCATCGGGCTCCTCGGCGTCAACGGCGCGGGCAAGACGTCCCTGCTGCGTACGCTCGCGGACGCCGCCCGCTCCGGCGGCGAGGCGCAGCCGGCCGCCGGGCGGATCGTCGCGGGGCGGACCGTGCGGCTCGCGTACCTCTCGCAGGAGGTCACCGAGCTGGACCCGCAGTGGCGGCTGCTGGAGTCGGTCGAGCGGGTGCGGCAGCGGGTGGACCTCGGCAAGGGGCGGGAGATGACCGCCTCGCAACTGTGCGAGCAGTTCGGCTTCGGCCGGGAGAAGCAGTGGACGCCGGTGGGCGACCTGTCCGGCGGCGAGCGGCGGCGGCTGCAGTTGCTGCGGCTGCTGATGGACGAGCCGAACGTGCTGTTCCTCGACGAGCCGACCAACGACCTGGACATCGAGACCCTCACCCAGCTCGAAGACCTGCTGGACGGCTGGCCGGGGACGCTGGTGGTCATCAGCCACGACCGGTACTTCATCGAGCGCACGACGGACACGGTGCACGCGCTGCTGGGCGACGGAACGCTGCGGATGCTGCCGGGCGGGATCGAGGAGTACCTGCGCCGCCGGGCCCGTATCCGCGAGACGCAGACGCAGCCGCAGACACAGCCGCCGCAGGCCCCGGCCGCGACCGGGGGGCAGGCGCAGCCGGCGGCCGGGCTGTCCGCGGCGGACGCGCGGGCGGCGAAGAAGGAGCTGCAGCGCATCGAGCGGCAGTTGGACCGGATCGGCGGCAAGGAGAGCGACCTGCACGCCGCGATCGCCGAGCACGCGACGGACTTCGCGCGGGTGGCGGGGCTGGACGGGCAACTGCGTGAGCTGGCGGCCGAGCGCGAGGAGTTGGAGCTGCGCTGGCTGGAGCTGGCGGAGGCGGCCGAGGCGGGCTGAGCCCGCGGCGGACGGCCGGATGCCCGGTCCGTACGCGGCCGGCGGCGGCTGTCACCCGCGGGTGGTAGAAATGAGCCACGCGACCGCAGCTCGTACGCACATCCATCCGGGGGGACAGGGAAATGTCGCAGCCGCCACCGCCGCCGGGCCAGCCGCCGTCCGGTGGCTTCGGGCCGCCGCCCGCCGAGGACCCGCAGCAGCCCGGTTACGGGTATCCGCAGACCCCGCCGCCGCCCGCGCCCGGCGGCGGTTTCGGCGCGCCGCAGGAGCCGCAACAGCCCGCGCAGCAGCCCCAGTACGGCTATCCGCCGGCGCAGCCCCAGGCCCAGCCCTCGCAGCCGCCGCAGCCCCCGGCCCCGCAGCCGTACGGGCAGGCACCGCAGCAGGCGCAGGAGCCGTACAGCTTCGCGCAGCCCGCCCCGCAGCACTCGGGCGGCTACCCGCAGGCGCAGGTCCCGGGCATGCCGGCCAAACCGCAGGCGCAGAAGCTCGTCCCCGTCTGGACGGTCGTCGCGGCGGTGGTGGCGATCCTCGTGGTCGCGAGTGGTACGGGCTGGTTCCTCACCCGCGACGACGGTGACACGCAGGCCGGCGGCGGTGGCGGGGGCGGTGTCGGCGGCGCCAAGAAGACCGTCAGCGACAGCAAGCCCGCCAGCGCCGACGGCGAGTTGCTTTTCGGCGTCCCGTACCCGCAGGCCGAGGAGGGCGCGACCTGGCCCGCCGAGGGCCAGTGGGCGACGGAGAAGGTCTACGCCAAGGGCGAGCTGAACGCCGTGAAGGGCTACGACACCACGACCGGCAAGGAGGCCTGGGAGCTGCCCACCGACGGCCTGGTGTGCGGCGCCTCGCGGGCGGTCACCGACGACGGCAAGGCCGCCATGCTGGTCCAGGACGGCAAGGTCTCCGACCCCGACGACTCGTACGCGCCGTGCACCGAGGTCGTGGTCTTCGACGTCAACACCGGCGAGGAGCTGTGGAAGCAGCACGTGGCGACCGCCGACGAGAGCCTGAAGTTCGACCACGTGACCATCGCCGACGGCACGGTCATCGCTTCGGGCCTCTCCGGCTCCGCGGCGTTCCCCCTCGCCGGCGGTGACCCGGTCTGGCAGACCAAGCCCACCACCGAGTGCAAGGACCACGACTACGCCAGCGACGGGACGAACCTGCTCGGCCTGGTCTTCTGCGGCTCGCTCAACGAGGACATGAAGGTCCAGAAGGTCGACCCGGCCAGCGGCGGCATCTACTGGTCGTACGACGTGCCGGACGGAGTGCAGAGCGTCCAGGTGCTCAGCGTCGAGCCGCCGGTGATCACGATCGGCGCGGGCAAGACCACCGAGACCGACATCTTCGCCCTCGACGAGGGCGAACTGCGCTCGAAGATCTCGCTGGGCACGGAGACGGCGGGCCCGCGCTACAAGCCCGGTTGCGACTACTCCGGCGGCGCCGAGTCGTGCACGACGGTGGCGGTGGACGGCGACACGATGTACCTGCCGTCGCGCGAGCACCAGGGCAAGAGCGACTACGGCGACACGAACGAGATCATCGCCTTCGATCTCGACACCGGCAAGCCGACGAAGAAGTACGACGCCGGTGAGAAGCGGACGATGGTGCCGCTGCGGGTGGAGGACGGCAAGATCATCGCGTACCGGAAGGGGACGTACGACTCCGGAGGCGAGATCCTGGCGATAGACCCGGACTCCGCCAAGGAGGAGACCTGGCTGGAGCTGCCGAACGACACGGCGGAGGCCGAGTCGACGCTGACGTACAGCGACAGCGTGCCGTACGTCTTCGAGCACGGCCGGTTCTATCTGGCGCAGGACATCATCAGCGACCGCGACGACGTGCAGTATTTCGCCCTCGCGTTCGGCAGCAAGGACAAGTGACGGACCGGTGACGGCGGCTGCCCGGCGCCCCCGGGCGGGGGCGCCTGAGCGGCCTCAGACCAGGCGGCGGGCGCCCGCGCCGGGTACGGCGGCGAAGATCCGCGGCGGGCGGAAGTCCGCCGCGGCGAAGGCCGATTCGACGGCCTTGCCGACGGTGTCGGCCGCGTCCGTCTCGGCCAGCACGATCGCCGAGCCGCCGAAGCCGCCGCCGGTCATGCGCGCGCCGAGCGCGCCCGCGGCGACCGACGACTCGACGACCACGTCGAGTTCGCGGCAGGAGACGCGGAAGTCGTCGCGCAGCGAGGCGTGTCCGGCGAGCAGCACCGGCCCGATGTCGCGGGCGCGGCCGGTGTCGAGCAGCGTGATGCACTCCTCGACGCGCCGGTCCTCGGTGACGACGTGCCGGACGAGCGGGCGCACCGCCGGGTCGGTCAGCCGGCCCAGCGAGGCGTCCAGCTCCGCGTACGGCACGTCGCGCAGCGCCGGCACGCCCAGCGCCCGCGCCGCCGCCTCGCAGCCGGCGCGCCGCTCGGCGTACTCGCCGTCGCCCAGGGCGTGTTTGACCTGCGTGTCGACGACCAGCAGCGTGAGCCCCTCGGCGGCCAGGTCGAAGGGCACGGCGCGCTGCGTGAGGTCGCGGGTGTCGAGATAGAGCACGTTGCCCGCGGTGCAGCAGGCGGAGGCCATCTGGTCCATGATCCCGCTGGGTACGCCGACGAAGTCGTTCTCGGCGTGCCGGCCGGCCTTCGCCAGCCCTACGGGGTCGAGGCCCAGTCCGTACAGGTCGCTGAGCGCCAGCGCCGTGGAGACCTCCAGCGCCGCCGACGAGGACAGCCCGGCACCCGTGGGGACCGTGCTCTCGTAGTGGATGTCTGCACCGCCGAAGTCCGCGAAGGCGTCGACGGTGCGGCGCAGCGCCCACACCACGCCCGCCGGGTACGCGGCCCAGCCGCCGCGGTCGCCGCCCACGGTCAGGGGGTCGATGCGGTCGACGTCCAGCTCCACCAGGCGCGATTCCCCGTCGCCCGAGTGCAGCCGCAGCACGCCGTCGTCGCGGCGGCGCGCGGCGGCGAGGGTGGTGTGCGGGAGGGCGAGCGGCATGACGAAGCCGTCGTTGTAGTCGGTGTGTTCGCCGATGAGGTTGACGCGCCCGGGGGCGGCCCACACCCCGGCGGGCCGTTCCCCGTACAACTCCGCGAACCCCGCGGCCGTCGTCTCCGCCGCGTCCGGGCCCGCCGCGTCCCGCGCCGCCGTCGTCTCCCCAGCCGTCATCTGTCCCCTCCGCCTTCCCCCGCGCCCGTACCCCGCCGTGCGAAGTCCCAGGCGTCCGACACGATCCCCGCCAGCTCCGTACGCGACGGGCGCCAGCCCCACTGCTCCTTCGCCGCCTCCGCCGACGCCACCAGCACCGCCGGATCCCCCGCCCGCCGCGGCGCGACCACCTCGGGCACGGGGTGCCCGGTCACCCGGCGGACGGTCTCGATGACCTCGCGCACGGAGAACCCCGCGCCGTTGCCGAGGTTGCAGATGCGGTGCTCGCCGGGGCGTACCGCGTCGAGCGCGAGCAGGTGCGCCTCGGCGAGGTCCGCGACGTGGATGTAGTCGCGGACGCAGGTGCCGTCGGGGGTGGGGTAGTCGTCGCCGAAGACGGAGATCGACTCGCGCTGCCCCAGGGCCACTTGGAGGACCAGCGGGATGAGGTGCGACTCGGGGTCGTGCCGCTCGCCGTACGGGCCGCCGCCCTGCGCGGGCAGATAGGCGCCCGCGACGTTGAAGTAGCGCAGCGAGGCGGCGGCGAGCCCGTGGGCGTGGCACTCCGCGCCGATCATCTGGTCGACGGCGAGCTTGGAGGCCCCGTACGGGTTCGTCGGTGCGGTGACGGCGTCCTCGGTGATCGGCACGGACTCGGGCTCGCCGTAGGTGGCGGCGGTGGAGGAGAACACCAGCCGCCGCACGCCCGCGTCGCGCATCGCGGCGAGCAGCTCCAGCGTGCCGCCGACGTTGTTGCGCCAGTACTTCTCGGGGTGCGTGACGGACTCGCCGACCTGGGAGAAGGCGGCGAAGTGCAGCACGCCGTCGTACGAGGAGTCCAGCCACTTCGCGGCGTTCTGGATCCGGTCCTCGACGAACTCGGCGCCCTCCGGCACCCCGTCGCGGAACCCGGTCGACAGGTCGTCGACGACGGTCACCGCGTGCCCGGCGGCCAGCAGGTGCGCCGCGACGACGCTCCCCACGTACCCGGCCCCACCGGTCACCAGATACTTCCGCCCGCCCCCGGCACCCCCGGCTACGTCATGACTCACGTGCTCGCTACCTCTCGCAGTCGTTCCGCCGCTTGTTCGGGCGGCACATCGGTGACGAAGGCGTCCATCGCGGACTCCGAGCCTGCAAGGTACGTGAGCGCGGGGACCGCGTCCCTCAGGCCGAAGCGGGACGGGGCGCCGGGTCCGGGCGGTGCGCCCGCGGCGTTCCGGCCGGGGACGACACCCCGGAGCCGGCCACCACAAGCCCGGTCGCCGTCGGCAGACATCACGTGCTCGCTACCTCTCGCAGTCGTTCTGCCGCTTGTTCGGGCGGCACATCGGTGACGAAGGCGTCCATCGCGGACTCCGAGCCTGCAAGGTACTTCAGTTTGCCCGGGCTCCGCCGGATCGTGAACAGTTCGAGGTGCAGAGCGTAGTCATCGCGGCCCGCCGCCCGCACCGGCGCCTGATGCCACGCCGAGATGTACGGGGTCGGGGGCTCGCCGGGGCCGAAGATCCGGTCGAATCGGCGCAGCAGTTCGAGGTAGACCCCGGGGAACTCCGCGCGCGCCGCGCCGCCCAGCGCCGGCAGGTCGGGCACCCGCTGCCGCGGGTAGAGGTGGACCTCGTACGGCCAGTGCGCCGCGAACGGCACGAACGCCACCCAGTGCGCCCCCTCCAGCACCACCCGCGTCCCCGCCGCGACCTCGGCGGCGACGAGGGTGTCGAAGAGGTTCTCGCCCGTCCGCGCCCGGTGCTGCTCGACGCACCGCATCATCTGCGCGGTACGCGGCGTGACATACGGATACGCATAGATCTGCCCGTGCGGGTGGCCGAGGGTGACGCCGATCTCCTCGCCGCGGTTCTCGAAGCAGAAGACCTGCTCGACGCCGGGGAGTTCGGCCAGTTCCACGGAGCGGTCCGTCCAGGCCTCCAGGACCAGCGCGGCCTGCCCGGGGGAGAGGCCGGCGAACGAGGCGTCGTGGGCGGAGGTGAAGCAGACGACCTCGCAGCGCCCCGCACCCGGGGCGCCGGTGAAGGGCGGTTCGCCCGTGACCGGACCGGGGCCGCCGGTCAGCGAGGGGAAGCGGTTCTCGAAGACGGCGACCTCGTAGTCGTCGGCGGGGATCTCGCTCAGCCGCCCGTCGCGGGAGGGGCACAGCGGGCACTCGTCGGCGGGCGGCCGGTACGTACGCCCCTGGCGGTGGGAGGCGATGACCACCCACTCCCCGCGCAGCGGGTCGAAGCGCGCCTCCGAGGCGGTGCGCGTCGGCTCCAGGGGGCGGCGGTCGGCCGCGTCCCGGGCGGCGTCGTCACGCGCGTCGAAGTAGATCAGCTCGCGCCCGTCCGCGAGCCGCGTGTGCGTCTTCTTCACTGGAGCCTCTTCCTCGGCCCTGGCCTGCCCTGCCCGCCGGTCGTCATGGTCCGGTTCCCCAACACAATCGAACACAATGAACCACAAGCCAACAGGCGAGTCAACGCCGGAGCGTCGCTTACCCCAATTTATCCTTTATCAGACATTCTGGGTGCGAGATCCAACAGACAAGCAAACAGTCCCAACAGAAGCTTTCGGAATCCAACGCCACCGTCTGGCTTCGTCTTCTGAACGCCTCACGCACGGAAGCGGACCTGAAGCATGCACCCACTTGCGACAGAGCTGCGGCTCGACACCAACGCGCTCGACTACGTGATCATGGCCATGTACTTCGCCGTCGTGCTCGGCATCGGGTTCCTGGCCCGGCGAAGCGTCAAGACCAGCCTCGACTTCTTCCTCTCCGGCCGATCCATGCCCGCCTGGATCACCGGACTGGCGTTCATCTCCGCCAACCTCGGCGCCACCGAGATCCTCGGCATGGCCGCCAACAGCGCCCAGTACGGCGTCTACACCGCGCACTTCTACTGGATCGGCGCCATCCCGGCGATGGTCTTCCTGGGCCTGGTGATGATGCCCTTCTACTACGGCTCGAAGGTCCGCTCCGTGCCGGAGTTCCTGCTGCACCGCTACGACCGCGGCGCGCACCTGCTCAGCTCCGTGCTCTTCTCCCTCGCCGCCGTGCTCATCGCCGGCGTCAACCTCTACGCCATGGCCATCGTCGTCGAGGCGCTGCTCGGCTGGCCGGAGTGGGTCGCCATCGTCATCTCCGCGGCGGTCGTGCTCGCGTACATCACCCTCGGCGGGCTGTCGTCCGCGGTCTACAACGAGGTGCTGCAGTTCTTCGTCATCATCGCCGCGCTGCTGCCGCTCACCCTTATCGCGCTCAAGCGCGTCGGCGGCTGGGACGGCCTCAAGGACACCCTGACCGCCTCCCGCGGCAGCGACTTCACCACCGCCTGGGGCGGCACCGCCATCGGCCACACCAACCCGCTGGGCGCCAACTGGCTGACGATCGTCCTCGGACTGGGCTTCGTCCTCAGCTTCGGCTACTGGACGACCAACTTCGCCGAGGTGCAGCGCGCGCTGTCCGCCAAGAACCTCTCCGCCGCCCAGCGCACGCCGCTCATCGGCGCGTACCCGAAGATCTTCATCGTCTTTCTGGTGATGATCCCCGGCCTGGCCGCCGCGGCCCTGGTGCCCGAGATCGGCACGTCCGGTTCGGACCTGACGTACAACGACTCGATCCCGTTCCTCATGGAGCAACTGCTGCCCAACGGCGTGCTGGGCGTGGCCGTCACCGGTCTGCTGGCGGCGTTCATGGCGGGCATGGCGGCCAACGTGTCGTCGTTCAACACGGTGTTCACCACCGACATCTGGGAGCCGTACGTCAAGCGCGGCCAGACGGACGCGTACTACCTGCGCTTCGGGCGGATCATCACCGTGATCGGGGTCGCGGCCAGCGTCGGCACGGCGTTCATCGCGTCCAGGTTCAGCAACATCATGGCCTACCTGCAGACGCTGTTCTCCTTCTTCAACGTGCCGATGTTCGTGGTCTTCATCATCGGCATGTTCTGGAAGCGCACCTCCGCCAAGGCCGGCTTCTGGGGGCTGCTCGTCGGCACGATCGCCGCGATGCTCAACTACTTCTGGATCTACAAGCAGGGCGTCATCAGCATCCCCAGCGACCAGGGCGCCAACTTCGTCTCCGCGATCGTCGGCTTCGTCGCCGGCGCGGTCGCGATGCTCGTCGTCACGCCCTTCACCCGGCCCAAGTCCCCCGAGCAGCTTGCGGGCCTCGTCTACGGCACCCGCTCCCCGGGCATGTCCGAGCCCGCCGCCGTGGGCGACGACGCCTGGTACCGCAAGCCGGCGCTGCTGGGCTGGGGCGCGATCGTCCTGGCCGCCCTGTGCTACATCCCCTTCTCCTTCTAGGAGCGCACCATGAGCGACACCAACGAACCCCCGGACGACCCGGACGGCCGGGACCACCGGATCCCGGACACCGGGGAACTGGCGCAGCAGATCGAGGACCTGGAGCGCAGATCGGCGACGGCCAGCAGGCTGTTCGACGTACGGCGGCTGATCGGCGGCCTGTTCGTCGTGTACGGGCTGATCCTCGTCGTCACCGGCGCCTTCGACTCCGACGCGGAGATCGCCAAGGCCGAAGACGTGCGCATCAACCTGTGGACGGGGCTGGGGATGCTGGCGCTCGGGCTGTTCTTCCTCGCCTGGCAGCTTCTGCGGCCGGTACGGCCGCCGTCGGGGGAGGAGCTGGCGGAGGCGATCAACGGCCCCGGCGGAGGGGACCGCCCGGACGAGCACTGACCGTATGCCGTCGGCGCCCCGCCCGTACGCGCGCCGCCCCCGCCCGTACGCGATTGTCCGAAAGCCGCCGCGCCTTCGCGGCTGGAAAACCCGCTACGCCCCCGCGTCGCCGTCCGGCGACGGCCGGGCGGCCGCGCGGTCCAGCAGCCCCGTACGGGCCGCCAGCGCCGCCGCTTCAAGCCGTGAACCCACCCCGAGCTTCATCAGCACGCGCTGCACGTGCGTACGGGCCGTACTCGCCGCTATGCGCATCCCCTGGGCGATCAGCCGGGTGTCCTCGCCCTCCGCCACCCGCACCAGCACCTCGACCTCGCGCGGGGTCAGCAACTGCAGCAGCCGGGCGCCCTCGTCGTCGGGCTCCGCCGCCGGGTTCAGCAGCTCCGTGAACGCGCTCTGCAGCAACTGAGGAGCCACCGCCGCCTCCCCGGCCCGCGCCTTGACCAGGGCACGTTCCACGCCCTCGATGCGCTCGTCATGCCGTACGTACCCGGAGGCACCCGCGGCGAACGCCGCCGCTATGCCACGCGGATTCGGCACCGGGCCGAGCACCACCACCGCTATCTGCGGGCGCTCGCGCTTGATGCGCAGCACAGGGTCGAACGCCCCGGGTGCGGCCGGGGTCGCCGTGCCCAGCAGGCACACCTCAGGTCCTCTGCTCACCACCAGCTCCGCGGCGCCCGCCGTGGGCGCGGCCGCGGCCAGCACCCGGTGCCCGCGCAGCTTCAGCGCGGACGCGAGAGCCTCGGCGAGCAGGCGGTGCTCGTCGACCACGATCAGCCGAACGGCCATCTCGCCCTCCCCCCGGGGGTCTACTGCCCCGGCAACGTACAGCCTTACCGCTCCCGGGCCCGCCGGAACTCCGGAATCCATCCGCAACGGGGCCGTATCCGGCCGGTTTCTACTCCGCGTGGCGAACTCGCCACGGAAAGTCGGTCGTTGGGCTTCCTTTGGCGGTCCCGCGCCCTACGCTGTGGGGCAGCACCGGTGGGGGCCGGTGCCGTTCAGGGGGCGAGACCGTGGGTACGGCGCACGGGGTGGGGTAGCTATGGGACGCGGCGGCGGCCGCAGCTCAGGCCAGCGCTCCACGCTCCGAGCGCCGTATTCCGCATTCCGCGAGTTCTGGTAGTCCGCGACATGGGGGTGTCCGTGGTTCGGATCCGGGTCCTGGTGGCCGATGCCCACCGCGTGTTCGCCGAGTCGCTGGCCGCCGCGCTGGCAGCGGAGCCCGACGTCGACGTGCTGCCGGCCGGCAGTGGTCAGGCCGCGCTGCGCTCGCTGGAGCGGGCCGCGGCGGAGGGCCGCAGGTTCGACGTGTTCCTGGTCGACGCCGACCTCGACCGCGATACGCCCGCGGGCGCCCCGGTGCCCGCGCAGGCGGTCGCGGGGAACGGCTCGGCCGCCGGCGGGCCGGGCGGGATATCGCTCACCGCGCGCGTCCGCTCGGCGCACCCGCAGACGCGCACGGTGGTCCTCGCGGCCCGCGACGACCCGGCGCGGGCGGCGGCGGCGCTGCAGGCGGGGGCGTTCGGCTGGGTCGCCAAGGACAGTTCGCTGTCCCGGCTGCTGGCGGTGATCCGGGGCGTGCTGCGCGGGGAGACGCATCTGCCGCCCGCGCTGCTCACGGGCGTACTGCGGGAGCTGACGGCGGCGCGGGAGCACCGCACGGAGAGCGAGCAGCTCGTCGAGTCACTGACCCCGCGGGAGCACGAGGTGCTGCGCTGCATGGTCGCGGGCCTGGGCCGCAAGGCGGTCGCGGAGCGGCTGTACCTGTCGCCGCACACGGTCCGTACGCACATGCAGAACGTCCTGGGCAAGCTGGGCGTGCACTCGACGCTGGCCGCGGTGGCCCTGGCCCGCCGCGCCGGCGTGGGCCCGGTGGACCTGGGCGAACCGGCCAGAGTGGGCGGCTAGGCGATACGTGCAGGGGCGGGCCCGCGGTCGTACGGGGCTGCCTGGCGGCAGGCCGGCCCGTTCGGGGCCCGGCCGGCGGCGCGCCGTGCCCACTGCGCATCAGCAGGTGCACCGGGAACATGTGGCCGTTCCGGTCGGGTCGTCCTCAGGGCTGTGCCGCGTCCGGTCGGCTTCGGTGCTCGCACCGGAGCACACCGGTGATTCCGCCGCGTCGGTCCCGCCGTGCCGCCCGCAGGACTACGGCACGTTGTCGAACGGGGCCGTCAGCCGGCGTAGCAGGTCCGCCAGCTCCCGGCGGCGCTCCGGCGGCAGCTCGGCGAGGATCGCGCGCTCCTGCTTCAGCAGCGCCGCCAGCGCCGCGTCCGCGCGCTCGCGGCCCTCCGCGGTGAGCCGCACGAGCACGCCGCGCCGGTCGCTGGGGTCCGGCAGCCGCTCGACGAGGTCCTTCTTCGCCAGCCGGTCGATGCGGTTGGTCATCGTCCCGGACGTGACCAGGGTCTGGGTGAGGAGCTGCCCGGGGGAGAGCTGGTACGGCTCGCCGGCCCGGCGCAGCGCGGTCAGCACGTCGAACTCCCAGCCCTCCAGGCCGTGTTCCGCGAACGCCAGCCGCCGCGCGCGGTCCAGGTGGCGGGCCAGCCGGCTCACCCGGCTCAGCACCTCCAGCGGCTCCACGTCGAGGTCGGGGCGCTCCCTGCGCCACGCCGCGACCAGCCGGTCCACCTCGTCCCGCATGCGATCAGTGTAGTCGGTCTGTCGACATGAAGTCTCTTGACATCGAGATACATCGGCGGAACGCTGGAGACATGACCTCACCCTCCTGGGACCCGCAGCAGTACCTGCGCCACGAGGGGCCCCGCACCCGCCCCCTCGCCGACCTCCTCGCCCGCGTCGGCGAGCTGCCGGGACACCCGGCGCGGATCGCCGACATCGGCTGCGGCACGGGCAACGGCACCGCGCTGCTGGCCGCCCGCTGGCCCGCCGCCCACGTCACGGGGTACGACAGCTCCGCCGCCATGCTCCGCACCGCCGCCGCCCACGCCGGCCCCACCCCCGGCGGCGGCCGGATCGACTTCGCCCACGCCGATCTCGCGGACTGGACGCCGGAGCCCGGCACGTACGACCTGATCCTCGGCAACGCCGTGCTGCAGTGGGTGCCCGACCACTGGGAGCACTTCCCCCGCTGGCTCGCCGGACTCGCCCCCGGCGGCACCTTCGCCTTCCAGGTCCCCGGCAACTACGACGCCCCCAGCCACGCGCTGATGCGGCAGCTCGCCCGCGACCCGCGCTGGCGCGAGCGGCTGCACGGCGTGCTGCGCGACCAGCCGGTGCTGCAGCCCGTCGCGTACCTGGAGCTGCTCTGCGACCTCGGCTGCGCCGGCGACGCCTGGGAGACCACGTACACCCACCTCCTGCACGGCCCCGATCCGGTGCTGGACTGGGTGAAGGGCACCGGGCTGCGTCCCGTCCTCGACGCCCTCGGCGACGAGGCCGACGCCTTCGTCACCGCCTACGCGGCCCTGCTGCGCACCGCCTACCCGCCGGGCCCGCACGGCACCCCGTTCCCGTTCCGCCGCATCTTCGCGCTGGGAGTCATGCCATGATCACCGGACTCGACCACGTCCAGCTCGCCGTCCCCGCCGGCAGCGAGGAAATCCTGCGCATCTTCTACGGCGACGTCCTCGGCATGACCGAGGTGCCCAAGCCGGCGGCGCTCGCCGCCCGCGGCGGCTGCTGGTTCACCTCCGGCCCCGTGATGCTCCACCTCGGCGTCGAGCAGGACTTCCGCCCCGCCCGCAAGGCGCACCCGGCGCTCGTCGTCACCGACCTCGACGCGCTGGCCCGCCGGCTGGCCGTCCGCGGCCACGACGTGACGTGGGCGGACGGCGAGATTCCGGGCGTACGGCGCTTCCACACCGCCGACCCGTTCGGCAACAGGCTGGAGTTCCAGGCCGCGTGACGGCTCCGCCGGCGCCGGAGGGGGCTCGCCCCGGGCGCCCGGGACCGGCACTGGACGGCGCCGGCACCGCACGGAAGCGCGCGGACCCTGCGCGCCGCGGACCCTGCGTACCGCGGACTACCCGCGCCGCCGGCCATGCGTACCGCTGGCCTTGTGTCCTGCCGGCCGTGCGCACCCGGGGCCCACCGCGCACCGCCGGCCCACCGCGCACCGCCGGCTACGCGCGGCGGTGGCCTATCAGCCGCGGCTTTGCCTCCAGGTCGCCCAGGCCGTGCCAGGCGAGATTCACCAGGTGGGCCGCGACCTCCGCCTTCTTGGGCTTGCGCACGTCCAGCCACCACTGGCCGGTCAGCGCCACCATCCCCACCAGCGCCTGCGCGTACAGCGGCGCCAGCTTCGGATCGAAGCCGCGGGACTTGAACTCCAGCCCCAGGATGTCCTCCACCTGGGTGGCGATGTCGCTGATCAGCGAGGCGAACGAGCCGTGCGACTGCGCCACCGGGGAGTCCCGGACCATGATGCGGAAGCCGTCGGTGTACTCGTCGATGTAGTCCAGCAGCGCGAACGCCGCCTGCTCCAGCAGCTCCCGCGGATGCCCCGCGGTCAGCGCGCTCGCCACCATGTCGAGGAGCCGCCGCATCTCCCGGTCGACGACGACCGCGTACAGCCCCTCCTTGCCCCCGAAGTGCTCGTAGACGACCGGCTTGGACACGCCCGCCTTCGAGGCGATCTCCTCCACCGACGTCGCCTCGAAGCCGCGCGCCGCGAACAGCGTGCGCCCCACGTCGACGAGCTGCTCGCGGCGCTCCTTGCCCGTCATCCGCCGCCGGGTACGGCGCGGCGGCTTCCCTTCGCCGCCGTCGCCGCTGTTGCCCGTGCTGCTCTTACCGCCGGTAGCCACGGCTCCATCATGCCGCGTCGGCGGCGGCCTCCTCACGCCGGGCCGACGCGGCGGCCGCGTCCTTGCCCGCGCCCTTGCGGGCGTCGCCGTCCTTGTTGCGCTTCGAGTCGATACGGGACTTGCTCGGCCAGCGCACGTCGTACGCCCAGCCGAGCTTCTCGAACCAGCGGATGATCCGGGCGCTGGAGTCGATCTGGCCCTTCATCACGCCGTGCCGGGCGGAGGTCGGGTCCGCGTGGTGCAGGTTGTGCCACGACTCGCCGCCGGAGAGGACCGCCAGCCACCACACGTTGCCCGAGCGGTCCCGGGACTTGAAGGGGCGCTTGCCGACCGCGTGGCAGATGGAGTTGATCGACCAGGTGACGTGGTGCAGCAGCGCGACCCGGACCAGCGAGGCCCAGAAGAACGCCGACAGTGCGCCCTGCCACGACCAGGTGACCAACCCGCCGACCAGCGGCGGGAAGAGCAGCGAGACCGCCGTCCACAGCACGAACTGACGCGAGACCCGGCGGATCGCCGAGTCCTTCATGAGGTCCGGCGCGTACTTGTTCTGCGGGGTCTGCTCCTCGTCGAACAGCCAGCCGATGTGGGCCCACCACAGGCCCTTCATCAGCGCCGGCACCGTCTCGCCGAAGCGCCAGGGGGAGTGCGGGTCGCCCTCGGCGTCGGAGAACTTGTGGTGCCTGCGGTGGTCCGCCACCCAGCGCACGACCGGGCCCTCCACCGCCATCGACCCGGCGATCGCCAGCGCCACCCGCAGCGGCTTCTTCGCCTTGAACGAGCCGTGGGTGAAGTACCGGTGGAACCCGACCGTCACCCCGTGCAGGCCGAGGAAGTACATGAACGTCATCAGTCCGAGGTCGAGCCAGCTCACCCCCCAGCCCCAGGCCAGCGGGATCGCCGCGACCAGCGCGACGAACGGCAGCACGATGAAGGCGAGCAGCGTGATCTGCTCGACCGATCTCTTTTTCTCACCGCCGAGCGTCGCGGACTCAGCGGTGACCGTGGCCGAGCGGGGCTGCTCGTCGATCACTTCGGACGTGGACGGCATGGGCATCCCTCGGAGGCTGGGGGAACATGGACCAGCGAGGCTACGGTCCCGTAACCTACGTTGGCGTAAGTATGGCATGCCTCAGTTCCGGGCTGAAAGAGGCACGGTCCACACGGGCGTACATGCGCGCCCGTGTGGAAGGAACACCTCTTGAGTGCCCGCAGACACCGGTTCCCATGCCGCAACCCCGCGGGCTTCGCCCACCCGGGCAGCGAGCAGGGCCGACTAGTCTGGGGGCGTCGGACAGCGCGGTCCGCACCCCCGCCCACCGCGCGCCGCCGCGCACGGGCGGAAACACCAGCGCCGCACGCCAAGGAGCCGCACCAGTGACCAGTGCCGACACCCACGCGCACCGCCCCGCCGGAGCCGCAGGCCCCGACCCGGGCGCCGCGGCCGCCGGCAACGCCGAGCTGCGCGCCGACATCCGGCGCCTCGGCGACCTGCTCGGCGAGACCCTCGTCCGCCAGGACGGGCCGGAACTGCTGGACCTCGTCGAGCGCGTACGCGCCCTGACGCGCACCGACGGCGACGCCGCCGCCGAACTCCTGGGCACCGTCGACCTGGAGACCGCCGCCCGGCTCGTGCGCGCCTTCTCCACCTACTTCCACCTCGCCAACGTCACCGAGCAGGTGCACCGCGGCCGCGAGTTCCGCGCGCGCCGCGCCGCGGAGGGCGGCAGCCTCGCCCGCACCGCCGACATGCTGAAGGACGCCGACCCCGCGCACCTGCGCGAGACCATCGCCAGCCTCGGCGTACGCCCCGTCTTCACCGCCCACCCCACCGAGGCCGCCCGCCGCTCCGTCCTCACCAAGCTGCGCGACGTGGCCCGCCTCCTCGAAGCCGACGAGGGCACCTCCGCCGCCGACCGCCGCCGCTGCGACCGCCGCCTGGCCGAGGACATCGACCTCATCTGGCAGACCGACGAACTGCGCGTCGTCCGGCCCGAGCCCGCCGACGAGGCCCGCAACGCCATCTACTACCTGGACGAGCTGAACCGCGGCGCCGTCGGCGACGTCCTCGAAGACCTCGCCGCGGAACTGGAGCGCGTCGGCGTCGACCAGTCCGCCGTCCTGCCGCCCGGCACCCGCCCGCTGACCTTCGGCACCTGGATCGGCGGCGACCGCGACGGCAACCCCAACGTCACCCCGCAGGTCACCTGGGACGTGCTCCTCCTCCAGCACGAGCACGGCATCACCGAGGCCATCGGCCACGTCGACGACCTGCGCTCCGCACTGTCCAACTCCATCCGCAACGGCGGCGCCACCGAGGAACTCCTCGAATCCGTCCAGCGCGACCTGGAGGTGCTCCCCGAGATCAGCCCCCGCTACAAGCGGCTCAACGCCGAGGAGCCCTACCGGCTCAAGGCCACCTGCATCCGGCAGAAGCTCCTCAACACCCGCCGCCGCCTCGCCGAGGGCAGCGCGCACGTACCCGGGCGCGACTACCTCGGCACCGCGCAGCTCATCGACGAACTCACCCTCGTCCAGACCTCGCTGCGTGCCCACCGCGGCTCCCTCGTCGCCGACGGCCGGCTGGAACGCACCATCCGCACCATCGCCGCCTTCGGCCTGCAGCTCGCCACCATGGACGTACGCGAGCACGCCGACGCCCACCACCACGCCCTCGGCCAGCTCTTCGACCGGCTCGGCGAGGAGTCCTGGCGCTACCTCGACATGCCGCGCGACTACCGCCGCGGCCTCCTCGCCAAGGAGCTGCGCTCCCGCCGCCCGCTGGCGCCCACCCCCGCGCCGCTCGACGAGGCCGGCACCAAGACCCTCGGCGTCTTCGAGACCGTCAAGAAGGCCATCGACGCCTTCGGGCCCGAGGTCATCGAGTCGTACATCATCTCCATGTGCCAGGGCGCCGACGACGTGTTCGCCGCCGCCGTCCTGGCCCGCGAGGCGGGGCTCCTCGACCTGCACGCCGGCTGGGCGAAGATCGGCATCGTGCCGCTGCTGGAGACCACCGACGAGCTGAAGATCGCCGACGACCTCCTCGACGCGATGCTCTCCGACCCCTCCTACCGGCGCCTGGTGTCCCTGCGCGGCGACGTCCAGGAGGTCATGCTCGGCTACTCCGACTCCTCCAAGTTCGGCGGCATCACCACCTCCCAGTGGGAGATCCACCGCGCCCAGCGCCGGCTGCGCGACGTCGCCCACCGGCACGGCGTACGGCTGCGCCTCTTCCACGGCCGCGGCGGCACCGTCGGCCGCGGCGGCGGCCCCACCCACGACGCGATCCTCGCCCAGCCCTGGGGCACCCTCGAAGGCGAGATCAAGGTCACCGAGCAGGGCGAGGTCATCTCCGACAAGTACCTCGTGCCGTCCCTGGCCCGGGAGAACCTCGAACTGACCGTCGCCGCCACCCTCCAGGCGTCCGCCCTGCACACCGCGCCCCGGCAGTCCGTCGAGGCGCTGACCCGCTGGGACGCCGCCATGGACGTCGTCTCCGACGCCGCCCACGCCGCGTACCGCCGGCTCGTCGACGACCCCGACCTGCCCGCGTACTTCTTCGCCTCCACCCCCGTCGACCAGCTCGCCGAGCTGCACCTCGGCTCCCGCCCCTCCCGCCGCCCCGACACCGGCGCGGGCCTCGACGGGCTGCGGGCCATCCCCTGGGTCTTCGGCTGGACGCAGTCCCGGCAGATCGTCCCCGGCTGGTTCGGCGTCGGCTCCGGGCTGCGCGCCGCCCGCGAGGCCGGGCTCGACACGGTGGTGGAAGAGGCGTACGAACACTGGCACTTCTTCCGCAACTTCCTCGCCAACGTCGAGATGACGCTCGCCAAGACCGACCTGCGGATCGCCCAGCACTACGTCGACACCCTCGTGCCCGACGAGCTGAAGCACATCTACGCCGTCATCGAGGCCGAGCACGAGCTGACGGTCAGCGAAGTGCTGCGCATCACCGGCGAGTCGGAGCTGCTGGAGGCCAACCCGGTGCTCCAGCAGACCTTCCGCATCCGCGACGCCTACCTCGACCCGATCTCGTACCTCCAGGTCACACTGCTTGGCCGGCAGCGCGAGGCGGCCGAACGCGGCCAGGCCCCGGACCCGCTGCTGGGCCGGGCCCTGCTGCTGACGGTCAACGGAGTGGCGGCGGGCCTGCGCAACACGGGCTGACCTCCGGTCCGGCCGACCGGCGGGCGGTGCGCAGGTGAGATGGCGTGCCGCGGGCGGCCGGGCGGACGTACACCGTGCTCACCGAGGCGCGCGGCGCCCGCAACCGCACGCGGCCCTCACCCCCCGGGGTGAGAGCCGCGTGCGGTGCTTCGGCGGGACCGCGCTCAGTGCTGGCGGCCCACACCCCGGCGGCGGAGGACCAGGTACCCGCCCGCGCCCAGGAGGATCGCCGAGGCGATCGAGATGCCCGTCACCGACGCGCCGGTGGCGGCCAGGCCGCCCGACTCGTCGTCGCCCCCGCCCTGCGCGCCCGGCGCGTGGGAGGCGGTGGGCGTCGCGTCCTCGCCCGGCCCGCCGTCCTCGCCCGGCTTCCCGGGCCTGCCCGGCTGCTCCGCCTGCTCGGAGGAGTCGTCCGACGGGGTGCCGGAGGGGGTGTCCGACGGGTCCGGCGACTCGGAGGAGTCCTCGCACTCCGTCCAGAAGACCTTGTGCTTCGCGGCCCCGTTCTCGCCCTTCCAGTTCCAGAACAGCTTGTAGTGGCCGTCCGGGAGGGTCATGTCCTCGGTCCGGCCGTCCCCCTCGCCGTCGAGGACGATCGCGCCCTCGTCCGCGACGGTCTTGTTGTCCCCGGTCGGCTTCCAGGCGACGATCTTCCACGTGACCTGCTGCGCGGCATCGAAGCCGAAGGCGTCGAGGTAGAACTCGCAGACCTTCGGCTCGTTCTTGCGAAGCTCCTCGCCGGTGGCGGCATCGTGGATCTTCACGGTCCCGTTGTCGCCGTTGGCCGCCGGCGCCGGCGCGGCGGCGAACAGCACGGAGGCGGCAGCGGCAGCGGCGACCGCGCCGGCCGAAGCAATGGTTCGCATGAGATACCCGACTTCGTGAGTGAAAGGTGTGCAGAGGGAAGTGGGGGGCGGCTCAGCTTCCGCCTCCGACGCGGTGCGGGTCAAGCGCGCTGCGCGCCGCTCATCCCCTTTGCGGGGATGTGCGAGGAAAGCCCTCGGTCACAGTGGCGACAGACCGCGGGATCAGCCGTTGTACGCGTTCTGGGCCCGCTCCAGGCCCTCCGTGACCAGTGCCTCCACGGCGTCCGCCGTGCGGTCCACGAAGTAGTCGAGATCCTTGCGCTCGGCGGCGGAGAAGTCCTTCAGCACGTAGTCCGCCACGTCCATCCGCCCCGGCGGCCGGCCCACGCCGAACCGCACCCGCAGATACTCCCTGCCCAGCGACTTCGACAGCGACTTCAGCCCGTTGTGGCCGTTGTCGCCGCCGCCGAGCTTCAGCCGCAGCGTGCCGTAGTCCAGGTCCAGCTCGTCGTGGACGACGACCATCCGCTCCAGCGGGACCTTGTAGAAGCCGGCGAGCGCCGAGACCGGGCCGCCGGACAGGTTCATGTACGCCATCGGCTTGGCCAGCACGATCCGCCGGCCCGCCGGCCCCGGCGGGCCGAGACGCGCCTCCACGACCTGCGCCCGCGACTTGTGCGCCTTGAACCGGCCGCCCACACGCTCCGCCAGCAGATCGGCGACCATGAACCCGACGTTGTGCCGGTTGCCCGCGTACCCCGGGCCCGGATTGCCCAGGCCCACGACGAGCCACGGCTGCGCTGCGTCCGACATCTGCCTGCTCTCCCGGGGTGCGTGTGCGTGCGCGTACGGAGACGGGGGGCGGGCCCGTACGACCCGCCCCCGCCGGGCTCACTCCTCCGACTTGCCCTCGGCGGCCGCGGCCTCGCCCTCGGCGGCCTCGCCCTCCGCGGCCGGCTCCTCCGCCTGCGGCGCGACGACGTGCAGCACCGGGTCCTCGCCGTCCACCGCGAGCGTCACCCCGGCCGGCAGCTTGACGTCCTTCGCCGCCACCGTGGCACCCGCCTCCAGGCCCTCGACGCTGACGGTCACCGACTCCGGGATGTTCGTCGCCTCGGCCTCGACCGGCAGCGCGTGCAGCGTGTGCTCCAGCAGGTTCTGGCCCGGCGCCAGGTCGCCCTCGACCTGGATCGGCACCTCGACGGTGACCTTCTCGCCGCGCTTCACGACCAGCAGGTCCACGTGCTTGAGCACCCCGGTGCGCAGCGCGTCACGCTGCACGTCCTTCGGGATGACCAGCTCGGACTTGCCTTCGAGGTCGAGGCTGATCAGCACGTTCGAGGTCTTCAGCGCCATCAGCAGGTCGTAGCTCGGCAGCGACACGTGCCGCGGGTCGGCACCGTGGCCGTAGAGGACACCGGGAACCTTGTCCTCGCGGCGCAGCCGGCGGGCGGCGCCCTTGCCGGTCTCGGTCCGCGGCTCCGCGGTGATCTTGTACTCGGCCATGACTGCACTCCTCGCAGTAGGTGAAGCTGACGGGACGGTCACCCGGCCGCGATCGGCCTGCTACGAAGAGCGCGTCGATAACGGAGCACCGAACCGGAACCGGACGAACCGGGGCGGCCTCCCTCGCCGAGCAACTCCGGGAGTCTACCCGGCGGCGAGTGGCCGCCCCAAGTCGATCTTCGCGGTACCGGCTACGCGAGCTCGTCGAAGAGGCTGGTCACGGACCCGTCCTCGAACACCTCGCGCACCGCCCGCGCGATCACCGGCGCCATCGACAGCACCGTGATCTTGTCCAGGTCCAACTCGCTCGCCGTCGGCAGCGTGTTCGTGAAGATGAACTCGCTGACCTTCGACCCCTTCAGCCGGTCACCCGCGGGACCCGACAGCACGCCGTGCGTCGCCGCCACGATCACGTCCTCCGCGCCGTTCGCGAACAGCGCGTCCGCCGCCGCGCAGATCGTGCCCCCCGTGTCCACCATGTCGTCCACCAGCACGCACACCCGGCCGGCCACGTGCCCCACGACCTCGTGCACCGTCACCTGGTTCGCCACATCCGGATCCCGGCGCTTGTGCACGATCGCCAGCGGCGCACCCAGCCGGTCGCCCCAGCGGTCCGCCACCCGCACGCGCCCCGCGTCCGGCGAGACCACCGTCAGCTTCGACCGGTCCGTCTTCGAGGCCACGTAGTCCGCCAGCACCGGCAGCGCGAACAGGTGGTCCACCGGGCCGTCGAAGAAACCCTGGATCTGGTCCGTGTGCAGATCCACCGTCAGGATCCGGTCCGCACCCGCCGTCTTCAGCAGGTCGGCGATCAGCCGCGCCGAGATCGGCTCCCGGCCCCGGTGCTTCTTGTCCTGGCGGGCATAGCCGTAGAACGGGACGATCGCGGTGATGCTCCGCGCAGAGGCACGTTTCAGCGCATCCACCATGATCATCTGTTCCATGATCCACTGATTGATGGGCGTCGTGTGACTCTGCATCACGAAACAGTCGGCACCCCGCGCCGACTCCTGGAAACGAACGTAGATCTCACCGTTGGCGAAGTCGAACGCCTTCGTCGGTACGAGGCCCACACCGAGCTGGTGCGCGACCTCCTCGGCAAGCTCGGGGTAGCCACGGCCGGTGAAAAGCATCAGCTTCTTCTGGCCGGTCGTCTTGATCCCGGTCACAGCACGGTCTCCTCGGTGTCGGGGCAGGCGGCCGGGCGGGCGGCCGGTCGGATGTCCTACTCACCGTACGCCCCGAACGCCCCCGCCTCCCACGCCCTCACCCCGCCTGACCGGCCGCCTCGTCCTTGGCCGGGACCTCCCGGCGGGCCGCCTCGGCCGCCTGCGCCGCGGCACTCCCCGGCCGCTTACGGGCCACCCAGCCCTCGATGTTGCGCTGCTGACCGCGCGCCACGGCCAGCGAACCCGGCGGCACATCCTTCGTGATCACCGAGCCCGCGGCGGTGTACGCGCCGTCCCCGATTGTGACCGGCGCAACAAGCATGTTGTCCGCGCCCGTACGGCAATGACTCCCGATCGTCGTGTGGTGCTTGGCCACCCCGTCGTAGTTGACGAACACACTCGCGGCACCGATGTTCGTGTGCTCGCCGATCGTCGCGTCGCCCACGTACGACAGATGCGGCACCTTCGTACCCGCACCCACGTCCGCGTTCTTCATCTCCACGTACGTCCCCGCCTTGGCCCCCGCGCCCAGCCGCGTCCCCGCCCGCAGATACGTGTACGGACCCACACTCGCGCCCGGCCCGACCTCCGCCCCGTCCGCAACGGTGTTGAGCACCCGCGCCCCCGCGCCCACCGTCGTGTCCGTCAGCGTGCACCCCGGCCCCACCTCCGCACCGGCACCCAGATGCGTCGACCCCAGGAGCTGCGTCTGCGGCTGCACCACCGCGTCCGGCTCGTACGTCACCGCCACGTCGAACCACGTCGACGCCGGATCCACCACCGTCACCCCGGCCAGCATCGCGTCCCGCAGCAGACTGTCGTTCAGCAGGCGGCGCGCCTCCGCCAACTGCACACGGTTGTTGATGCCCAGGATCTCGCGATGATCGGCGGCGAGCGACGCACCCACCCGGTGCCCCGCGGAACGCAGGATCCCCAGCACGTCCGTCAGATACTCCTCGCCCTGGCTGTTGTCCCGCCGCACCTGCGTCAGCGCGGACGCCAGCAGCTTCGCGTCGAACGCGAACACCCCGGAATTGATCTCCCGGATCTCCCGCTGCGCCGCGGAGGCGTCCTTGTGCTCCACGATCCCGGTCACGGCCCCGGCCGCGCCCTCCCGCACGATCCGCCCGTACCCGGTCGCGTCCGGCACCTCGGCGGTCAGCACGGTCACGGCGTTCCCGTCGGCGTCGTGCACGGCGGCGAGCCGGCCCAGCGTCTCCCCGGCCAGCAGCGGTGTGTCCCCGCACACCACCACCACGGTCCCGTCCAGCGCCACGCCGCCCCCGGCCAGCTCCTCCAGCGCGATCCGCACGGCGTGCCCGGTCCCGTTCTGCTCCCGCTGCACCACGGCCCGGGCCTGCGGCGCGACCTCACCGAGATGCGCGGCGACGGCCTCCCGGCCGTGCCCGACGACCACGACCAGATGCTCGGGGTCCAGCTCTCCGGCGGCGGCGACGACGTGCCCGACGAGCGAGCGACCACAGATGCGGTGCAGGACCTTGGGGGTCGCGGACTTCATTCGGGTGCCTTCGCCCGCGGCGAGTACGACGACGGCTGCGGGGCGGTTCGCGGTCACGTGAGGTCCTTACGCAGGCGGAATCGGGGATACGGGCAGGATACCGACGGCGTACGCGGGGGTAATGCAAACGGGCCCCGGCGGTTGCCGGAGCCCGTGGGCCATCTGTGTCGAGGCTCCCGGGGAAGGAGTCGAACCCTCATTCAATGGACCAAAACCATTTGTCCTGCCATTAGACGACCCGGGATAGTTCGTCACCTATGTCCGATTCAATGATCGGGGTGACGTGCGGCCACCACTATGCCGTACCACCACCCTTCAATGCGACGGTAAAGGTCCGCGCCTTGCAGGACGCGAACCGCCAGGCAGCCGTGGTAGTCCTCGCCCACGTTCCTGCGCGCCGTTACCGGATTGTGTTTCTTGAGGGACGTCTTGTCGAAACAGGACAGGTCGCTGCCGACGCGCTCGGTCCAGAACCTTTCGGCGGCGGCCACGTCTGCGGACTCGTGGATCATCAGGTGGAAGCGCAGCCGTTCGGGCTCGACGCCCAGCAAGCGCAGCCACGCGAGGAAGACCTCGATCATGTGGGGGTCGCCGTTGGCGAAGATGACCCTCTCGGTCCGGCTGGAGGGCTTGGTCTTGGCGCCCTCGGACCAGTACAGGCCCACGCCGACGAGGAACAGCTCCCGGTCGCTGAGGTGCCCGATCTCGCGGGCCGCGTCGAGCTTCGTCTGCTGCCGTTCGGCCTCTCTCTTCCGCAGCGTCGCCTCCCATCCCCGTTTCGCGATGGCCGACGCTTCTTCCGGGGTCCTGGGCGGCGGCTTGGGCAGGTCGCGTACCCACAGGGAGATCGAACTCTTCGAGCAGCCCAGCTCCAGCTGGATCTGGTCGTACGTCTTCCCCTGCTTGCGTAGCTCGCGGGCCCTCGCGCGCAGGGCGTCCTTCGCTCGCGGGCGCCTGGTCCACTCCGGGGGTGGGGTGCCTTCCAGGAGACGGTTGAGCAGGTCGTTGTTGCCGACTTTCAGGCGGTCGCGGATCTGTCTGCGGCTCAGGCCCGCCCCCCGGAGGGCCTTCGCCCGGTCGCGGAGTTCGTCGAACGTGGCCGTGCCCGTGAGCAGGCCGCCCGTGCCGTCGCCTGGACGGCGTTGTCTTGCCTGGGTCATGGGGTCAGCCTGGACGGGCGTCGGGTGTGGGGGTGCGAATATGCGGTCGATTCAGCAGTTCGGGGCTTACCTGGTGGTTTCGTGTGCGTTCGAATCCGTTGCGTGCTGTTGCACCCGAAGCCTGGCCCCGCGCGATCGGCCCTTACGCTGGTTGGTATGACCACGTCGGGGGAAGCCGTGAGCGAGGTCTCCGGGGGGCGGAGGCCGGTGTGGTGGTGGGCGCGGCGCCGCTCGACGGTGCTGGACGTGGTGCTGGCGGTGGCCTCGGCCGCGGAGTGTGTGGCGCAGGGGGTGCCGTTCTCGCAGGATGCCGGGCTGCCGCTGGGGTTCGGGATCGTGCTGGGGGTCGTCGCGGGGAGCACGCTCGTGCTGCGGCGGCGGTGGCCGATCGTGCCGGTGCTGGTGGGAATGGCCGTCACGCCCGCGGAGATGGGCTTCCTGCTGACCATCGTCGGTCTCTACACCCTCGCCGCCTCCGACATCCCCCGGCGCATCACCGCGGCCCTGGCCGGGATGTCCGTCTCCGCCGTGATCATTGTCACGTTCGTGCAGATGTACCAGACCTTCGAGGAGCACGACCGCGACTCGCCCTTCGTCCTGGCCGCGCTCGTCGCCCTGCTGATGTCGGTCGGTGTGACGCTGCCGCCGCTGCTGTTCGGGCTGTACGTGGGCGCGCGGCGCCGGCTCGTGGAGAGCCTGCGGGAGCGGGCCGACGGGCTGGAGCGGGAGTTGTCGCTGCTCGCGGAGCGGGCGGAGGAGCGCGCGGTGTGGGCGCGGCGCGAGGAGCGCACGCGGATCGCGCGGGACATGCACGACGTGGTGGCGCACCGGGTGAGTCTGATGGTGGTGCACGCGGCGGCGCTGGAGCGGGTGGCGCTCAACGATCCGGAGAAGGCGGCGCGGAACGCGGCGCTGGTCGGGGACATGGGGCGGCAGGCGCTGACGGAGCTGCGGGAGATGCTGGGTGTGCTGCGGATGCCGGCGGGGTCGGTGTCGGCGGGGAGCGGGGTTGCCGGCGGGAGCGGGGCCGTCGTCGGCGCGGCGGCGTCCGGCGGTGCGGGTGCCGGGGTGGCGGCGGCCGGTGCGGGCGCCGGTGCCGGGGCCGGTGGTGTCGGAGCCGTCCGGGCCGGTCCTGAGGCCGCTTCCTCCGTTTCCGGTGCCGCCCGTGCTGCTGTAGCCACCGGGCCCGACCTCCCGTCGCAGGGCGGCCCGGCCGCCGCGGGTGGGGCCGCGAGTGCCCGTGCCGGGCAGCGCCCGCGGGACGCCGCCGAGGCCGATGCGGGTGGCCCGGGGCCGTGTCTGGACGACCTGGAGTCGCTGATCGGCGAGTCCCGTGTCGCGGGGATGGCCGTGGACTTCGCGGTGGAGGGCGATCCCGGCCCGTACGCCGCGGAGGTGGAGCAGACCGTCTACCGGGTGGTGCAGGAAGCGCTGACCAACGTCCACAAGCACGCCCCCGGCGCCAAGACCCGGGTGCTGCTCGCGCACCGCGTCGCCGAGGTGGCCGTGCTCGTGCTCAACGGCCCGTCCGACGCCGCCTTTCAGAGCGCCGGGCTGCCCAGCGGCGGCAACGGCCTGGTGGGCATGCGCGAGCGCGTGACGGGCCTGGGCGGCGGCTTCGTCTCGGGTGCGACGGAGGCGGGCGGCTTCCGCGTCTCGGCCGTTCTGCCCAGCGGGACGTAGGACCCGAAACGTCGCTCGGGGCGCCCTTCACCCGGGTCCCGTACGGACCCCCCGCTCCTAGTCGGCCTCCGGTGTCAGGCGCTGCGGTGCGAGCCCGGTGACCAGCGTCACGAGCACCTCGTCCACGTTCCTGCCCAGGAACCAGTCCCCGGTGTGGTCCAGCGCGTATCCCCGGCCTTCCGCGTCCACCGCCAGCACCGCCTGTGCCGTGCTGCCGTCCGGGGCCAGCTCGGCGCCCAGCGGGCACAGCTCCGTCCGGAGCGCGCGGCCCAGGTCCGCGAGGGTGCGGGTGAGGTGGAGGCCGTGCATCGGGTCCACGTGCAGGTCCGCCGGGCCCAACTGGCGGCCGGGGCCTTCGCCGACGACGCGCAGGCCGCCGAACTCCGCCCACGCCTCCACCGCCGCCGGGAACACGGCGTGCACGTGGCCGCCCGGCGACACATGGGCCCGTAGCGCGTCGGCCCAGCTCTCCGCCTGTCTTATGTCCCACCGGCCCGGCTCCCAGCCGGCCGCGCGCAGGGCGCTGTCGACCTCGACCGGGAAGCGCGTGTGGTGCGCGGCCAGGTCGCGCGGATCCGTGGGGACCACGGCTCAGCCCTCGGCGTGCGCGTCACCCACGGTGCGCACGCCGAAGTGGGTCAGGAGCGCGGTGCAGGAGCGGCACGGCGGCGCGTACCGCCCGTGCAGCGGGTCGCCGTCCTCGCGGATGTGGCGCGCGGTGATCTTCGCCTGCTTCAGCGCCCGCCGCGCCTCTCCGGCCGACAGCGGCTTGCGCGCGGCGCGCTTGCTGCGGCCGGCCTCGACGGCGGACAGGTGCCGCGAGAGCAGCACGGCTTCGGGGCAGCGCCCGGTGAAGCGCTCGCGGCGGCCGCTGGTGAGCGTGTCGAGGAAGTCCTGGACCAGGGGGTGCAGCAGGGGGCCCCGGTCGGCGCGGCCTGCGGTGGAGGTGAGGGTCTGGCCGCGGACGGAGAGGGCGGCGCCGACGGCCGGCAGGACGCCGTCCCGCCGGCGGGTGAGGCGCGGCAGACCGTCGCCGGGCGCCGTGTCGCGCCAGTCTGTGCGGGGGTCGGCCGCCGGGCCGGTCCCCGTCCCCATGTCCGTGTCCATGTATCCGTACGGAGTGTCCAGCTCGCCGAACGTGCGTCCCATACCGCCGTATGGATCGCCGCCCGTGAGCGGATCGGCTGTGTCAGAGCGTGCGTGCATAGCGGTAAGAGCCTCCCCCGTGAAACTCCGCTGTCTCGCGCCGTCCAGCTTGCCACATACGTACGACACGACACCCGAGGTGCCTTCCGTACCGGCGTGTGCACACGCCGTGGTCCGGTCCCGTGCTGGGCAAGTCCGTCATTGCGGAGCAGATCGCGCCGCTTGCCGGGGCGCTCTCTGACCAGGGCAAGACCGCCGGCCGCGGCACCCCATAGGCTGTGTTTGACGGAGACCAACGGCAGGGGGCACACGCGATGACGTCAGGTCGGCGAGGAACGACCGTCGCACCGCCGAACGCGGCATACGCCGGGCAGGTCGTGAACTTCCCGGACCCGGTCCGGGCTGCCAGACACCCCCGGGGCGTGCGTGTGGACGCCGACGGTTACCCGGACTTCTCCCCGTACGCGCGCGCGGCGGCGGAGATCGCCGAGCCCCCGGAGGGCTTCGGCATCGACGAGCTGCGGCTGACGGACTACGTGTCGGCGAACGCGGCGCTGCACGCGCAGGGCCACGAGCTGTGGTCGACGCTGCCGGCCGTGGCGACGCCGCACGGCTGGACGTGGCACCACGTGGCGGGCACCCGCCGCATGGAGCTGGTGCCGGCCGACGTGAAGGCGCTGCTGCGGCACCACGGCGGGCTGGCGACGGCGGCCGTCGACCAGGACAAGCGCGGCACGCGCCCGTTGCAGGAGACGCGGCCGGTGCATTTCACCCTCCCGCGTGACGGCGCCGCGGTCACCGAGGACCAGGTGCTGGGCATCGAGGAGGATCTCGGGTACGGGCTGCCGGGCGCGTACCGCGACTTCCTCAAGGCGGCGGGCGGTTGCGCGCCGGTCGGCGCGGCGCTCGATCCGGAGCTGGGGCTGCTGGTGGACCAGCCGTTCTTCACGGTGCGCGACGAGGCCGCGGTCAACGACGTGGTCTACGTCAACAAGTGTCTGCGGGACCACCTCACGAAGGACTATCTGGGTATCGCTTTCCTGCAGGGCGGGGTGCTGGCGCTGAAGACGAAGGGCCGCAGGCGCGGCAGCGTGTGGTTCTGCCCGTACGACGACGCCCGCGACCAGGGCGACTCGGGCTGGTCGGTGGCGGAGCGGGCGGAGCGGCTGCTGCTGTTCTGCGGGGAGGACTTCGACGCCTTCCTCGACCGGCTGGTCGGCGGCCCGCCGGAGTTGGAGACCGTGGCGAATCTGATGGTGGACGGCGGCTTCGCGCGCGCCGTGCCGGTGGAGGGGTGAAGAGGTGATGGTCACCTTCGCACAGGCGCAGGAGCGCGCCGACTCGTGGATCAACGGCGGGGTGCCGCAGCAGCGGCGCCGCGAGGTCAAGGTGCGGGAGTTCGAGCTGGGCTTCGTGGCCTGGGCCGAGATCCCGGCGGGCGGTGGGGTGCCGGAGGGCTCGGGGGCGCGCATGGTCATCGCGCGTGACTCGGGCGACACGACGCTGTGGCCGGCGCTGCCGGTCGGCGAGGTGATCCGGCGCTTCGAGGAGGAGTACGGCGGCGAGGAGGCGGCGGCGCCGCGGGGGGCGCAGCCGGGGGAGCGCGTGGACCTGGGCGCGACGTCGTTCCTGCTGACGCCGCCGGAGTGGCTGCAGGAGGCGGCGGACCAGATCGGGATTCCGCGGCGCGGTGACTCGGGGTCGTCCGGGTCCGCAGGGTCGGGTGGCCGCCACGCGGCTGCCCCTGCCGCTTCCCCCGCGCCGGCGCAGGCGTCGGCGGCGTCGGGCTCGGGTGCGCCTGCGGCGCAGGCGAGTTCGAGTGCGCCGTACGGGGCCGGGGGTTCCGGTCCCGCTTCGCCGTACGCGGCCGGGGGCGCCGGTCCGTCGGGCGCCCCCTCCGGGTCGGTGGGTCCGCGGGTGGACCCGACGGCGCCCGCGGCGGCGGCGCCGACTCCGTGGAACGACACCAACTCCCGCGGCGACGACGACGCGGCCTCCGTACCTCTGCCGGAGACCGTCCTGTCCGCTCAGCTTCCCGACACCCCGCCGCCGAGCGGCCCGTACCCGCCCCCGCCCGGCGGCGGCAGCTACCCCGGCGCTCCGGGGGGCCCGCCCTCGGGCGCGGGCACTCCGCCCGCCCCCGGCTCCGGCGGCTACCCGGGTGCCCCGGCGCCGCCCGGCCGGCCCGCGGCCCCCGGCGCTCCGCCCGCCCCGGGCTCCGGCAGCTACCCCGGCGCCCCGGGCACCCCGCCCCCCGGCGCCCCCGCACCGCCGGGAGCCCCGAACGCCCCGGGAGCCCCGGGCACTCCGCCCGGCGCCCCCGGCGCCCCGCCCGCTCCGAGCGCCCCCGCGGCGCCCGGCGCTCCGGTACCGCCCGGCCCACCCGCGGCCCCCGGCGCCCCGGGCGCCCCCTCTGTACCCGGCGCCCCGGGCGCTCCCGGAGCATCCTCGGCCCCCAGCACCCCCTCCGCCCCGGCCTCCAACCCCGGTGGCGGTGCCGCCGACATCGCCGAGCAGGCCACCAGCAAGGCCACCCCCCTTCCGCCCCCGCTCAAGGGCAAGCGGGCCCCCGGCGGCCAGGGCGTACCGCCGCCTCCCGGCGCCCCCGGCATGCCCCCCGGCCCCCAGAACCCGGCCAACCCCCCGCAGCCCGCCGGCTACGGCTATCCGCCCCCCGGCGTCCCCACCGTCGGCCCCGGCTACCTCGCCGTCCTGCGCTACCGCGCCCAGGACGGCTCCGAGCAGCAGGTCATGCGCCGCTCCGCCCCCGGCACCCCGCACCCCGAGTGGCAGATCCTGCACGAGCTGCGCGGCATGGGCGTACCGCCGCAGCAGGTCCTGGAGCTGCACACCGAGCTGGAGCCCTGCGACCTGCCCGGCGGCTACTGCTCCCGCATGATCCGCGAGACCTGGCCGCAGGTGCGGCTGAGCCACACCGCCTCCTACGGCCGTGACCACGCCTCCCGGCAGCAGGGCATGCAGCAGCTCATCGAGCACCAGGGCGAGCTGCACCAGGTCGCCGACGGCCCGGCCCGGCCGCGGCCGCAGCGCGTGCCGCTGCCGCCGCCGGGGCAGATCCCCGTCATGCCGCCGCTGCCGCCGGAGGCGCTGGGGCACGAGCTGCACCAGGCGTTCGGGCCGCAGGGCGTGTTCCGGTACGACCAGCGGGCCGTGGCCCGGCAGGGCGTGCCGGACATCGTGGCGCAGACCCTCGTGTGGGCCGGGCTGCCGATGGACTTCGGCCCGTTCTTCTGGGGCCAGGCGCAGCCGGGCCGGCCGGTGCCGACGCTGGCGGAGCTGGCGGCGGAGCGGGGGGTGCAGGCGGCGTCCGACGCCGGTTCGTACCTCGTGATGGGCAATGACTTCGGCCGCCAGATGTGCGTCCAGTACGGCACCGCGCACATCGTCGCCGTGCCGCTGGAGGCGGCGCCCGGCGGGGGCAGCGCGCCGCCGCAGTTCGTGAACACGGGGCTGCCGGAGTTCGTGCGCTGCCTGGCGATGCTCGGCCACATGTGGCGGATGCGCTTCGGGCTCACGCCGGACCAGGCGGGGCGCTGGACGGTCGACTTCCAGTCGCAGCTGGTGGCGATCGACCCGGCGGCCCTGCAGGGCCCGGACCACTGGTGGTCGGTGGTCCTCGAACAGCTCTGGGACGGCCTGTTGTAACCCGTCGCGGGCAGCACGGAAACGGCCTCACCGGCTCCGCCGGTGGGGCCGTTTCGTATGTTCTTCGACCGATGACCACCTGAAAGGAGCGGGTGTCGGATTATGACCGATTCGCGCGAATCCTGAAGGATGAGCGCCGACAGTCGACCGGGGACGAGAGGAGCTCGATCACATGGGCGCCGTGAAGACGTCGGCTCGGGGCTTCGACACCGTACGCGGTGGTCGCGGCTACCACCCCGACCAAGTGGACGCCGCGGTGACCCGCGTGGGCGAGGAGCGCGACTCCGCCTGGGAGCGGGCCGCCCGCCTCACCGTCCTGGAGCGCGAGCTGAGCCAGGAACTGGAGCGGCTCACCGGCGAGCTGGCGCAGGTCAAGGAGCAGACCTACGCCGAACTGGGCGCCCGCGCCCAGGAGATCCTGTACCTCGCCCAGGACCAGGCCGCCGAACTCCGCGGCACCGCCGCCGAGCAACTGCACCGCGCGCAGGCCGAGACGCGCCGGTACGTCGAGGAGACCACCGCCGACACCCGGCGCGCGGCCCAGGCGCTGCGCGAGGAGGCCGAGGCCCGGCTGCGCAGCGCGCTCGGCGCGGCCGAGCAGGAGGCGGCCGACCTGCTGTTCTCCGCGCACGCCGCGGTCGAGGACACCGCGGGCGAGGCGGCGGCTGCGCTGGCGGAGATGAAGCACCGCACGGCGGCGATGCTCGACGACGCCCGCCACGAACGCGCGGCGGCGGCACGGCGGTGGGACGAGGAGGTACGGGAGCGCCGGCAGGCCATCGACGCCGAACTCGCCACCCGTACCCGCAGCGCGGAGACGCACCTCGCCGAGCAGCAGGCGGCGCACGCCGAGGCCGAGGCGTACGCGGTCCGCTGCCGCGACGAGGCGGAGGCGCAGGGCGCGGAGCTGGTGGCGGAGGCGGTGGGGCAGGCGGAGCAGATCGAGCGCGACACGCAGCGCGCGCTGCGCGAGGCGGAGGGCCGCCGCGAGGAGCTGTCGGCGCACATGGAGCACGTACGCGCCACCCTCACGGCGATGACGGGCCGCGCCCCCGACTCCGACCCGGCCACCGGCACGGTCCCGAGCCCTTCGCCCCACGGGGACGATTAGGCGGGAGTGCCGCTCCGCCCCCGCGAAGGTCGCGGGGGCGCTCAGCGCGGGCGGCGGGCTCGTAGGACGGTGTCGTGGGAGTGGGGTGTGCCGGCGGGGGCCGGGGCGGTGCGGGGGCGGGTTTCGTCGACCTGGATGTCCCAGGTGGGTTCGAGGAGTTCGGTGATGTCGACGGGCCGGTAGTAGCCGGCGGGGTCGAAGTTCTCGTCCGGGTGCCGGGCCGGGTCGGCGGGCGCGTGGGTGGCGAAGAGCAGCGTCCCTCCGGGGGCGACGGCGTCCACGAGGCCGCGCAGGGCGGCGTGGCCCGGGTGGCGCTTGAGCGGGAAGTAGTGGAGGGACACCAGGTCGAAGGCGCCTGCGGGGGGCGGTACGGCCAAGAGGTCGGCCCGTGTCCACGTCACGCGGCCGGCGACGTCCGTGGCCGCCGCGGCGGCGCGTTCCAGGGCGATCGCGGAGACGTCGACCGCGGTGACCTGCCAGCCGCGCCGGGCGAGCCAGCGGGCGTCGGCGCCTTCGCCGCATCCGGCGTCGAGCGCCCGGCCCGGTGCCAGGCCGGCGGTCTCGGCGACGAGTACGGCGTTGGGATTGCCGCTGAACACCTGATCGCTGCCGCCGTACATCGCCTCCCAGTGCCCGGTGTCCATGTGCCCGCTCCTCTCGCTGGGTGACGCCACCGTGCGCCCGGTCCGGCAATCCCGCAAAGTTCTTTGCAGAAAGTGCAAAGCGGCCGCACAGTGGGCCCGTGAGCGATGACGTCGACGCCGTGCTGGCCGCGGTGGGCCCCCGGCTGCGTGAGCTGCGCCGGCGCAGCGGCGCCACCCTGACCGCCCTGTCGGAGACCACCGGCATTCCGGTCAGCACGCTGTCCCGGCTGGAGTCCCGACGCCGCAAACCGGGTCTGGAACTGCTGCTGCCCCTGGCCAGGGCCTACCGGGTGCCCGTCGAAGAACTCATCGGCGCGCCGGCCGAGCTCAACCCCCGGGTGTATCCGCGGCCGTTCACCCGGAACGGCATGACCGTCGTCCCGCTGACGCGCAAACCCGGCGGACTGCAGGCGTTCAAGCACCTCCTGCCCGCCGGCCTGACCGACGGCCGCGCACCCGACCCCCGCTCCCACGAGGGCTATCACTGGCTGTACGTCCTCAAGGGCCGCCTGCGCGTCGTCCTCGGCGACAAGGACGTCGTCCTCACGGAGGGCGAGGCCGCCGAGTTCGACACCCGTCTCCCGCACTGGTTCGGCAACGCCGACGAGCACCCCGTGGAGTTCCTCAGCATCCTCGGACCCCAGGGCGAGCGGGTCCACGTCAGAGCCGGTGACCGCCCCGACGGACCCGATCACCCCGGAACACCCCCGGGCCCCGCTCACCGCCGCCGGTAGGCGGTGGCCAGCACGGAGACGGTCACACGGGCCGGCGGCGGGCCGTCCGTACGGGACGGGTGGCGTGCGCTCGGTGTCATCGCCACCAGATCCAGGGCTTCGGGGCCGGTCAAGCGGGCGGTGTAGTCGACCCGTTCGGTGGCGGCGGCCTCGAAGTACGGGTCGAGCGCGCGGTGCAGCCGCTCTTCCTTCGCCGGGTCGACGGTGACCATCGCGGGCCGGTGATCGCGCAGTTCGGCCAGGTGGCGCCCGGTGGGGCGGACCACGACCAGCCGGCCGGCCGGGCGCAGCACGCGGTGGAACCCGGCCGGGTTGCGCGGGGCGAAGACGTTGAGCACGACATCGGCCACGCCGTCGGCCAGCGGCAGGGGGCGGAAGACGTCGGTGGCCACGGCGGCGGCCCGGTCGTGGGCGCGGGCGGCGGCGCGCAGGGCGCGTACGGAGGTGTCGAGACCGACACCGCGGGCGCCGGTCAGCCGGTCGAGCACGCCGGCCAGGTAGTAGCCCGTACCGCATCCCGCGTCCACGACCGTGGCCCGCGGCCGGGATTCTGCCGCGGCCGTGGGTTCGGCCGCCAGCCGGGCCGCGGCCTCGCGCAGCGGCGCGTACGCACCGGTGGCCAGGAACCGGCTCCGGGCGCGGACCATTTCCGCGTCGTCGCCGCTGGTGGCGCGGGCGCCGGTGAGCAGGCTGACGTAGCCGTGGCGGGCGAGGTCGAAGGTGTGGCCGGCCGGGCAGCGCAGTGCGCCGCCTCCGGGGTGCAGACGGTGGGTGCGGCGGCACGTGGGGCAGCGCAGCACGTCGAGGGAGAGGGCGAGGGCAGGGGGAAGCGGGACGGGCACGAGGCGCTCCTGGCACAGATGACGGGACGGGACCGTGCCTGCGGGCGCGCGCGTGGCGGCACTGCCCGGGAAGCGGGCAGCGAAGGAACGCGGGTCACGCGGCAGGCACGCCGGGGAGGGCGACGCCGGCGGGCGTCGCCCTCAGTGCCTTCCGCTCAGAGGAAGCAGTGCGGGCCGCTCGTGAATGCCACGTCACGAGTCTACGAGCCCTCCGTAAGAGGTTCAGGACCCGTCGGCAGAGGCCGCCGGGTCCCCGTGCCGGTACTCCCGTGGCGTCACCCCGTACGCCGCGCGGAAGCTGCGCGTGAACGCCGCCGCGTGGGTGTACCCCCAGCGGGCCGCGATCCGGTGGACGGGGACCGCGGCGAGGACGGGGTCGGCCAGGTCGCGGCGGGCCTGCTCCAGGCGCTGGCGGCGGATCCAGCCCGCGACCGTCTGGCGGCCCTCGGTGTGCGCGCGGAAGATCCGGTGCAGGTAGCTGACGGAGATGTGGTGGGCGTCCGCCACCTGCTGCGGGGTCAGCTCCGGGTCCGCGAGCCGGTGGCGCATGAAGTCCACGACGCGTACCAGCAGGGCGTGCTGCCGGTGCTCGGGGTCCAGCGCCGCCGCCGTCTTCGACTCCAACTGGTGGGCCAGGTAGGCGTGCACCAGGTCCAGCACGGCGGTGCCCAGCCGGGCGGTGTCGCTGGGGCGGTAGGCGGCGGCGCTGCTCAGTACGTGGCTGACGACCCCGGTCAGGAGCGCGCCGGGGCCCTCGTCGCCGGGGAGGTCCTGGCCGACGAGCCGCCCGAGGCTTCCCGTCGGGAGTGTGAGGGTGTCCTTCGGGATGTCGACGGTCAGCGCGTGGAAGTGGCCGCGGTCGTCCGAGGCGCGGAGGCCGACGGTGTCGAGCCGGGTCACGTCGTTGAAGTACACGGCGCCCGGCCGGGAGACGACGGTGCGGCCGTCCCAGTCCGCGTACAGCGTGCCCTCCACGGGTACCAGGAGCTGGTAAGCATTGTCGCCGGTGTCGGCGGAGCTGCGGACGATGTCCATCGGGGAGAGCCGACGGGATGCGACCCACAACCCGCCGAGGCCGATCTCCAGCTCCTCGGCGAGGAATCCGGAGCCCGCCCGGCCGTCCGCGCCCGTGGCCAGGAAGCTGAACCCCGGCATCTCCCGGCACATCCGGTCATGCCAGTACGCGAAACGCTCGCCTTCCGGCACGTCGTCGGTGCGGAACTCGCCCCCGATCACGCCCCACCCCCGTCTGCCCCCCGAGGCAGGCACCCGAGCCTAGAGCATGCGTTTACCCGCTCTTTACCGGGCGGGGTCCCCGGCACGCGCACCGCGCCGCAGTGCACGCATCGTCAAGGAAGTGTCCTCAGAGCGTCAATGACCTACCCGTGGCACACCTGCCACCGTGGGTCGGGACACGAATCTGCGCGTGCGGTGACCGCTCGTGTCCTTGCTTGCATGCCTCTCATGCACGACCAGCACGGGAGACCGCGCGCGCCACCGCGCATGTCGAAAGGCAACCCCCAGTGAACCGAACTCGCATGACAGTGCTGGCGGCGGTCAGCGCCGCCGCGCTCGCCCTCACCGGCTGCTCGGACGACGACTCCGACTCCTCCGCCGCGGACCAGGAGTCCTCGCAGGAGGCGGCGCCGGAGCCGGAGTCGGAGCCGGAGGCCGCGGAGGAGGAGAGCCCGGCCGCCGCGCCGAAGGAGGTCGAGGTGACGCCGCCGGGGACGAAGCTGAAGATCGGCGAGCAGGCGGTCGTCCCGTACGACAGGGCGGGCGCCACCGGCCACATCGGGATCACCGTCACCGGGGTGTCGGACGTGGACAAGGCGGCCTTCGACGCCGCGCTCGGGGAGAACGGCGACGCGGACATCACGCCGTTCTGCGTCGAGTACACGATCGAGAACGCGGACGGCAGCGACCTCGGCGGCTCGTACCCGCCGGACCTCGTCGGCACCACCGCGGACGGCGGCGAGACGGGGGCCACGGTCTTCGGCGCGGACGTCGAGGGCTGCGCGGAGGGCGTGGCGCCCGACGAGTTCGCCGAGGCGGGCGCCTCGTACGAGACGAAGCGGGTGCAGGGCGCCGGGCCCGGCGCCGCCGTCGCGGGCGCCTCGTACGAGGAGGACGACTACGAGGACAAGCCGATCGTCTGGACCCCGTAGCAGCCGCCGGTCCGGCAACAGAGGCCGCCGACGGAAGCCGGCGACGGCGATCGGCAACTGAGGCCGGCAACGGCAGAGGGCCGGCGTCCCACCCCCGTGGGGCCGCCGGCCCGTACGGGAGCCGCCCCCGGCGGCTCCGCGAAGACCGCCCGTTCCGGATACTCCCGTACCGGGAACGGGCTCGGGGCCCGGCGAACGCCCACCAAGCTTCGCCGGGCCCCTCCACCGCGTACCGCCGCTACTCGGTCGCGATGGCGTTCAGCACGTTCATCCGGCCCGCCCGGAACGCCGGGACCAGCGCCGCGAACAACCCGACGACCGCCGAGCCCGCGAACACCACCCCGATCGTCGGCCAGGGGATGTCGAGCACCTTCAGGCCCTCCAGCGCCAGCAGTTGCTGCGCCGCCGTGCCCCACGCCAGCCCGAGCCCGAGCCCGAGCAGCGCACCGAACAGGGCGATCACCACGGACTCCAGCCGGATCATCCGGCGCAGTTGCCTGCGCGACAGCCCGATCGCGCGCACCAGCCCGATCTCCCGGGTCCGCTCGATCACCGACAGGGCCAGGGTGTTGACGACGCCGAGGACCGCCACGATGATCGCCAGCGCCAGCAGCCCGTTGACGAGGTTGAGCATCTGGCCCACCTGGTCCTTCAGGGTCTGCTTGAAGTCGGTCTGGTCGCGCACCTGGTACTGCGGGTACGGGTCCATCGCCTTCTTCAGCGCCGCGTACGCGGTCTCCTCCTGGCCGTCCTCGGCCTTGCCGAACATGATGTCGTTGCGCGGCAGGTCGCCCGCCTTGATGTAGTCCCGCGCCGTGGTCAGGTTCAGATACGCCGCACCCGAGTCGAGCGTGGTCTCGGAGGAGGTGACGGCGCGCAGCGTCAGCTCCGCGGTGCCGCCGTCGGCGAAGTCGACCGTGAGGGTGTCGCCGAGCTTCAGCCCGTGGTCCTTGGCGAAGTCCTCGCCGACGGACATGCTGTCCTTCTTGTAGGCGTCGGCCAGTTCGCCGCGTACGGTCTCGGTCCTGAGGTCCTGCGCGTACGTCGCGGAGGCGGCCGTCAGGCTGTACTCCTCGACGGTCTTGCCGTCCGGCAGCGTCAGGTCCGCGTCGAGCGCCTTGTAGTGCGTGACGTGCTCCATGTGCGGTGCGTCGTCGAGGACCTTCGCGGCCTCCGGGACGATCGGCTGGCCCATGTCGGACTGGATGATGAAGTCCGCGCCCACCGACTTGTCCAGTTCCTCCGTCGCCGAGGCGACCATGGAGGACCCGACCACCGACAGACAGGCGACCAGCGAAAGACCGATCATCAGCGCCGAGGCGGTCGCCCCGGTACGCCGCGGGTTGCGCAGCGCGTTGCGCTCGGCCATGCGCCCCACCGGGCCGAAGATCCGAAGTACACCGGCCGCGAGGGCCCGTACCAGCAGACCGGCCAGCACCGGTGCGAAGACGATGAAGCCCAGCAGGGACAGCAGCACGCCGCCCGCGAGGTACATCGCGCCGTCGGCGGCCTCGTCGACGCGGGAGGTGAGGAAGAGCAGACCGCCGCCGCCCGCGGTGAGCAGCACGCCCAGCGCGGTCCGTACGGCACCGGCCTTGCGGTCGCCCGGCGTGCCGGCGTCGCGCAGCGCGGCCATCGGCGAGACCTTGCCCGCCCGGCGGGCCGGCAGCCACGCGGCGAGCACGGTGACGACGACGCCGAGGACGATGCCCACGACGGGCGTGGTGGCGTTGATCGTCAGATCGGCGGTGTTCAGCTCCATGCCGACCGCGCCCATGAGCTTCATCAGTCCCACGGCGATGCCGATGCCGGCGCCGACGCCGAGGACCGAGCCGATGACGCCGAGGAGCAGCGCTTCGACGAGCACGGAGCGGTTGACCTGGCGGCGGCTGGACCCGATGGCCCGGAGCAGCCCCAGCTCGCGGGTGCGCTGGGCGACGAGCATGGAGAAGGTGTTGACGATGAGGAAGATGCCGACGAGGACGGCGATGCCGGCGAAGCCGAGCATGGCGTACTTCATGACGTCCATGAAGCTGCCGAGGTCGTCCTTGTTCTCCTCGACGACCTCGTCCTTCGTCTGCACCTTGAGGGGCTCGGCGGAGTCGGCCGTGGCCTTCCGGACGTCGGCCTTCAGCGCCTCGTTGGAGACGCCGGGGTCGGCGGTGAGGTTGATCGAGGAGAAGACGCCGGGCTTGCCGAGGAGCTTCTCCTGCGCGGTCGCGGTGTCGAAGTAGACGATCGTCGCGCCCGGGTTGGTGATCTTGAAGGTGGCGATGCCGACGACCTCGGTGGTGAACGAGCCGGGGTCGGCGATCGTCCGGATCTCGTCGCCGATCTCCACGCCGTGCTTGTCGGCGGCGTCGGCGTCGATGACGACCTCGGTGGGCCCGCGCGGCTCGTGGCCCGAGGTGATCTCGACGGCCTTCAGCTCCAGCGGGTCCCAGTTGGTGCCGATGGTGGGGGCGCCGGTGTCGGAGCCGAGATTGTCGTTGTCGGCGTCCGCGACGGTGATGGCGTCGTTGGCCACCTCGCCGTCGGCGGCCTTGACGCCGTCGACCTTCTCGACGCGCGCCAGGTCCGCGGCCGGCAGCGTCGGCTGGGGCTTGCGGCCCCAGTCGCCGTCGTCGTTGTCCGCGGCCTTGGGGCTGACCCGGACGTCGGAGGCGGATGCCTTGAAGAGCCGGTCGAAGGTGGTGGTCATGGTGTCGGAGAAGACGAGCGTGCCGCACACGAACGCCACCGACAGCACGACGGCGACGGCGGAGAGCGCCATGCGTCCCTTATGGGAGAAGAAGTTGCGCATGGAGGTCTTGAAGACGGTCATGTCAGGCCACCCGGCCCCGCGCGTCGAAGGACTTCATCCGGTCGAGGACCTGCTCGGAGGTGGGGTTCCACATCTCGTCGACGATGCGGCCGTCGGCGAGGTACAGGACGCGGTCGGCGTAGCCGGCGGCGACCGGGTCGTGGGTGACCATCACGATGGTCTGGCCCAGCTCGTCCACGGAGCGGCGCAGGAAGCCGAGGACCTCGGCGCCGGCGCGGGAGTCGAGGTTGCCGGTCGGCTCGTCGCCGAAGATGATCTCCGGCCGGGAAGCGAGCGCCCGCGCCACCGCGACGCGCTGCTGCTGACCGCCGGAGAGCTGGCTCGGGCGGTGCTTGAGCCGGTCGGCCAGGCCCACGGTGTCCACCACGCGCTGCAGCCACTCGCGGTCGGGCTTGCGACCGGCGATGTCCATGGGCAGCGTGATGTTCTCCAGGGCGTTGAGGGTGGGCAGGAGGTTGAACGCCTGGAAGATGAAGCCCACGCGGTCGCGCCGCAGCTGGGTCAGCTTCTTGTCCTTCAGCCCGGTGACCTCGGTCTCGTCGATCCAGATGCGGCCTGCCGTGACCGTGTCGAGGCCGGCGAGGCAGTGCATGAGGGTCGACTTGCCGGAGCCCGAGGGCCCCATGATGGCGGTGAACTGGCCCCGGGCGATGTCCACATCGACGTTGTCGAGAGCGAGGACCCGCGTTTCCCCCGAGCCGTACGCCTTGGTCACCTGTCGCGCTCGTGCGGCGACGGCCGTGCGCGTCGCTACAGCCGTAGTCACAGTCGTGTCTCCTTCGTCTGGGAACCGCCCTGCGAAACCGCCCTGCGGAACCTGTCTGCGCCGCTGCTGCGGCGCTGTTTCGTCGTGTGTACGAGTCTCGTGAGCGGGGGCCGGGAAATCCCTGGTGCCTGGCGCCGTATCGGGTGTGGGGATATCCCCACCCCGGTACTGGGGAAGGACCCCCCGCCCGGCCCTCCGTCTCCGCCGTCGACCTGCCTGACCAGGCTAGAAAGCCTCGCGGGCGGTCCCGTCGGCCGGACGGAGGAGCCGGCCCCTGCTTTCCGGCGGGGGCGGGCCCTTAGGGGAGCGCGGGGGCGGTACGGCCCGGAGGTCGGGGTTCCACGGCGGCACCTGCGGCTTCTGGCTGGGGGCGCGGGCCGGGCGGGGGTACGGGCCCGGGGGCGGTCCGGGCGCCGGGCGAGGGCGCCGGGCGGTGCTGCGGCCGGGGCGGCCGGGCCGGCGGGTGCGGAGCCGTGGTGGCCGTCTGGCTGCCTGGGCGCGAGGTGTCGGCGGGGCGTCGTACGCTGGAGACCCCCGGGGCGTTCGCCGCCTCGGGCTGTTCGCGTTGCCCGCGGCGCCGGCCGCCTGCCCATCCACCCAGCACCCAGCCACCCGGAGCGGATGCCCCATGAGCCTGCACGGCCTGCTCGACGCCGTCGTCCGCGACCCCGCACTCGCCGAGGCGGTGACCGCCGCGGAAGGCGGCGCGCGGCCGCAGGTCGACCTCGTCGGCCCGCCCGCCGCCCGCCCCTTCGCGCTCGCGGCGCTCGCCGCGCGTACCCGGCGCCCGGTGCTCGCCGTCACCGCCACCGGCCGCGAGGCCGAGGACCTGGCCGCCGCGCTGCGCTCGCTGATGCCGCCGGGCCGCGAGGACGCCGTGGTGGAGTACCCGGCCTGGGAGACCCTGCCGCACGAGCGGCTGTCGCCCCGCTCCGACACCGTCGGCCGCCGCCTCGCCGTGCTCCGCCGCCTGGCCCACCCGGACCCCGACGACGCGGCCACCGGCCCGGTCTCCGTCGTCGTCGCACCGGTACGCTCCGTGCTCCAGCCGCAGGTCAAGGGGCTCGGCGACCTCAAGCCCGTGGCGCTGCGCAGCGGCCGGACCGCCGACCTGGAAGAGACGGTGCAGGCGCTGGGGGCGGCTGCGTACAGCCGGGTGGAGCTGGTGGAGAAGCGCGGCGAGTTCGCGGTGCGCGGCGGGATCCTCGACGTGTTCCCGCCCACCGAGGAGCATCCCCTGCGGGTGGAGTTCTGGGGCGACGACATCGAGGAGATCCGCTACTTCAAGGTCGCCGACCAGCGCTCCCTGGAGGTAGCCGAGCACGGCCTGTGGGCGCCGCCGTGCCGCGAGCTGCTGCTGACCGGTTCCGTACGGGCCCGGGCCGCCGACCTCGCCGTCCGCCACCCGCAGCTCGGCGAGATGCTGGGGAAGATCGCCGAGGGCATCGCGGTGGAGGGCATGGAGTCCCTGGCGCCCGTCCTCGTCGACGACATGGAGCTGCTGCTCGACGTGCTGCCGGCCGGCAGCATGGCGGTGTCCTGCGACCCCGAGCGGGTGCGCACCCGCGCCGCGGACCTGGTCGCCACGTCACAGGAGTTCCTCCAGGCGTCCTGGGCCGCCTCCGCGGGCGGCGGCGAGGCGCCGATCGACCTGGAGCTGCTGGGCCGGGCCTCGCTGTGGGGCATCGCCGACGTCCGCGAGCACGCGCGCGAGCTGGGCATGATGTGGTGGTCGGTCAGCCCCTTCTCCGCGGACGCCGAGCTTGAGGACGAGTCCCCTGGGCCCTGGGGGCCCGGGGAGGCCCCATCCCTGGAGCTGGGCCTGAACGCCCCGGAGGTGTACCGGGGGGACACCGCCCGCGCGCTCGCCGACACCAAGGGCTGGCTTGCCGACGGCTGGCGCGTGGTCTACCTCACCGAGGGCCACGGCCCTGCGCAGCGCACCGCCGAGGTCCTGGGCGGCGAGGGCATCGCCGCCCGCCTCGACGCCGACCTCGCCCCCGACACCCTCGCGCCGTCCGTCGTGCACGTCTCCTGCGGCGAGCTGGACCACGGCTTCGTCGCCCCCGGCCTGCGCCTCGCGGTGCTCACCGAGACCGACCTGTCCGGGCAGAAGGCCGCCGGCCGCGAGGGCGCGCGGATGCCCGCGCGGCGGCGCAAGCAGATCGACCCGCTGACCCTCCAGGCCGGCGACTACATCGTGCACGAGCAGCACGGCGTCGGCCGGTACCTGGAAATGGTGCAGCGCACAGTCCAGGGCGCCACCCGTGAGTACCTGCTGGTGGAGTACGCCCCCGCCAAGCGTGGCCAGCCCGGTGACCGGCTGTACATCCCCACCGACCAGCTCGACCAGGTCACCAAGTACGTCGGCGGCGAGGCCCCCACGCTGCACCGGCTGGGCGGCTCCGACTGGGCGAAGACCAAGTCCCGGGCGAAGAAGGCCGTCAAGGAGATCGCCGCCGACCTCATCAAGCTCTACTCGGCGCGCATGGCCGCCCCCGGCCACGCCTTCGCGGAGGACACCCCGTGGCAGCGCGAGCTGGAGGACGCGTTCCCGTACGTGGAGACGCCGGATCAGCTGTCCACCATCACCGAGGTCAAGGAGGACATGGAAAAGCCGATCCCCATGGACCGCCTCGTCTGCGGCGACGTCGGGTACGGCAAGACGGAGATCGCGGTCAGGGCGGCGTTCAAGGCGGTGCAGGACGGCAAACAGGCCGCCGTCCTCGTACCGACGACGCTGCTGGTGCAGCAGCACATGGGCACGTTCTCCGAGCGGTACGCGCAGTTCCCCGTGGTGGTGCGGGCGCTGTCCAGATTCCAGACGGACACCGAGGCCAGAGCCGTGCTCGACGGACTGCGCGAGGGCTCGGTGGACATCGTCATCGGCACGCACCGGCTGTTCTCGTCCGACACCCGGTTCAAGGACCTGGGCCTGGTCATCGTGGACGAGGAGCAGCGCTTCGGCGTGGAGCACAAGGAGCAGTTGAAGAAGCTGCGCGCCAACGTCGACGTGCTGACGATGTCCGCCACCCCCATCCCGCGGACGCTGGAGATGGCGGTCACCGGCATCCGCGAGATGTCGACGATCACCACCCCGCCGGAGGAGCGGCACCCGGTGCTGACCTTCGTCGGCCCGTACGAGGAGAAGCAGATCGGCGCCGCCATCCGCCGCGAACTGCTCCGCGAGGGCCAGGTCTTCTACATCCACAACCGGGTGGAGTCCATCGACCGCGCCGCCGCCCGGCTGCGGCAGGCCGTGCCGGAGGCGCGGGTCGCCACGGCGCACGGGCAGATGTCGGAATCGGCGCTGGAGCAGGTGGTGGTCGACTTCTGGGAGAAGAAGTTCGACGTGCTGGTCTCCACCACGATCGTGGAGAACGGCATCGACATCTCCAACGCCAACACCCTCATCGTCGAGCGCGGCGACACCTTCGGCCTCTCGCAGCTCCACCAGTTGCGCGGGCGCGTGGGCCGCGGCCGCGAGCGGGGCTACGCGTACTTCCTGTACCCGCCGGAGAAGCCGCTGACGGAGACCGCGCACGAACGGCTCGCCACCATCGCGCAGCACACGGAGATGGGCGCCGGCATGTACGTGGCGATGAAGGACCTGGAGATCCGCGGCGCGGGCAACCTGCTGGGCGGCGAGCAGTCGGGCCACATCGCGGGCGTCGGCTTCGACCTGTACGTCCGGATGGTCGGCGAGGCCGTCGCCGACTACCGCGCGACGATGGGGGGAGCCGACGGAAGAGCAGCGGAGGCGCCGCCGCCGGAGGTCAAGATCGAGCTGCCGGTCGACGCCCACGTCCCGCACGACTACGCCCCGGGCGAACGGCTGCGCCTGGCGGCGTACCGCGCGATCGCCTCGGTGACGTCGGAAGACGACATCCGCGCGGTCCGCGAGGAACTCACCGACCGCTACGGCCCCCTCCCGGAGCCGGTCGAGAACCTCCTGCTGGTCGCGGGCCTGCGCATGCTGGCCCGCGCCTGCGGCGTCGCGGACATCACCCTGCAGGGCACCCGCATCCGCTTCAGCCCGGTGACGCTGCGGGAGTCGCAGGAACTGCGCCTGAAGCGGCTGTACCCGGGCGCGGTGGTGAAGCCGGCGCTGAACCAGATCCTGGTGGACCGCCCGAAGCCGAAGCAGCTGGGTGCCCAGCCGCTGAAGGGCCGCGAACTGCTGGCGTGGGTGGGGGAACTGCTGACGACGATCCTGGACTCGTAGGGACGGGAGCGGGGGTGGGTACGGGCGTCACCCCTGGAGGGGATTGCGCACCCGGACACCGGGAAACCGGCTGAAGTCACGGTCTGCGGACCAGAGTTCCCGTACGCCGTGCATCCGGCACAGTGCGGCGACCCGCCCGTCGTGCACCATCGGCCCGGCGACCTTGCCCTGCTCCAGCGCCTCGCGGAGCACGGGCCAGTACCCGGTGCCCTCGGCGAGGAGGACGGCGGTGGGGGACTGGAGCCAGGCGTCGATCTGGGTCAGCGCCTGCTCGGTGGTGCTCGGCGGCTGGTAGATGCGCGGGTGGGTGGCGACGGAGAAGAACTCGTGCAGACACGGCCACGGCAGCGCCCACGGGGCCGACCCCTCGGCGAGCCCCCGCACGGCGGCCGCGGCCGCGTCGTGGAACGGGCTGTCCGCGCGGTGGGCGTAGACGAGGACGTTGGTGTCGAGGGCGATCACGCCCGGTCCCCGTAGGCGAGGTCGCGGATCTCGTCCCAGCTCGCCCCGCGCACGTCCCGCTGCAGCCCGTCGCCCGTCACGCTGGCGTCCCGCAGAGTGAAGGCGGCGCGGTCGGCCTCTTCGTCCAGGACGGCGCGCAGGCCCTGCTCGATGAGGGCCTTCAGGGTGGTTCCTTTGCGCCGGGCCGTCCGGCGCGCCTCGGTCAGCAGCGCGTCGGAGATGTCGACGGTGGTCTTCATATGGCTCACCATACCCATGAACCCATACTCCCATACGTGATGACACACCGTGTCGGGTCGTCACCCTGCGTGCGGGTGTGCGGATGTCGCGGGCCGCGGGCGTGCCTTCCGCTACGGGGCTTCGATGCCGGAGATGCGGTACTTGTGCACCTCGGCGTCGAGGATGCGGACGGACTGTTCGGCGTCCGGGCCGGTGCCGCGGAAGCGGAGCAGGTCCTCGTCGGTCTCCCACCGCTCGTAGACGTTGATCCGGTCCGCCTCGACCGGGGCGTGACGACGTTGCATCGACGTCACCGCCGCCTGAGCGCTCGCCCACGAGCGCCCTGCCCTCAACCCGCCCCGCGCCGCGCTCCGGTCAGCGGCCTGTGGCGCCGTCTATGTGTTCGCGGAGGATGTCCGCGTGGCCCGCGTGGCGGCCCGTTTCCTCGATCATGTGCGTCAGCGCCCAGCGTACGCTCGGCGCCTTCCCGCCCCGTCCCGGTACCTGCGCGCCCAGGTCCGTGCAGCCGTCCAGGACCCGGTTCGCGCCCTCGATCGCCTCGCGGTAACCCGCGACGATCTCCGCCACCGCCGACGCCGCCGGGGCTTCGAACGTCGACGGCCAGTCGGTGACCCGTTCGCCCAGGAACGTCGCGCGCTCGACGTACGTGAGGTGGTGCAGCAGGCCCAGCAGGTTCGTACCCGACGGGACTCCCGCCGTCCGCACCTGCGGTTCCGGCGCGGTCTCGACCTTCGCGGCGATCGACGTGCGCAGGTAGTCGAGGAACCCGCGCAGCGTCTCGGCCTCCGTGGCTCCGGTACGGGGCGGCGGGGTGTCCCTGCGGTGGGATGCGGTGGCCATGGTGGCGCTCCTCTCAGCGGGCAGCGGGCAGCGGGCAGCGGGCTGCGGGTGTGCGCTCAGTGTCGGCGGGCGGCCCGCCGACCGCGAGGTTTCTTGCGGTTGTGGCAAGCTCGTCCCGTGGACGGCGGATCGACGGCGGACGTGCTCGACGCGGTGGGCCCCCCGCCTGCGCACGCTGCACCGCGAGCGCGGCATCACCCTCGCCGACCTCGCCGCGACGACCGGCGTGTCGAAGAGCGCTCTGTCCCGGCTGGAGAACGGCCAGCGCCGCGCGACCCTGGAACTACTGCTCCCGCTCGCCCTACGTCCTGAACGGCCGCCTGCGCCTGGTCCTCGGCCGGCGCGACCTGACGCTGCCGCCCGGCGAGGCCGCCGAGTTCGACACCTCCGTGCCGCACTGGCCGGGCAGTGCCGACGGCGGGACGGTCGAGCTGCTGATCCTCTTCGACATGCAGGGCGTACGTACCCACGTGCGCACCGACCCGAAGCGGCACCAGCCGTAGCGTCACGCACGGGCGTCGAACGAGATCCAGACGTCGGGCGGCGCCCCGGGCCGATCCGCCACGGGCCTGCGTTCCTCGACCCAGGCATCGCCGGCGACCTCGGCGGCGACACGGCGCCAGAAGCAGCCCGCGGCGGGGTTGCCGTCCTGGAAGGCGACCTCCCACGGCCCCGGGTGTCGGGACACGACCTGCCGCACGGCACGCAGCCCGACCCCCGATCTCCGTGCCCCGCGCACCACGAAGAACGCGCTCAGCACGTGCGTCGGGCCGGACAGGACTTCCACGAGCGCAAGTCCGGCCGGGCGCCCGCGCAGCGTCAGGAGGTAGGGGATCCAGCCGGGGTCGGTCAACGCCGTCCGTATCGTTCGGCTCTGGAATGTCCCGTCGGGGTCGGGCAGTTGGCCGCCGAACTCCGTCATGTCGTGACAGCACATCAGCCACAGTCTTTCCAGGACGGCCCGGTCGGCGGCAGCCGCGAGACGGACCCGTACGTCCTTCATGAGATGCCCCTGACTGTGCCGGCCGCGCCCCTCTGCGGAGCGCGGCCAGGTCTTTCACCTCACCAGATGCGCCATGCCTGCTTGGCCGTCACGTTCTGAAGACGCCGGATGAACTTGCGCATGCTCCTCACCTCCCGTCGTCGCTCGAAACGACCGCCTGAGCGGAGGACGCGATGGTCGCCCGGCGGTACAGCCGGAAGTCGGGCGGGGTGATGATCCCCTGCACCCGCGGGCGGGCCGAGCCGCCGTGCACGACGAGACGGGACCCGTGGGAGAGGGCGGCCACCAGGGCGTTCGCCACGTCGAGGGCGATCGAGCCGCCCGTGCACGCGCGCGGCCCGGCGCCGAAGGGCAGGAACGCCCCGCGGGCGGTGTCGTGGGCCCAGCGGTCGGGCCGGAAGCGGTTCGCCTCCGGCCAGACGTCCTCGTTCCGGTGCAGGAGGTACACGCAGACCGCGACGGTCTCCCCGGGCGCCACCGCGGTGCCCGCCACCTCGTGGGGCAGCCGTACTGTACGGGTGAGCAGCCAGGCGACGGGCCAGAGGCGGAGGGCTTCGCGCACGGCCCGGTCCGGGCGTACGGCGGCGAGGTCGACCCCGGCGTGGGCGGCGAGCAGCAGCGTCCACGCGACGACATGGGCGACGGGGGCCACGCTGGTGCGGAACAACTGGACGTATGCGCCGGCGATCTCCAGCGCGTCGGTGTCCGCGGGCGTCGCCGTACGGACCGCCTCCAGCAGGTCCTTCGGCGCCGCCGGGCGCACACCGGTGGCGCTGTCCGCCCGCCGGCGTATCCGCACCTCTTCGGCCACCGCACGGTTCAGCCGTGCGCGCAGCAGGTGCTGCGGCACCCGGGCCGGGGGGTTGGACGAGCGGATCAGAACGTCGTGCCGGCGGACGCACCGTGCCATGAGGTGACGCAGCCGCGGGCTGCTGTCCGGGTGCAGCAGCACGTCGGCGAGGGCATCGTGCACCATCACGTGACCGGCGTGCGGCCACCTTGAATCCTCGCCCAACCCCGCGACGACCTGCGCGAACAGGTTCTCGCGGCCGGCTAGTCGGGCCCGCAGCACCCGCCGCGCCGCACGCCCCACGGCCACCTGCGTCACGGGGTCGGCAAGCCGCCCACCGCGGGGCCGCAGAAACTCGGTGACCTCCTCGTACCGCCGGCCGTTGTCCCGGAGCACCTGCACCGCGTTCCCGGGATCGGCGACGCACAACGCCCCACCGGGTAATCGGAAGGGAGCCCCGTGGGCTCGGGCAGCCCTTTCGACGAAGCCGATCGGATCCCGGCGGAAACCACGCTCCGCAACCATGCCGCGGCACCCCCTCCCGGCCTTGGGTGCATTGTCGCTTTCTTCCCGGCCGAAGGGAGGAGAAGAAGCGGGATCTGTCCGGAAAAAGCCGCAGCCGCTAGCCGGACAGATCGAGTTCGGCGCGGACCGTCTTGCCGACCGGCACCCGGTCCAGCACCGCCCACCGGTCCGCCAGCATGTCGACGAGCAGCAGCCCCCGCCCGGATTCCCCCTCGGGTACGGGCATCGCGCCCACCTGCTCCGGACCGGGCGGGCGCCGCCCCAGGGCGTCGGAGACCTCGATCCGGATGGACTGCCCGAGGAGCGAAAGCCGCAGCTCGAAGTCCCGTCCGGGCACGCGGCCGTGGGTCACGGCGTTCGCCGCCAGTTCGGCGACGACGGCGGCGGCGTCGCAGACGGTGGCGGTCTGCGGCACACCCCAGGAGTGGAGCTGCACGATCGTGAGGTGCCGCGCCAGCCGCGCCCCGAGCGGGGTGGAGCTGAAACGCTGACTGAACACACGTACGGTGACGGGCGGGGGGAGCGGGTGTGGCGTGGAGGGTGCGGTCATGCCCTCGAATCTGGCCCGGGGTGTGCGTAGTTGGCCAGGTCAGAGGTGTGTACACGCTGAAAGGTACGCGACGGTGGGAGGGACGGTACCCCTCACTACCCGTAACCCTGGCGTGGGTGCGTGAGGGTGGCGGGGTTTGGGTGGGCGTGGTTGTGGGGTGGGTGAGCGTGTGGGCGGGGCGGTTCGGGGGTTGGACCGTCCGGCCCGTTCGTGCCCTCTTGTTCCCCTCTCGTGTCCAGTCGTGTCCAGTTCTTCCCTCACGCCCGCCCGAGGGTATGCGGCTGGTCTGACAGTGCCCTGTGCGTGCGGTTCTTCCCTCACGCCCGCCCAAGGGTAGGCGGGTGGTCTGACAGTGCGGGTGTGGCGGGGTGTTGAGCCGGTACGTCGTGAAGGTGGGGCGGGTGCGGGGGGTGCGG